>CAYRNB010000103.1:0-9313 GCA_964425315.1 uncultured Rhodoblastus sp.
ATTGGCCGCACGGCGTGCCCGGCGACGTCGGCCTTTATCTGTCGTGGAAATGAAGGACGCCGGATTCGGCAATTCGTCGGCCCGACGGCGGTCAAGACGCAGACGCCAAGAGGATGAAATAATCCTCAACTTAATTCATTCTGGGATCGACAGCAGAATCTTGCCTTGCGCCTTTCTTTCTTTAAGGACATTCAACGCATTGGCGATTTCGGCCAGAGGATAAACGGCCTGAACGTGGGCGGAGAGCGCCCCTTGCGCCGCCCAGTCGAAAATCTGCGCCATGTTTTCGCGATGCGCCTGCGGCTCGCGTTTGACGAATTCGCCCCAATAGACGCCGATGATGGCGCAGCCTTTGAGCAAAGTCAGATTGAGCGGGATTTTGGGAATTTCTCCCGAAGCGAAACCAACCACGAGAAAACGCCCCTTCCAGGCCATGGCGCGCAGACCGGCTTCGCTGTAGGCGCCTCCGACAGCGTCATAGACACAGTCAACGCCTTTTCCGTTCGTGCGGCGCTTCAGTCCGTCCTTGAGGTCTTCGACCGAATAATCGAGCCCCTCATGCGCGCCAAATTTTTCGGCGAAGCGCAGCTTTTCAGGACTGGACGCGCAGGCGATCACATGCGCGCCCATGGCCGCGCCGATCTCGACAGCCGCCAGGCCGGCTCCGCCGGAAGCGCCCAAAACGGCAAGCGCTTCTCCTCTTTGCAAATCCGCGCGCTGGCGCAAGGCGTAAAGCGTCGTGCCGTAAGTTATGAACAGGCCCGCGGCCCGATCGTCGCTCAAGGCGTCGGGAACGACCGTCAGGCTTTGCGCCGGCAAAACGAGGCGCGAACGCGCGGCGCCGTAGGAGCAATAGCCGGCGACGCGCTGGCCCGGTTGGAAGCCCTCGACGCCTTCGCCAAGCCCGATGATTCGGCCACAAAATTCGCCGCCCGGCGAAAATGGCAAGGCCGGCTTGAGTTGATATTTGTTCTCAATAATCAACGTGTCGAAAAAATTCAGGGCGACGCGGGATGGCGCGACCAATACTTCGCTCGGACCTGGCGCGGGATCGGGAAGTTCGCGCAAAACGAGGCGGTCCGGCGGGCCATAGTCTTCACAAAGCGCAGCGATCATAAGCTTTTCCAGTTATGAGAAGGGCGCGGCTTTTCCCGAAAGCTGGAACAGACTATAAAATGGCGGCGCTGACCAAGCCAACTGTCCGATTTTCGCCCCTTTCGCCTCTTAAGGCCGTAACTTAGCTTCCCTGCCCGGCAGAATTACGCGCTATGATGCGATGGAAGCGATTCGTCCGACCACCACTTACCCTTCGGTTGTTTCATGAATCTTTCCAGCCCGATTCGCATTCGCACGCTTATGACTGGCTTGGCCTTGGCCGTCGCTTTAGCCGTTACGCCTTTCGGCGCAGCGCTCGCCCGACACGGCAAAGCGAAGGTCGAATCAAGCCATTCAAGAGGAAGAAAGGCGTCGACCAGACACAGAGGCCACGGCAAATCGAGGAAACACGGTGGCAAGTCCAAGGCTTCGAGCCACGGAAAGGCGACGCAAATAGGAACTTACGGCGACTGGGGCGCGTATAAAACGGACGGTAAGTCCAAGACCTGTTATGCTCTGGCCGAGCCTCAAACCCGCGAACCGCGTTCGATGAAGCGCGGAGCGGCCTATATGTTCATTTCGGATCGGCCGGCGGAAAATGTCAGGAATGAAGTCTCCATCATCATGGGCTTTCCCATGAGGGACGGCGCCGAAGGCAAAGCCGAAATCGACCACACCAAATTTGACCTGATCGCCAAAGGCTCGAACGCCTGGATCAAGAATCCCGCCGAAGAGGGCCATCTGATCGAGGCGATGAAGAAGGGCAAGAAAATGATCGTTAAGGTGGCGAACAAAGGGGGCAGATTCACCACTGACACCTATTCGCTGCATGGCGTAACTCAGGCGCTGGAAATGGCGGGCAAGGAATGCCGGTAAGGCTGAAACGCGAGGCCGCAGCAACGTTCGACGCCGATTTTAGAGATGTATGATGGTTCCGATGGAGCCCAAGCCGGTTCTTGGCGCTCGGGACGAGCCAAGGGCGACGACTAGGTAGGCTAAAACCGGTTTATCCTAAGGGGTTGCGCGTCGCTATGGGCTTCGATTAAAGTAACGCCCGAATTCCATTCCCCTAAGGTTGCAGGACCAAAGTGTGAGATCATTCCTGCTTGTAACGTTTCAGTTGAACAGTCAATAATGAACCGTCGATCATGCAGCGCGCTGTAAATGCCAAAAAAAGCAGCAGCGCCGGATTTCGTTTGGGAGGAAGTCATGTCGGAGAAAGTCTACCCCGTTCCGGCGGAGTGGGAAAAGCGCGCCTTTATTGACGACGCCAAATACAAAGAAATGTATGCGCGCTCGGTTTCCGATCCGGAGGGCTTCTGGGCCGAACAGGGGAAACGCATCGATTGGATCAAGCCCTTCACCAAGGTCAAGGACACGTCCTACGATCCCCATAACGTCTCGATCAAATGGTTCGAGGACGGGACGACCAATATCGCGATGAACTGCATCGACCGCCACCTCGCCACGCGCGGCGATCAGACGGCGATTATCTGGGAAGGCGACAACCCCGCCGAATCCAAACACATCACTTATAAAGAGCTGCATGAACAAGTCTGCCGTTTCGCCAATGTGCTGAAAGCGAAGGGCGTCGGTAAGGGCGACACGGTCACCATTTATATGCCGATGATCCCCGAGGCGGCCTACGCCATGCTCGCCTGCGCGCGCATTGGCGCGCCCCATTCCGTTGTCTTTGGCGGCTTCTCCCCGGACTCCCTGGCCGGACGCATCGAAGGCTGCAAGTCCAAGGTTCTGATCACCGCCGACGAAGGCCTGCGCGGCGGGCGCAAAGTGCCCCTCAAAGCCAATGCCGATCAGGCGATCGAAAAAACCGGCGACATCGTCAAGACGCAGATCGTGGTCAAGCGCACCGGCGGCGATGTCGCCTGGAAAGAAGGTCGCGATTGTTGGCTTCACGAAGAAGACGCAAAAGTTTCGGCCGACTGCCCGCCCACCGAGATGAACGCGGAAGATCCGCTGTTCATTCTCTATACCTCGGGTTCGACCGGCGCGCCCAAGGGCGTCGTGCACACCACGGCGGGCTATCTCGTCTATGCGGCCCTGACGCACCAATATGTCTTCGACTATCATGACGGCGACATCTATTGGTGCACCGCCGACGTCGGTTGGGTGACGGGTCATAGCTATATTGTCTATGGCCCGCTCTGCAACGGCGCGACCACCCTCATGTTCGAAGGCGTTCCGAATTACCCGAGCATTTCCCGGTTCTGGGAAGTCGTGGACAAGCACGGCGTCAACATCTTTTACACCGCGCCGACCGCCATACGCTCGCTGATGGGCGCCGGCGAAGAGCCGGTGAAAAAGACCTCGCGCAAGAGCTTGCGGCTGCTCGGCACGGTGGGCGAGCCGATCAATCCGGAAGCCTGGGAATGGTATTACCGCGTCGTCGGCGAAAATCGTTGCCCGATCGTCGATACCTGGTGGCAGACGGAAACGGGCGGCATCCTCATCACGCCGCTGCCCGGCGCGACCAAGCTGAAGCCCGGTTCGGCGACCCGTCCCTTCTTCGGCGTGCAGCCGGAGGTCGTGGACGCGTCCGGCAATATTATCGAAGGCCCGTGTGAAGGCAATCTCGTCATCGCCGACGCCTGGCCGGGGCAGATGCGCACGGTCTATGGCGACCATGATCGGTTCCAGCAGACCTATTTCCAGACCTATCCGGGCAAATATTTCACCGGCGACGGATGCCGCCGCGACGAGGACGGTTTCTACTGGATCACCGGCCGCGTCGACGACGTCATCAACGTTTCCGGTCACCGCATGGGTACGGCGGAAGTCGAAAGCGCTCTTGTCGCCCATCCGGCGGTCTCGGAAGCCGCCGTGGTCGGCTATCCGCACGACATCAAGGGCCAGGGCATCTACGCCTACATTACGGTGATGAGCGGCGTCGAGCCGACCGAGGCGCTTCGCAAGGAGCTTGTCGCCTGGGTGCGTAAGGAAATCGGCCCCATCGCCTCGCCCGACGTCATCCAGTTCGCTCCGGGCCTGCCGAAGACGCGTTCCGGCAAGATCATGCGCCGCATTCTGCGCAAGATCGCCGAAAACGAATTCGGATCGCTGGGCGACACCTCCACGCTCGCCGACCCGACCGTGGTGGACGATCTGATCGCCAATCGCGGCGGCTGATCGGCCAAGCGAATCAATCAAAGGAAAAGCCGGACGATTTTCGTCCGGCTTTTCTTTTTCCGCACTGACGCTTGCGGTCTTTAGAAAGACGATCTTTACCAACCGGGCAGGTTTTGGCTGGAATGTGGCGCCGTGACGCTGATTTCAGCAACGTTTTCCCGACATTCTATGAAAATTCAGCGGAATTCTTCTGCTTGCTTGCGATTGATCGATTTTCGGAGTGCGCCGCCGATGCGTAACCACAAAAGCCTCCGGTCCGCCGCGCTGCTCGGGGCCGCTCTATTGGGACTGTCAACTCTTCTCGGCGCCAGCGCGGAGGCGCATACGCGCATCGTCGCCTTCCGTTCTTCGTTTAACGCTGGGACAATCGTCATCAGCATGAGCAAGAGGAAGCTCTATTATGTCCTCAATGACGACAGAGCGATCCAATATCCGGTGGCGGTCGCCAAACCGGGCAAGGAATGGCTCGGCTATGCGACCGTCGAGGGAAAATATCTTCACCCCGCATGGTCGCCGCCGGCCGTCGTCAAGCGCGATCATCCCAGGATACCGAATCTGATCAGGGGCGGTTCGCCGCACAACCCGATGGGCGTCGCCGCTATTGTTCTTTCCCGCCACCAGGTCGCCATTCACGGCACGACGCGACGCATGCGGGCCTCGGTCGGAACGCGCGCCTCCTACGGCTGCATTCGCATGTATAACGAGGATGTTTCCGACCTCTATCGTCGCGTCAGTATCGGTACGCCTGTCGTGATGGAGCGCTGATTTCCTCAAACCCTTCCGCCTAAGTCTATTGCCGGAGATTCGTCGGGTTCTCGGATTCGCGTCAGGGCGGCTGCAGAAATCCTAATGCGCCGTCCCGCTTCATCCGACGCGCAAGTTCATCGCGCAGGCTTTCGGGCGTTGCGCCGCGAGCGCGGAGATCCCGCAAGCAGGTCGAGGACTTGCTTTTCGATAACTTGCGGCCGTCTTGGTCCAACACCAGTCGGTGATGATGATAGTCAGGCGTCCGCAATCCCAGCAGCGCCTGCAAGAGCCTGTGCAAACTGGTGGCCGCCTCGAGATCGGCGCCACGCGCGACATCCGTGACGCCCTGCGCGTGATCGTCGAGAACGCAAGCCAGATGATAGGAGGTCGGCGCGTCGCGGCGGCCGATCAGCGCGTCCCCCCAGGGCGCCGAGTCGGCCACGATGACTCGGCCTTCGTGGCCTTCATGGAATTCCCGATAGGTCATCGGCGCGCCAATTTCCGCCAAAGCCCTGGCCATGTCGAGGCGCAGGGAAAACGGCGCGGCGCCCTCAATTCGTTTGGCGCGTTCGGCCTCCGAAAGATCGCGGCACGTTCCTGGATAGACCGGCGAACCATCCGGGTCGCGCGGCCAATCGGTCCGAGCGGCGCATTTTTCCGCAATAGCAGCCCGCGAGCAGAAACAGGGATAAACCAGTCCGCGCCGCGTCAATTCTCCCAGAGCCGCCCGGTGCTCGAACATATGTTGCGATTGGCGGAACGGAGGCTTTTCCCAATCTAGTCCGAGCCACGCCAGATCCTCGATCAGCGCCGCCTCGAAATGGGGGCGGCAGCGCTCCGAATCGATATCTTCGATGCGGAGGAGCAGGCGGCCGCAGCTTTCCCGCGCCAGCCGCTGATTGAACAAAGCCGAATAGGCGTGACCAAGATGGAGATAGCCATTGGGCGACGGGGCGAAACGGAAGACCCGCCGCGCGTCAAACCTGCTGGGCGCAGTTTGTTCCCTCGCCATGCCTCAAAAATCGCTGGCTATGCCCTTGCGCTCCCAATCGCCGTAGCGAATCGGCTCCGGCCCGGCGGGGCCGTTGATCTCTGGCGGCGGGGCCGGCTGCGAAGCGGCGAGCCGTCGCCGCTCTGCCGCTTCCGCCAAAGCGCGCCGGGCTTCGGGGCTTAGGACCTTTCCTTCCCTGGCGCCCGCCTTAGGTGGATCGGCGCATTCCGAATTCGACATCTCAACTCTCGTCCTCAGTTCGCACACGCTTCGCAGGCGCCGGCTTTGCGGGGTCGTCGCGTCTTGCGGGCCCCGGTCGAGCGCATAGCTATGTCAGCGCCGCTATGGTAAACAAACTCAGGCAGATTCAAAACTGAAACCGCAATCTGCACGCAACTCCGACAAAATCACCGGGCGAATGGATCAGAAATCCGGCAAACCCTTCCGCCGAGCGGGCGTGAGCGGCGCTGGGCGGGACAAGACTGCCGCCAGAACGCGTCCGCACGAGCGCGTCGTAAGCGACGCTTTGGCGCATCCCGGTCTTGCCGCCAGAGTCGCGGCGGCCGCGATCATTTGCGACGTCGTTCAAGGGGGCCATTCCTTGGACGAACGCCTCGGCCCCGAGGCGGCATCATCGCGCGTCGCGGGACTCGATGACCGCGATCGCGGTCTCGTTCGGTCGATCGCCACTGTCGCCCTGCGCCGACTGGGAACCATCCGCCTCGCCTTGAGCCAACTTGTCGAAAAAGGCCTGCCGCGAAATTGCGGGCCGTTGGAATGGATACTCGTCGCGGCCAGCGCGCAAATCCTTTTTTTGGACACGCCAGACCACGCCGCCGTGGACCTTGCCGTACGCGCCGCGCGCCTCGACGCCAAGAGCGCGCCCTTCGCCAATTTGGTCAACGGTGTCCTGCGCAATCTGATTCGGCGGCGGGAAGAATTTCTGGCTCAGTCGGACCCTTTGGAGGACGATACGCCGCATTGGCTTTCCGCGCGGTGGCGCCGCATTTACGGCGAAGATCGCGCCCACGCCATCGCGCAAGCCATTCGCGACGAACCGACGCTGGACCTCACCGTGAAGGCAGACGCCGAGGCTTGGGCGGCAAGGCTCGGCGGCCGCGTCCTTCCCACTGGCTCGATTCGGCTGGATAGCCATGCGCCCATCCGGGAGCTTGAAGGCTATAACGAAGGCGCGTGGTGGGTGCAGGACGCCGCCGCGGCTTTGCCCACGCGCCTGCTCAAGATTGGGCCTGGGCAACGGGTGCTCGACCTGTGCGCGGCGCCGGGCGGAAAAACGGCGCAACTCGCCTTGACCGGCGCTCGCGTGACCGCGCTCGATCGCTCTGCTGAGCGCCTCAAGATCCTTTCCGCGAATCTGGCTCGACTTCGTCTGGAGGCCGCCATAGCCGTGGGCGACGCCGCCTCGTACAAGGCCGAGCCTTTCGACGCCATATTGCTCGACGCCCCTTGCGCCGCGACCGGAACCGCCCGGCGCTCCCCCGATGTGCTCTGGACCAAAAAGCCTGGCGACATCAGCGCGCTTGCATCGATTCAGAGTCGCATGCTCGATCGCGCCTTCACTTTGCTCAAGCCGGGCGGGCTTCTGGTTTATTGCACGTGCTCGCTGGAGCCGGAAGAAGGCGAGGCGCAGATCGCCGCCCTGCTGCGCCGCAATCCGGACGCGGTTCGTGAAAAAATCGATCCCGTCTCGCTCGGACTGCCGGCCGAGGCGGTGACGCCGGACGGCGATCTCCGAATTCTGCCCTACTTTTTGCCAAACGACGATCCGCGCCAGCGCGGGCTTGACGGATTTTTCATTTCGCGCCTGAAGCGTATTCATTAGAGCCGAATTAACCATGTTTGGCCAATCTCCAAGGCGAGGGCCGTTCCGGCGTCGCTGGTCTTGGCGCCAAAGGATTCGGTTCATCGGAGATTGAAACGCCTTTGACGATTTCGAGCGCCTCGTCCAATTTTGACCGACTCCGCGTCATTCGCCTGCTGACTGCGCGGGGCGCGCTCAAACTCCGCGCGGGATTTTCTCGCCCCTTTATAGCCTTGCGCCAATGGAGGTCGCGTCAGCCGGAAAGGCTCTTGATCGCGCCGCAAGACATTCGCACCGCCGATCCGACCGTGGCCGCCGATATTTACGCCGGCTATTTCGCCTTTGGCGGAAAAATCATCAACGCCCATGGCCGCTCGCCTTTCGCGCTCGACCCGCCCTCGCCGGAATGGGCCGAAAATCTGAACGGCTTCGGCTGGCTGCGCCATTTGCGCGCGGCCGACACCGCCCTTGCCCGCGCCAACGCCAGGTCCCTGGTCAAGGAATTTATTGCCTTGCGCGGTAAGCCCAGCGCGCATCCGGCCTGGGAGCCGCGCGTCGTGGCGCGGCGCACGCTGTCATGGCTCAGCCAGTCGCCCATGCTGCTGGAAGGCGTCGAATATGAAGATTATCGACGCTTCCTCCGTACGCTTGCGCGGGGCTATTGGCTGCTTCGCCGCCAGGCGAGCGACGATCGCGCCGGCGAGACCCAACTGACCGCAGCCATCGCCATGACCGCCTTCGCCCTTTGCGCGCAGGGCGCCGCGCCTTTGTTGAAGCGCACGGTTTCCGCTTTGGAAGAACAGTTGCGCAGGCATGTCCTGCCCGACGGCGTGCCGATCGGCCGTAATCCTCAAAGGCTTGTCGACCTTTTGTTCGACCTGTTGCCGCTGCGCCAGACTTTCGCGGCGCGCGGACAATCGCCGCCGCCCGAATTGTTGAACGCGATCGACCGCATGACGCCGGCTTTGCGCATGTTTCGTCACGGCGACGGGTCGCTCGGCCTTTTCAACGGCATGGGCGTAACCGCCCCCGACCGCATAGCCATCGCCCTATCCTATGCGGATTCAAGGGGCCAGCCGATTTTCAACGCCCGGCATTCCGGATACCAGCGTCTGGAAGCGGAGGACCTTTTGGTTCTTTTCGACGCCGGCCCGCCGCCGCCTCCGTTCTTTTCCCGAACGGCTCACGCTGGCTGCTTATCCTTCGAATTTTCGCAAGGCGCCGAGAGGATCGTCGTCAATTGCGGCAATCCGGGACCGGAGCGTCCTGACCTTTCCACCGTTGCGCGCAAGACGGCGGCTCATTCGACGCTGACGATCAATGACTCTTCCTCTTGCCTTTTCGGCGGCGGCGATGGCGTGCGCAGCTGGCTCGATCGAGAAATCCTTGCCGGACCGACTGTCGTTCCTGTCACGCGCGAGGACGACGCGGATGCAACGGCGGTTTCCGCTTCGCATGACGGCTATCAGCGCCGCTTCGGCCTGATCCATGAGAGAAGATTGAACTTGCAA
>CAYRNB010000104.1:0-9286 GCA_964425315.1 uncultured Rhodoblastus sp.
CCGCCATGAGATGACCGGCGGACGTCTGCGGGTGAAAATCCGTCCAATAACCAAGGACGCGCTCTTAAAATCCGAACAAGCGTCCCTATCTCAGCCCAAGCAGTCACCTAAGAGGATCAAAAATCCATGGTTCGTCAGCCCGCCGTGGCGGGGACGTTCTATCCGGCTGACGCCACGCTGCTTCGGCAAACGGTTGCGCAACTGCTGAAATCGAAAGTGGCGTCGTCCGAAGCCGAGCGGCCGAAGGCGCTGATCGCGCCGCATGCCGGTTATGTCTACTCGGGCCCGGTCGCCGGACAAGCCTACGCCCCGCTCATCGCGCACGCCGACGCCATTCGGCGGGTGGTTCTGCTCGGCCCCGCCCACCGGGCGCTGGTTCGAGGACTGGCGCTGCCTGAGGAAGATCGTTTCGCCACGCCCCTGGGCGAGGTCCCGATCGACCAGGACGCGATTGGCCGTCTCGCGGGAATGCCCCAGGTCTTGGTGAGCGCCGCCGCGCACGCGGCGGAACATTCGCTCGAAGTTCAGCTTCCCTTCCTGCAAAGCGTCCTGCACGATTTCACCTTGGTCCCGCTGGCCGTCGGCGACGCCACGGCCGAGGAAACAGCCGATGTAATCGAGGCGCTGTGGGGCGGTTCGGAAACGCTGATCGTCGTCAGTTCCGACCTGTCGCATTTCCTGACCTATGCCGAGGCCAGGAAAATCGACCATGACACGATCAGCCGGATCCTGTCCGGCCGTCAGCTCGACAGTTTCGAACAGGCCTGCGGCGCCTTGCCCATCAACGGGCTGTTGCTGGCGGCCAAGCGGTATGGATTGACGCCAAGGTTGGCGGCTCAATGCAATTCGGGCGACACGGCCGGCGACCGGCGAAGGGTCGTCGGTTACGCCGCGATCGAATTTGTGGAAAGCCAAGAATCGCAAAATGTCTGAAGTCCCCATGATTGAAAATCGCGGCGCGGTTCTGCTTGGCCTCGCCCGGGCGTCGATTGCGAGCGCATTTGGCCCGGCGCGCTGCGCCGATCAATCGGCCCCCTGGCTGCGCGCCGAGGGCGCCTGCTTCGTCACCTTGAGACAGGACGGAGAGTTGCGCGGCTGCGTCGGCAGCGTCGAGGCCTATCGCCCGTTGCTGGAGGATGTGACGGCCAATGCGCACGCCTCCGCATTTCGGGATTCGCGTTTCCCGCCGCTCCGCGCCAGCGAGCTGGAGCGCACCCGAATTGAGGTTTCGCTGCTCTCGCCGCGGGAATTGCTGTCCGTCCGTTCGGAAGCGGACGCGCTGGCGCAGGTCAGGCCCCATATCGACGGCCTCGTGCTGGAATGGGGGCGCCATCGCGGGACTTTTTTGCCGCAGGTCTGGGAGGCCCTTCCCGATCCCCGGGACTTTCTTGTCCAGCTCAAATTGAAAGTTGGGCTGCCTTACGATTTCTGGTCGGATGAAATCCGCCTTGGCCGATACCAGGTCGCGAAATGGAGCGAATCTGAAATCGAACGGACGGCGCCATGACGCCCGACCGCCATCCCACCCGTTACTGGCATAAGACGGACGACGGTCGGATCCAGTGCGACGTCTGCCCCCGCGACTGCAAATTGCACGAAGGGCAGCGCGGCGCCTGCTTCGTTCGGATGCGCGAAGGCGATGAAATCGTCCTGACGACCTATGGGCGTTCATCGGGCTTCTGCATCGATCCGATCGAGAAGAAGCCCCTCAACCATTTCTATCCCGGCTCGAGCGTGCTGTCCTTCGGGACGGCCGGCTGCAATCTCGCCTGCAAGTTCTGCCAGAATTCCGATATCAGCAAGAGCCGCGACATGGACAGGCTGATGGACCAGGCCTCGCCCGAGGCCATCGCCGAGGCGGCCGCGCGGCATGGCTGCCGCAGCGTCGCCTTCACTTACAACGATCCCGTGATTTTCCTCGAATACGCGATGGACACGGCCGACGCCTGCCACGCCCGCAACATTAAGACGGTCGCGGTGTCGGCCGGCTATATGCATGACCAGGCGCGGCGCGACTTTTTTGCGAAGATCGACGCCGCCAATATCGACCTCAAGGGCTTTAGCGACGATTTCTATTTCAAGCTGACGGCCGCGCATCTGCAGCCCGTGCTCGACACGCTGCTTTATTTGAAGCACGAGACCGATGTCTGGCTGGAGATCACTACGCTGCTGATTCCGGGGAAGAACGATTCGGAAGAGGAACTCACCGCGCTTTCGCAATGGGTGTCGCGGGAGTTGGGTCGGGATGTCCCGCTGCATTTTTCGGCCTTCCATCCCGACTACAAAATGCTCGATACGCCGCCGACGCCGCCCGAGACCCTTTCGCGCGCGCGCAAAATCGCGATGCGGGCGGGGCTTGATTACGTCTACCTCGGCAATGTCCACGATGCGGCTGGCGACACGACCTACTGCCCGCACTGCCATGACCCGCTCATCGTGCGCGACTGGTACAGAATAGAACGTCACGCCCTGGCGCAGGGCGGGTTCTGTCCGGGATGCGGCGCCGCGATCGCCGGCCGCTTCGAAGCCGGCGTCGGGAATTTTGGACGCCGCAGAATTCCGGTGACGATCGGACAATAATTTGGCCTTGCCCGTCATTTGCGACGGGCTTGCGCACCCGATGGACGCTTTCGCTTCAGGACGCGTCCAATTCGCGGCCCGCGCCTCCGACGCGCCTTGCTCTTGATTGGCCGCCACTGAGCCGCCCAGGCAGGCCCCAGTCCCGCCCAGCAGCGGCAAAAAGTCCCCGCATTACCGAACGAAAATCCAATTTTCGGCATGTTGCCGCAAAGCCACAGACTTTGATAATTGCTGAATCACGAACGCTTGCCGCTTGTTCGAGGGGCATGAAAAAAATACGAGTCAAGGACTCTGATCGCTAAAGCATTAATCGGTTAATTCATGGTTTGAGGCTTGGGGGGCGATGTTTCATGAAGCCGGTCACCGGAGCGCGCCGGCGCCAACCCAAGGAGACGACGCCGTTTTTGGCGACGTCCGCAACAGCAGCGACGTGAAATCCGTTCCGCGACATCTACGCCCTCTGTCGCTTCTGGCCCTGTTGTCGTTGCTGGCGGGGTGTTCCGTCGGACCGAATTTCATCGCGCCGAAGGCGCCGGTCGCGCAAAATTGGCGTGAGGCCCGCAATCCATCGGTCAAGACCCGACGCGTGGAGTATATGCGCTGGTGGGGGGCGTTTCGCGACCCGACCCTGGACCATTTGGTCGACGCCGCCTACCGGCAAAACCTCACCTTGATGGAGGCGGGCGCGCGCGTCATCAAGGCGCGCGCGATCCTGGGCGAGGCGATCGGCGAATTCTATCCGCAGCAGCAGCAGCTCAACGGATCGGCGCATTATCTTCAACTAAGCCGCGCCGACGCGACCTCGAATCCCTTTGGCTCGATCAACGCGCAGTTCTGGCGCATCAATCTCGGCGCCCAGGTCGGCTGGGAGCTGGATTTGTGGGGCAAAATCCGGCACGGCGTCGAATCCGCCGACGCCGCCTATCTGGCCTCGATCGCCTCTTATGATGATGTGCTCGTCACCCTCATTGGCGACGTCGCGTCCAGCTATATCGCCATTCGCACGCTGCAAAAGCAGATCTTTATCGCGCGCGAAAACGTCGTCAGGCAGAGGGAGGCGCTCGCCATCGCCCGCGCGCGGTTCGAAGGTGGCGGGACTTCGGAACTCGACGTGTTCCAGGCCGAGAACGTGCTCGCGCAAACCCAGGCTGCGATTCCGCAGCTCACGGCGCAATTGCAAAAACAGGAAAACGCCCTGCGGGTTCTCCTCGGCATGACGCCGGAATCGCTCGACGGCCTTTTGTCCAGGTCGAAGGGGATTCCCAGGCCGCCGGCCAGGGTCGCGGTAGGAATTCCCGCCGACCTTCTCCGCCGGCGGCCGGACGTCCGCGCCGCCGAATTGAAAGCTCTGGCGCAATGCGCGCAGGTCGGCATGGCCGAAGCCGATCTCTATCCCGCCTTCTCGCTGAGCGGCGTGCTCGGCACGCTGGTGAGCACCACCCGCGGCCATGCCGCCAGCCAGCTCTTCACGTCGCCGAGCCTGACTTTCGCCTTCGGCCCCTCCTTCACCTGGCCGATTCTCAATTACGGCCGGATCATCAATAACGTGCGCGCGCAGGACGCCGAACTGCAGGCCCTGCTGATCAATTACAAGAACACCGTGCTGAAGGCGCAGCGCGAGGTCGAGGATGGCCTGAGCGGCTTCCTGCAAGGGCGCCGGCAGGTGGTCTATCTCAGGCGCAGCGTCGTCGCGGCCAAAAACGCCCTCTCGGTCGCGATCAGCCAGTATCAGCTCGGAACGCGCAATTTCACCACCGTGCTGACCGCCGAGCAGAATCTCTACCAGGCCCAGAACAATCTCGTGGTCGCGGAAGGCGATGTCGATGTCAGCCTCACGACGGCCTATCGCGCGCTCGGCGGCGGCTGGCAGATCAGAGAGGGGAAGGGGTTCGTGAATGAGGCGAACCGTGAGGAAATGCGCGCGCGCACGAATTATGGCGCGGTTCTGCCGCCTTCAAATCGACCGCAACCGTCGACTCCGGGGCTTCCCGGACCTTCCGATATCGGACCGACCGTGAGGGCGCCGTTATGGTGATCGCCAAAAAACTTTTCACATCCCCTCTAGGACGCGTGGGGGCCGCCGTCGCCTTGTCGGCGGCGTTGGCCGCGGGCGTTGCGCGCGCCGCCGGGCCGGCGACGAAACTGGCCCAGGCTTCGTCTCCGGCGTCGCCGCCCGTCATTCCGGTGATGCTGCCGAAGATGCGGACCGTCAGCCAGGAACTCGTCGTCAACGGCAACGCCGCGGCGGTCAGCCAGGTCAATCTTGTCGCGCGCGTTCCGGGCTATCTCGAGCAGATCCATTTCGAGGATGGCGCCTTCGTCAAAAAGGGCGCTCTGCTCTTCACCATCCAGCAGGACCAGTACAAGGCGCAGCTGCAACAGGCGGAGGGTCAGCTCCAGGCGCAAAAAGTCATGCGCGACCATTCGCGGCTGGAAGTGCAACGCTACACGGCGCTGCTGAAGAAGCACGCGACCTCGGCGGTTGAGCTCGACCATTGGGTCTATCAGGAGAAAACCGCGGAGGCGAACATCATTGCGGCCGAAGCGCAGGTCGAACTCGCCCGGCTCAATCTCAGCTATACTGAGGTCAAAGCGCCTTTTGACGGCCAGATGGGCAAGCATCTGATCGACGCCGGCAATATGGTCGGGACCGACGCGAAAAACGCCATTCTGGCGCAGATCACCCAGCTCAATCCCATTTATGTGGTCGCGAACATCAGCACGCAGCAGGCCCTGCAGATCCGGGCCAACCTCAAGCAGCGGCGCCTCACGCTCTCGGAATTGCACCGCGTTCCTGTCGAAGCCGAGATTTCCGACGAGACCGGCTTTCCCCATCACGGCTTCATGCAATATGTCGCGCCGTCGATCGATCCCACGACCGGCACGCTCTACCTGCGCGCCATTTTGAAGAATCCCAACCGGACGCTTCTGCCGGGCATGTTCGTCAAATTGCGGCTGCCCATGGGCAAGATCACGCACAGCGCGCTGCTGGCGCCGATGAGCGCCCTGCAGGAAGACCAGGGCGGCCGCTATCTCCTGGTGGCCGATCAGAATAATATCGTCCAGAAGCGTTACGTGCAGCTTGGCGAGACCGTCGGCGCCATGCAGGTGGTGACCGGCGGCCTCAACCGCAATGATCGTATCATCGTCGGCAACCTCTGGCAGGTCGCGCCGGGCATGAAGATCGCGCCGAAAGTGACGACGACCGCCGAATAAAGCCGCAGACGGGGGAAGCGCCGAAGATGTCGAAATTCTTCATCGAGCACCCGGTGCTGGCCAATGTGCTGGCGATTGTTCTGGTCGTGATCGGCGCGGTTTCTCTTTATCGTCTTCCCGTTTCCGAATATCCCAACATCGTCCCGCCGACCGTCCAGGTGACCGCGCGCTATCCGGGCGCCAGCTCACAGACGCTCGTCAATACCGTGGCGCTGCCGATCGAAGCGCAGGTCAATGGCGTCGATCACATGTTGTACATGGAATCGACCAGCGCGCCGGACGGCACGTACAGCCTGACCGTCACATTCGAGATCGGCACGGATCCGAACATCGACCAGGTTCTGGTGCAGAACCGTGTGCAGCTCGCCTTGGCCTCCCTGCCCGAACCCGTGCAGGCGCAGGGCGTGAACGTGCGGAAAAAGAACACCGCCATCCTGCAGATCGTCACGCTCCACTCGCCCAACGGCAAGTACGACAGCCTCTTTATGAGCAATTACGCGACGATCAACCTGACCAGCGTAATTGCGCGACTGCCAGGCGTCGGAGACGTGAAGGTTTTCGGCGCCAGTTCCTATTCGATGCGCATCTGGATGGACCCCGCCAAGCTGCAATCCTTCAGTCTCGAACCGAAGGACGTCATCCGCGCCATTCGCCAGCAGAACCAGAATATCGCCGCGGGCCAGATCGGCACGCCGCCTACGTCGCGGGACACGCAATTTCAATATACGATCGATGTGAAATCCCGGCTGAACCAACCGGAGGAATTCGGCAATATCGTCGTCAAGGATCAGACCCGCTCCGGCGGCCGCATCATCCGTCTCAAGGACGTCGCGCGCATAGAACTCGGCGCGCAGACTTATGCGCAGGATTTCCGGGTCAACGGCAAGCCCGCCGCCGGCATTGCGATTTATCAGACGCCCGATTCGAATTCGCTGCAGGTCGGCAAAGAGGTCAAGGCCAAAATGGCCGAACTGGCGAAGAGGTTTCCCGAAGGCCTGACCTATTCCATTCCCTACGACACGACGACCTTCGTCAACGATTCGATCAACGAGGTCTACCGAACCCTGTATGAAGCCGGCATCCTGGTCCTGATCGTCATTCTCGCCTTCTTGCAGAATATGCGCGCGACCCTGGTGCCGGCGACGACCGTTCCCGTCACCATTATAGGCGCTTTCGCGGCCATGGCGGCGCTCGGCTTCACCGTCAATCTGTCGACCCTGTTCGGCATCGTGCTGGCGATCGGCATCGTGGTCGACGACGCCATTGTGATCGTCGAAGGCGTGACAAAATACATCGAACAGGGCATGAGCGGGCACGACGCCGCGGTCAAGGCCATGAACGATTTGTTCGGCCCAATCATCGGCATCACGCTGGTGCTCATGGCGGTGTTCATTCCCGCCGCTTTCGTGCCGGGGCTGACGGGCAGGATGTTCGCCCAATTCGCGCTGGTCATCGCCGCGACGGCGTTGATCAGCGCGATCAACGCCGCCACCCTCAAGCCGACCCAATGCGCGCTCTGGCTGCGCGAGCCGGTTCCGCCTGAAAAACGCAATTTTTTCTTCCGCGCCTTCAATAAACTGTACGATCCGATGGAGCGCGGCTATTCGGCGTTCATCGGCCGCATGGTGCATCGAAGCGGCCTGATGGTCATTATCGCGCTCATCGTCTCCGGAGCGGGAATCTGGGGCCTGACGCGTCTCCCGACCGCGTTCATTCCCATCGACGACCAGGGCTATTTGCTCGTCGCCTTGCAGCTGCCGGAAGGGGCGGCCATCGGCCGCACCACCGAGGCCCTGAAAAAGGTGACCGAAGTTACGCGGAAAATTCCCGGCGTCGATCGCGTGATCACGCTTTCGGGCATGTCGCTTCTCGATAATAACGCCGACCTTTTCAACGCCGGCGCGGCCTGGGTCATGCTCAAACCCTTCTCCGTGCGACTGAAGGCCAAACACGAGGACCTGCTTTCGCTCTATGAGCGCGTCTCAAAGGCGGTCAGCGGGCTTCCCGACGGCAGGGCCCTCGTCCTGCCGCCGCCTCCGATCCAGGGCATCGGCAACTCCGGCGGCTTCCAGATGGCGGTCGAACTGCTCGGCGGCAGCACCGACTTTCGCAAACTCGGCGACCTGACGGATCGGATGGTCAACGAGGCCTCCAAAGATCCAGCGTTGGGCCACGTCTTCACCCCCTTCAGGACCGACGCGCCGCAAGTGACGATCACCGTCGACCGCAGTCGCGCCCAGGCCCTGCGCGTCAGCGTCGGCGACGTCTTCTCGACGCTGACCGATTATGTCGGGTCGACCTACGTCAATCAGTTCAACAAGTTCGGACTGTCCTTGCAGGTCTATGTCCAGGCCGATTCAAAGTATCGGCTTCATCCCGACGATTTGCTGAAGCTCTATGTCCGCAGCCAGGACGGCAATATGGTCCCGCTTGGCGCCGTCGCCCATCTCGGCCGCGCTGTCCGTCCCGCCCTGGTCACCTATTACAATCGCTATCCAGCCGCGACCATCGTCGGCAGGCCGGCGCGCGGGTTTAGTTCCGGCCAGGCCATGGCGGCGATGGAGGGCATAGCGAAGAGGGTTTTGCCCAGCGACGCCTCCTTCGAATGGACTGCGATGTCCTATCAGGAAAAGATCACTGGCAATCAGCTTTACTATGTCTTCGGTCTGTCGCTGCTGCTCGTCTATCTCGTCCTGGCCGGCCAGTATGAAAGCTGGATATTGCCGCTCGCCGTGCTTTCGGCCGTGCCGCTCGCCCTGCTCGGCCCCGTCGTCACGCTGACAGGCCTGGGCGTCGCGAATAATCTCTATGTCCAGATCGGGCTGATGCTGCTCATCGCGCTTTCAGCCAAGAACGGCATTTTGATCGTCGAGGTCGCGCGCGAAGCGCGCGTCTTGCACGGCAAGTCCATAGTGGACGCCGCGATCGAGGCTTCCCGGACGCGGTTTCGCCCTATCCTGATGACTTCGTTCGCCTTCATTCTCGGCGTGGTTCCCCTGGTGATCGCGACCGGCGCGGGCGCCAATGCGCGACGGTCGCTGGGGATCAGCGTGTTCACGGGCATGATCGCTTCGACCTGCCTTGCCGTTCTCTTCGTCCCCTCGTTCTTTACGGTGCTGCAGAGATTCGAGGAATGGCGAAAGCGCGGAAAGAAGCCGACCGCAAAATCCGGCCAGAACGCGTCCGGCGGAGAGGCTCCCAAAAATCCCTGACGCCGGACAATCAGCGCGGCGTCAGGCCAATCCGCCTTCTCACCATTGCTTCCGCAATTGGGCCGTGGCGGCATAGAAATTCGTCGCGCCGGAGAATTCGCCGTCGAATTTCGCCATGGCCGTCCAGCCGCCGGCGATGCGGTATTCGCCGCCGAGCGTCAGCAGGGCGCCGTCGGCGGCCGGCTTGGCGCTATAGACCCGGAATGCGGGCGCCGGGATCGACTGGAAGGAGACCATGGACAAGGCCGGATCGCCGAAATCATGCGCCCAGGCCACGC
>CAYRNB010000105.1:0-9194 GCA_964425315.1 uncultured Rhodoblastus sp.
GTGGCGCAGCCGGCGCGATAGACGCCCCGCGCGCAAACCACCGCATTGGCGGCGGAGGCTTGCGCCACAATCATGCCGAAGGCCAGCAATCCAGCGTAGAATTTACTCATGTTCCGCTCCGTTATTCGGGATCAAGCGGCAAGTCGCCATCGCCGCCGCGCGCCAGTCATTTGACCGCGGCGGATTGCGCTTTCCTTGAACCCCAAGCCCTTTCCAGCGCGCCGGCCGTCAGTAGCAGCGCACGATCACACGTCCGTAAACGCCCACCTCCTGAACGCATCTCCGCCCGGCGGCGGCGGCGCCGTAAGCGGCCGCGCGCAAGCCCTGCTGGCCGACAATGCGAGAATCGCTGTTGACGGCGCCGGAACGGAAAAAGGGATGAGGGTTCCCCGTTCGACATGAGCGCCTCCCATGAAGCTCCGTCCGGAGCAACCTACGGAAAACTAAAAAGAATTAGAATAGTCTCCGTTGGCGATGTCTAACCCGCCGTCAGGCAAGTCGCATTGATAATTCGCAAGACCCCGGTCATAAAAAATTGATGACGAACAATGTAATTCACCATCAACTTACTGCTATTGTTGTTGTTTACGGCTTTTCTAGCCGTGGATCACGGCCAGGATCATTTGCGAAGGCGGCAATCGACTGCAGACTGCAAGTCGAGCCGCCTCAATCGCACTCCCGTCGATCAATCTGGCTTGCCCGGTGGCGCCAAACGTCAATAGCAACGCACGACGAGACGTCCGAAAACGCCCACGACCTGAACGCACCTCGAGCCGGCGGTCGCGGCCCCGTAAGCAACGGCGCCGGCCGTGGCGCCGGCGGCGCCATAGAGCCACGCGCGTCGCGTCGTCCGCCGCGCCACACCGGCGAAACTCAGCGGCGTAAAGGGACGACCGATGATCGCATGCGCCTGCGGCGTGAAGAAGCCCGTCCTCGTCGGCGAAACGTCGTTGAACGTCATGGCGCCGATCGCCGCGGCCATCGCCAAGACCAGTTTCAGGGTTCGAAAATGGGCGCGGTTCATTTCTTGCCTCCCTGGATCACTCCCAGCGGAACCTCGTCTATGTGGCCGAGACCCTTGCGATCGACTTTTTTGGCGTCCGCCGGCGGCTTGAAGGTGAAAATGTCCGGCTTGAGAGCGACATCGCTTTTCCAGTCGGTGATCACCAATGTGTATTGGGGCGCGCCTGTCACCGCCTTGCTGGTGATAACGAACTTGCGCGGGATCGGCTTCGGTCCCGTCTGGATCCAGATTTGCCAGTCGGTGTCATGGTCGCGGAAGGCGAGATGCTCGCATGTGATCCCGTTAACAACCCCGCGATCGACATGCTTCGCGTCCATCACGCCTTCACTCAAGACCGCGTAAGGATTGTCCAGCAACAGATCGGCGCCGGGTATGTCCGCTCCGAGCTTCATCCTGATCTTGTGCACCAGTTGGTCCACGGTTCCCGGAGCCTGGGTCTCGAAATAGGTGTTCGCGGCTTTGTTATCGATGACGAAATTTTTTCCGTCATCGAACATTTCCAGGTCCGCATAGCCGCCCGTCCGCGTGGCGTGGATCATGTTCGGCCGCATCATCTGCAGCGTCCCGGAACTGTCGAACTGGATCTTTTGCAGCTGCGGCGTAATCGCCTCGATGTCTGAGTTATAGCTTACCGAAATCGTCTTCTGCGCTACGATGAAATCGGACATCGATTTCAATATGGCCATGGCGTCGCCGCCGTTCTGCGCATGGGCGGTCGAAACCGCGCTCATTATTCCGGCGCCGACCAGCAGACTAGCCGCTCCCGCCGTCGCCGCTTTCGCGGCGACGCGTTGCAAGCGTTTCAAAGACATTTGGTCCTCCTCGATCGCGGCGATGCGCCGCGCTTCCTGCAAAATCTATTGAGCGTCCTGCACCTTCTGTTCCGCAGCCCGCAGCTTCTCCTTGTCCTGCTCGGTCAGCACCGGCGGCTTGACGGAGAAGACCAGCTTGTCGATCTTGCCGGTGAATTTGAACGGCACGTGATAATCGGCGTCGTCAACCGGCGTCCCGGTGTCGGAGCCGATGTCGAAGGTCTCGTCCCAGGGCAAAGTCAGCGGGACGGTATGGTCCATCTTTTCCGTCGCCACCACCTTGCCGTCGACGCTCAGCGTTCCCGTTCCGGAGCGGCCGAGCCCGCTGATGTTGTTGTAGGCGAGCGTCCCTAAGCCAAGACCGTCGTATTTGAAGTCATAGACGATGGTGTGCTTGCCGGGCGTCAGCGCCTCGGGCGCCACCCACCTCACCCGCTTGAGGTCGAGCAGGTTCCAGGTGAAGACCGGCTTGCCCTTCAAGAGGTAAAGCCCGTAGCCGCCGAACCGGCCGCCGCGCGTGACGATCATGCCCTCGGCGCCGCCTTTCGGGACGTCAATATCGGCGGTGATCGTGTAGGACGTGTCGAGCAGATCCGGCCCCGTGCCCCTCGGCAGGCCGGTGACCGGCACGCCGGTGTATGTGAACACTTTGCGACCGCCGTTGAGCGAAGGACGCGGCGTGACCATGCGCGTCGCCACCGAGGCGTCGAGCGGCAGCACGTTATATTTCGCGAATTGCGCGAACATCAGCTTGGTCATTTCCTTGACCTTGTGCGGATATTTGGCCGCGAGGTCGGTATATTGCGTCCAGTCTTTGCCCTTTTGCACGTCATAGAGCTGGAACTTGTAGGCGGAAGCGGGATCGAGAGTCGTTGCGCTGAGCAGATCCCACGGCGGCCGCTGCGGGACGGCGCTCAGCATCCAGCCGTCGTCATAGAGGCCTTGCAGGCCCATCATTTCGAAATATTGGATCTTGTGACGCGAGGGCGCGTCGGCGTTGGCCTTGCTGAACGTATAGAGCAGGCTTGTGCCTTCGATCGGCTTCTGCGCGACGCCGTCGACTTCGACCGGCGCCTTGATTCCGGTCGCCTGGAGGATGGTCGGCACGATGTCGATCACGTGGCTGAACTGCCAGCGTATGCCGCCCTTGTCGGTGATGTGGCCCGGCCAGGAGATCGCCATGCCCTGCCTTGTGCCGCCGAAGAACGACGGAATCTGCTTCACCCATTTGAAAGGCGTGTCGAAGGCCCAGGCCCACGGCACCGCCATATGCGGATAAGTCTGGTTCGAGCCCCAGACATCGTACCACTTCATCTGATCCTTGACCGGCAATTCGATGCCGTTGAATTGCAGCACTTCGCTCGGCGTGCCGTTGGGCGAGCCTTCGGCGGAGGCGCCGTTGTCGCCGCTGATATAGATGATCAGCGTATTGTCGAGCTCGCCCAGATCCTGGACCGTCTGGATCACCCGGCCGATCTCATGGTCGGTATAGGCGAGATAAGCGGCGTAAACGTCGGCCTGCTTGATATAAAGCTTCCGCTCCTCGGGCGTGGTCTGGTCCCAGCGCTTCAGCAATTTGTCGGGCCAGGGCGTCAGCTTCGCGTCGGCGGGAATGACGCCGAGCTTTTTCTGGTTGGCGAAAATCTGCTGGCGCAACGCGTTCCATCCCTTGTCGAAGAGATGCATGGCGCTGATTTTCTTGATCCAATAGGGAGTCGGATTATAAGGCGCGTGCGTGCCGCCGGGGACGTAATAGACGAACCATGGCATCTTTGGATTGATGTCGTGCAGGTTGGTCATCCAATGGATGGCGTCGTCCGCCATCGCGGTCGTCAAGTTCCAGCCGGGATGGCCGACATAGGGGTAAATCGCCGTCGTATTGTTGAAGAGATTCGGCTCCCATTGGCTGGCGTCGCCGCCGACGAATCCATAGAAATGCTGGAAGCCCATGCCGGTCGGCCACTGGTCGAACGGCCCGGCCTGGCTGGCGTCCCAGGTCGGCGTATTGTGGTCCTTGCCGAACCAGGCCGTGCGGTAGCCGTGGTCGAGCAGGATGCGGCCGATGGTCGCGTCGCTCTTGGGGATCACGCTGTCATAGCCGGGGAAGCCGGTGGCCGCTTCCGAGATGACGCCGAAGCCGACCGAATGGTGATTGCGGCCGGTGATGAGCGCGGCGCGGGTCGGCGAACACAGCGAGGTGGAATGGAAATTGGTGTAGCGCAAGCCGTCGCGGGCGATGCGGTCGAGGGCCGGAGTCGGAATCACGCCGCCGAATGTCGAAGGCGCGGAGAAGCCGACGTCGTCGGTCATGATCAGGAGAATGTTGGGCGCGCCCTTGGGCGGGACGATGCGCGCCGGCCAATAGGTTTTCGACTGCGCGGCGTTGAGCTGGATCTGGCCCTTGAACGGTTGCGCCGGCGCCGGCAGCATGCTGCCGTCGATCGCCTCCGTCGCATTGGGTGAGCCGGGCGTCCCGTAAATCTGTTGCGCGCAAGCGCCGCTGGCGGACAATGTCAGGATCGCGGTGGACAGCGCCAGAATGGAAAGTAAGGACGTGGATTGCGCCTTCGACATGAGCCCCTCCCCAGAAAGTCAGACCACATCAACATGCGGAAAACTAAAGCGAATTTGGAATGCCTTCGTGGCCGAGTTGTAGCCCGCCGCCGCGCGGGTCGCATTGACATTTCGCAAGGCCGCGCTCATAAACAATTGATATGAGCAGGGGATTATTTTTTCAAATCTTATGCTTTGAATCTGGCTTTCAGCTTTTCCATTCACGAATCACTGGCAGAGCCATTTGCGAAAGCCGCAATCGACTGTAGGCGGCCAGTCGAACCGCCCTGAATGCGCCTGCGCCGATCATTTTGATTTGCCCGGCCGCGCCGATTTGGCCCGGCGCGAGGCCGATGTCGCGACTGAAAAGTTAAAAACGCTTGCCTCGCAAGGCGCGGCTATGGATTCATGGCGTCGAGCCATCGCACGATCGGCCCCGGCGGGGATCGACGCGCGGGTCGGCGCAAACATGGATCTGTTTACAAGGGCGCGCCGGCCGAGCGCTCCCGTTTTTTATCTTGGCGGCGCCGATGATCGAATTGCTCAAGCGGCCTTCCCGGCTTTCGATGAGGCGCGCGTCCGCCGTCGCCGCTATCCTTTCCGCATTGACGTTGAACGCGTTTTCTCCGCCGCGGGCCGCCGCCCAGGAGGCGCAGGCGTCTTCCGCCGACGAACTGGCGCCGGATGGGTCGGGCGCGCCCGAAAGCGACCTCCTGCGGCCGAAAAACCTGTTCGAATTGGCGCCGCAATATAAATTGTCGAACGGCTCGCCAAGCGATTCCACGACTTATGAACTTGACTTCCGGTCGGACCGCAAGATCCCGATCAACGAACAATGGACGATCGGCTTCCGCTTCGACGCGCCCTACGATTCCAAAAACGCGATCTCCTCATTCAATCCCAATGGCGAATTCATTTCGGGCCTCGGCGACATAGACGTCCAGACAGCGCTGGTGCGGAAATTCAACGACCGCTGGGCGGCGGGCGGCGGCGTCAGGCTTTATGCGCCGACGGGCGGCAATTATCTCGGCTCGGGCAAATGGGAGATCATGCCCGGTGCGGCCTTCCGCTATGCGCTGCCCGAAATCAGCGGCGCCAGCTATTTCGAGCCGGAGTTGCGATACGACGCCAGTTTCGCGGGCAACCCGGCGAAAAAAAGCGTCAGCGAACTCCAATTCGGCCCCTCCCTCAATTTCGGCCTGCCGAACCGCTGGTATTTCCAGCTTTATCCCAGCGACGACATCAGGTGGAACTTCGGCGATCCCGTCAAGGGACAGACCGGGCGCCTTTTCCTGCCGTTCGACGCCAAGATCGGCAGGCAGTTCTCCGACAAATTCAACGTATCTCTCGAGGCTTCCGTGCCGATCGTCCAGGATTATCCCGTCTATAAATTGAAGACCGTGCTTTACATCGACATAAGGTATTGAATCAAGACGAAACCGCGCGGCGTTCGAAGTACGAGGCGCACAACCCACGTAAAATTCCGCAATTGATTTAACGGCACGATTGGTTGACGCTTAAACACAAGTACCGCGCGTTATTGCTGCGTCAAAGCTTTGACAAAGCTTGTAACAGGAGAAGCCGAACCGGAATTTTTCCTGCTGCTAAGCCGCGGGGCGGCTTTATCGACCCTGGCTCGCCGTCGAACATTTGGACCCTGCGCGCCCGTCGCCGCCATCGACCTGTTCCACGCATCGACTTGTTCCACGGAGCTTTGATCAACTCCGCGGCGCACGGAAATTTTGTTCGCAAATCGCGGCCGATGCGGCGGCAATTGACCCTCGCGGCGCAGCGAATCCGAAAGCGCCGGAAGAAGCCAAACGACTTTGTCAGGAGGGGCGTTCATGATGAATTTCCGAGGACTCTCGACCGCTTTGCTCATATCGCTCGGCCTTTTCGGCGCGAGCCCCGCGTCGGCGCAAGCGGCGGCGCCGAGCGGGACCACGAAGCCGAACATCGTGATCATATGGGGCGACGACGTCGGCATATCGAACATCAGCGCTTACACCAACGGCCTCATGGGCTACAGGACGCCGAACATCGATTCGATCGCCAAGGAAGGCGTCATTTTCACCGACTATTACGGCGAGCAAAGCTGCACCGCCGGCCGCGCCTCTTTTATCACCGGCCAGAGCGGGCTCCGCACCGGCCTCACCAAGGTTGGCCTCCCGGGGGCCAAGATCGGCCTGAGCGACAAGGACCCGACGATCGCCCAGCTTCTGAAGCCGCTGGGCTACGCGACCGGACAATTCGGCAAGAACCATCTCGGCGACCGCGATGAATACTTGCCGACCGCACACGGCTTCGACGAATTCTACGGCAACCTCTATCACCTCAACGCCGAAGAGGAGCCGGAACTGCCGGATTATCCGAAATTGAACGATCCGGAATTCCCCAATTTCCGCAAGAATTTCGGACCGCGCGGCGTCATCCACAGCTGGGCGCTTCCCGGCGGAAAGCAGAAGATCGAAGACACCGGCCCCCTGACCAGGAAGCGGATGGAAACGATCGACGACGATATCGCCGCGCGCGCGGCCGATTTCCTCGAAAGGAAAGTGAAGGCCGGCAAGCCGGTGTTCTTGTGGGTCAATTTCACCCACATGCACTTCCGCACCCACGTCAAGCCGGAAAGCCTCGGCCAGGCCGGCCGCTGGCTGGGCCCCTATGCCGACGCCATGATCGACCACGACAAGAACGTCGGCGCAGTCCTCGCCAAGATCAAGGCTCTCGGCATCGAAGACAATACGATCGTGATGTATTCAACCGACAACGGGCCGCACATGAACTCATGGCCGGATGCGGCGATGACCCCTTTCCGCAACGAGAAGAACTCGAACTGGGAAGGCGCCTACCGCGTCCCGGCCATGGTGCGCTGGCCCGGCCATATCAAGCCCGGTTCCGTCAGCAACGGCATCGTGTCGCACCTGGACTGGCTGCCCACGCTGCTCCACATCGCTGGCGAGCCCGACATCAAGCAGAAGCTCCTGAAGGGCGATAAGGTCGGCGACGAGACCTACAAGGTTCATCTCGACGGTTACGATCTCGTTCCCTATCTCACCGGCGAGACCACCAAGGACCCCCGCAAGGATTTCTTCTACTTCTCGGACGACGGCGACCTGACCGCCTTGCGGTACGACAACTGGAAGTTCGTCTTCATGGAACAGCGGGCGCCCGGCACGCTGCGGGTCTGGTCCGAGCCTTACACGCGCTTGCGGATCCCGTTGATATACAACCTGCGGCTCGATCCTTACGAACGGGCGAACATCACGTCCAACACTTACTACGACTGGTTGCTCGACCACGCCTTCATGCTGGTGCCGGCGCAGACCTACGTCTCGAAGTACCTCGCGACGTTCAAGGAATATCCGCCACGCCAGAAGGCGGCGAGCTTCACCGTCGACCAGGCAATGGAACAGCTCAAAGCGCCTATCGGCAATTGAGCGACGGGCTGTGAGAGCCTCGATGAAAATAAGCGCGACCGCCTTCGAGCGGCCGCGTTTTCTTTGCGCCTCCGGCGCGGCGCGAGCGCAAACACTCGACCTTCCATCGCATAGGCCCGCCGGAAACGGAATTCGTCGGCTCGGCCTCCTCCTCTTACGAGTGCGCGACATTCTCGGCCGGTTCTGCAATGGCCTTTTTCCAGCGTCCCGAATCGATTCAACGGAAGAAAACGATCCCGAATAGTGTCGAAGCGGAATTGGCCGCCAGCGAAACCATCAGGGACCGGCCGGGCGAGAGCGCCGCCATCCACGCAATCAGCAACGCCTCGGCAAGAACGACCAGGCTTTCGATCGCGACTACGGTCGGCCAGTAGCCAAAATGCGGATAGGCCCAAAGCGCCGCCGTCCAGGCTTGCGGATGGGTGACGGCGGTGGCGACGGCGGAGGCGAGGCCCGCATGAAGCGGACCGCGACAGGGCCATCGCGCCAGGCGCACGATGAAAAAAGCGATCGGCGCCTCTATGGCGCAGGAGAGCAGCAGCGCCACCCATTCGCTCGGCGATTGCGCCGGCGACGGAAAAGCGACCCTGGCGGCCGCCGCCAGCGGCCAGGCCATTGCGGCGGCGAGGAGCAACAGGACGAGACAGGCCCGCCATCCGCCAGAAGGCGTCAGGACGATCCGTCCGCCGCGCCGTTTCATGTGTCTCATCCTTCATCGCTGCGCCGATCAGCGGTCCTTGTTGAACTCGACTTTTATGGGTTCGCCTCTGGAACCGGGCGCAATGAATTCGAGCGTGACGCGGCTTCCCGGCGCCCTTTGCGCGAAGGCGTTGAGAATTTGCAGCACCAGGCCGTTTTCCGGACGCAGGTCCTGGCCGTTTACGCTCAGCACCTCCATGCCGATCACGCCCCTGGAGCGCGCCAATCTGCAATTGGGGCTCGGGTCGTCGCAGGAGGCGAGGATGGCCGCCTGCGCGCGTTTAAAATATCGGGGATGCCGGGGCGGAAAGGGAACCTTGACCCAGTTGACGGAAAATTCGAGGCCGGCGGCGCTGCCGTAGGACGGTCCTCGATCGGGCCGCGGCAATATATCGGCGCGGCTGGCGCTCGCCGACAACAGCAGCCCCAGGGCCATCAGCCGCGCTAAATTTCGCATTGGCGCCTCCCTGCGATCCTCGTCGCTTTTCCCCTCCCGCCCGCTTGCCGGCTATTGCGGCGAAGGCTCTCTACTTGAGATAGATCATCACGGCGGCCCAAACGGCGAGGGCGAAGAAAGCCAGACCAATCGTTCGTATAAACCAGCCGCCCATGACCGCGACAGCAAAGCCGAACAGCGCGATGAGCACAAGCCCGCCGCCGCCGTTC
>CAYRNB010000106.1:0-9132 GCA_964425315.1 uncultured Rhodoblastus sp.
ACCGGCTGGACCGTCGGCGGCGGCTTCGAATACGCCATTACGGATCACTGGACGTTCAGGGGCGAATATCTCTATGCCGATCTCGGCAGCACCAACCTGTATAATAGCACTCTGTTCGGCGCCGTCGGCACAAACGCGCACGTGAACGTGGACACCACGGTGAATATCATCCGCCTTGGCGTGAACTACAAGTTCGGTGGCATGGAGCCGGCGCCTATGGTCGCCGCCAAATACTGATCCGGCCTTTCGGTCCTCCCAAAGCCCGGCCCATGCGGCCGGGCTTTTTTCGTCTCACCCTTGCGGCGATGGCTTTTTGCGCCCGCGCGTTTTCATCGGGCGCAATTTGCGCTATGATTTGAACACGATGGGGAGTCCACACGCTGCTTTCGTCGGCCCGAGCCGGGGCGCTTCAACCCCTGCGCCTGAATATGTGAACACGGCGCGCGAATAGCGGCGCGGTCGCAAAGAGCGAGGAGGCCCGCGCGTCGTGATCGAGGAATTCGAGCCAGCGCCAGAAGACGGGAACGCCATCGAAAAGCCGTCGCGGGCGAAAAGGTTGCCGGCTGGCCGCAATGCCGACGATCCGGCCGCGCGCGCCGGCGAGCTTGAAAGGCTGCTGTCGGCGACGGGCCTGCCGGTCCTGCTTCTTGACCGCGATATGCGTCTTCTCTTCGCGACCGACGCAGCGCGCAAAATCCTCGGCAGGGGTCTTGGCGGCGAAAAGCCGGCGGCTCGGATTGCGGCAAGACTTCGTTATCCCGACTTCCCGCGCGACGCCCGCCGCGTCCTCGCTCTTGGGCTGACCTTCGAAAAGGAGATGGAAACGCGGACCGGCGGCTGTTTCCTGGTCCGCCTGGCGCCCCAGCATGGCCCCACCGACGAGATTGCCGGCGTGGCGGTCACCCTCATCGACGTCACTGAAAGCAGGCGCGCCGAGCGGGAGGCCTTGGCGAGCATGACCTATCTCGAGGCCGCCTTGGCGGCCATGAGCGACGCTGTTTTCATCTCCGACACACAAGGCCAAATCATTCAGTTCAACGACGCCTTCATCACTTTTCACCGATTGAAGGACAGGACGGAATGCTTCCGCGCGCTTGCCGAATATCCAAAGATTCTGGATGTGTTCGCCAGCGATGGCAGAATGCTTCCACCTGAGGACTGGGTCATCCCGCGCGCGCTACGGGGCGAGAGCGCCGTCGGTCAGGTGTACCGGCTGCGGCGCAAGGACACGGGCGAGGAATGGATTGGCAGCTATAATTCGGCGCCAATTCATGACGCGAACGACGCGATTGTCGGCGCCATAGTCACTGGACGCGACATCACCGCGCAAAAACAAACCGAAGAAGACCTGCGCGACCGGAAACGGCGGCTGCGGGCCATCGTCGACTCGGCGATGGAGGCCATCGTCACCATCGATCGTCATGGGATCATCCGGTCGGCCAATCCCGCGACGGTGGAACTCTATGGCTATGAAGAGAGCGAGCTGATCGGCCAGAATGTCAGCCTGTTGATGCCGGAGCCGGATCGCAGCCGCCACGATACCTATATCGCCAATTATTTGCGCACCGGCGAGAAGAAGATCATCGGCAAAAGGCGCAAGCTTTACGGCCGGCGCAAGAACGGCGAGTTGTTCCTCAAGGAATTGACCGTCACCGAAGCGCCCTACGACGGCGACGGCCTGCTGTTCGTCGGCCTGATGCGCGATCTTTCCGCCGAGGAAAACGAAAGGCGCCGCGCCGATCAGCTGCGCGACGAGCTGGCGCACGCCTCTCGCCTGAACGACATGGGCGAAGTGGTCGCGAGCCTCGCCCACGAACTCAGCCAGCCGCTGATGGCGATCGCCAATTTTCTCGCGGCCGCCCGCCGGAAGACGCCAGCCGCCGACGACAAATTCGCGGCGGTCGCCCTGGCGATCGACAAGGCCGAAGCGCAGGCGGGCCGGGCTTCAGACATCCTGACGCGCCTACGCAGTTTTATCGAGAAGCGCGCGCCGGAACGCGCGCCGACGGACCTCCGACATCTGATCCGGGACGCCGTCGACCTCGCATTCCCCGCCGCCAGCCGCGCGGCGCGCGTCGGCCTGCGGCTGCCGGACTCGCCGCTAAGGGTCAATGTCGATCGCGTCCAGATTCAGCAGGTTCTCCTCAATCTCCTGCGCAATGCGGCGGAGGCTTTCGACAAGGAATCGAAGCCGCAAATCGTCGTCGAGGCGGGCGTCGATCGGCCGGGCTTTGCGCGCGTCAGGGTGGTCGACAACGGTCCCGGCGTCGATGTCGCCCACGCGGCGCAACTGTTCGATCCCTTTGTGACGACGAAAACGCGCGGCATGGGCATCGGCCTGTCCCTTTGCCGCTCGATCGTCGAGAGCCACGGCGGCAAGATCGGCTTCCACGCCAATCTGCCGCGCGGCGCCATCTTCTATTTCACATTGCCGATGATGTCCTATCGGCCCCGCCGCGCAGTCGCCGAACCGCGGTCCGTCGCCCGAGCGGATTGAGTGATTCTACGTATTGCAGGGCGCAACGGCCGTTCTTATTCAATGACTTGGCGGCGGCCTCCGGGCCGTGCGACGAATAAGTCGCATCCGCGCGGCCGTAGGCCGGTTATTCGACTAAAGGCCTATCTTCGCTTTTTGCGGAGGCGTAGGATGGACGCGCCGCCTTTGAGGAGGTCGGAATTTCATGACCCAACAATCACCCATAGTTCATATTGTCGACGACGATCCCGCCGTCCGCGAATCGCTCGAAATGTTATTGGCGATGGAAGGTTTTGGCGTTCGCGCCTATGGCTCAGCCGAGGAATTTCTCGCCACGGGCGGCAGTAATGGCGACGACTGCCTTGTCACTGATGTTCGCATGCCCGGAATGTCGGGACTCGAGTTGCTGACCGGCCTAAAAGAGCGCAGAATTTCGACGCCGATCGTGGTGATGACCGCTTATGGCGATATAGCGCTCGCGGTCCAAGCGATGAAAATGGGGGCGGTCGATTTCATCGTAAAGCCGGTGCGCGGCGAAACCCTGGTGAACAGCATCAGGTCGGCGCTGGCCGGCGACGACAATCAGGAGCCGGAGGAATCGGGCGACTCGAAGGTCAAAGAGAGATTTGACAAATTAAGCCGGCGCGAAAAGGACGTTCTCGCCGGCCTGCTCGCCGGCAAACTCAACAAGACCATCGCATACGAACTCGGCATCAGCGTGCGGACGGTGGAATCCCATCGCGCGCGCCTGATGGCCAAGACCAAGGCCGGCAGCCTGTCGCAATTGGTCCGCATGGCCCTGGCGGACGCCTGAAGCCGCCTAGCAGCCAAGCCGGGCCGGCGGTTTCACGTTGAAGACGCTTTTCAGACGCCTCCAGTCACTGGAAGAAGGGCGCCTGTAATGGCGCGCGATCTTCTGGAGGCGAGGAAAAGCATTGCTTCGGCAATCTCTTCCGGCCGCACCCATTTGCCGAAATCGGCGTCCGGCATGGCGGCGCGGTTGGCGGGCGTGTCGATGATCGAGGGAAGCACGGCGTTGGCGGTGATCCGGCCCTTGAACTCCTCGGCCAGACTCTCCGTGAGTTTGGCGATTCCCGCCTTGGCGGCGGCGTAGGCGCCCATTCCGACTCCGGCCTTGGCCGCCGCATTGGCGCCGACATTGACGATGGCGCCGGAATCGCTTTTTTCGAGCAGGGGGAGAGCGGCGATGCAGGCGGAAACCGCAGTCCGCAGATTGACCGCGAACATCCGGTCCCAGGCGGCGATATCGCCATCGGCCATGGTCTCCCAGACAAATCCGCCGGCAATGTTCAACAGGACGTCGACGCCGCCGAAATGGGCGGCGATACGGGCGAAGGCGGAGCGGGCCGCTTCGCTATCGGCCAGATCGACGCCCTCCAGCTTGAGCGTCGGCCCGGCAGGCGCCGTTTCCGCGCCGCCTGGTTTCTGCGCGCCGATATCGACCATGGCGACCCGCGCCCCCATTTCGACGGCGCGCCGAACCGCTGCTTGACCCAATATTCCGAAGGCGCCGGTGACGACCACGACCCTGTTTTCCATGTTTCCCTCTCCGCTCGCGGAATTGAACGCGCCCGGCGCCTGAAGGCCGCCGCCCTGCGGGGAGCGAACGACGCCGTTCAGCTAAGCGGCGCCGCCCGGCCTTCGCAAGAGAAAAATGGCCGTGCCCGGATTGCCGGGGCCGCGTCGGATTCCCGACAGGATTTTGGCCGATTGCCGACGCGAGGGCGTTTGGAACGCCCTAAGGCGGCCGCTTTCCACCCCTTTCTCTGGCGCCAAGCTTGCTGCGTCGGCCTGGTCCGCTGACGACGGACATGATGAAAGGCGCGAGGAGGCCGCATGAATTTCGAGATCACGCCGAAAGCGGAAAAATTCATCCGTTTGATGCTGCGCGTCGACGGCGGGCCGGGCGCGGGATTCCGCCTGACCGTCAAGCCGGGCGGCTGTTCCGGCCTGTCGGCCGCAATGGACGTCAAAACGCAGCCGGAGCCGGGCGACGCGGTCGTCGAGCACAATGGCCTGCGTCTGTTCCTGCCGGCGGAAAGCCGCCTGCTGCTTGAAGGCGTGACCATCGATTTCGCCGAGAGCGCCTCGCAGTCGGGGCTGGTGTTTCACGACCCCAAGGGGACGACCTGCGCCAGCCAGGCGCCGGCTGTCGACTGGTCAATTTAGCGGGATTTGCCCATGATTCCCTATCGTCTGCCCAAATTCGACCAGGGCGAAAAAGTGCGTGTCCTGGCCGATCTTTATAACGACGGCTCCTATCCCGACGCGGCGCCGGACGCGCTTCTGGCCAAGGCCGGCGCCGTCGGCGAAATCGTCAAGGTTGGGATGCACACCGAAACCGAGACGCCCGTCTATCTGGTGGAATTCGACGAGAGCCGCGTCGTCGGCTGCCTGGAGGAGGAAATCGTCCCGCTCGCCGAGCCGCGCAGCCGCGCCGGCGTTCTGAGCGATTGAGGGCGGCGGCATGGCCATAGGCGAACAGGATTTTCTCGCGATCGACCACCTGCTGAGCAATCCCGAAATCGACGGCGAGGCTCTGTCGCTGCTGCGGCAGAAACTGCCGCACCTGCGCTTCGCGCGCTGCGACGCTTCCGACGTGGAAGAACAGCCGCAGCGCTCCTATCCGCGCTTTGACCTGCATTTTCTCGACAATCGGGACTTTTGCATGAAGATCGTCGCCAGCGCCGATGAGGCGAACGGCTTCGTCCTGGCGCGCCGGAAAAAATAAAGGCCGCGTAATGAACGACGAAAATACTTTCGACCTGCCGCAGCTTTACAAGCGCCACGTCTTCGCCTGCTTCACCCAGCGTCCGCCGGGTCATCCGCGCGGCTCCTGCGGCGCGCTCGGCGCCCAGCCTTTATGGGAGCGTCTCGGCCGCCGGGTCGAAGCGGAAGGCGGCGGCGACATCGGCTTCACCCCGGCCGGCTGTCTCGGCTTCTGCTCCGCCGGCCCGCTGCTGGTCGTCTATCCGGAAGGTGTCTGGTACCGGCCGCAATCGCCGCAGGACATAGACGAAATCTTCGACCAGCATTTGAAGCAAGGAAAGCTGGTCGAGCGCCTGGTCATGATCCTTTCGAGATGAGGCGCGCGGCTTACTTGGTCGCGACCATGACATTCGACGCCTTGATAACGGCATAGGCCTCGTCGCCGACTTTCAGTTTCAGGTCGTCGACCGACTCGTTGGTGATCGACGCGGTGATGATCGCGCCATTCACATCGATGCGCACATGCGCGGTGGTCGCGCCCTTGACGATTTCGACCACCTTTCCAAGCAAAGCATTGCGGGCGGAGATTTTCATGGTTCAGTTCCCGTTTTTATGCGGATAACGCCGATGCGCCAACAGCTTTGCCCCAAGCGCGCCCCGCGGCAAGTCCAAAATGATGGCAGGCCGCATGTTTCAACGACTTGCCGCCGATTTTCCATCCGTCCTGGCCCCACGCCGCGGCGGCCAAAGGAAAGGCCTCAGCCGAATTTGAACAGGATCCCGTAGCCGCCGCGCGGATAATTCCAGGTGATCTCGCCCGCTTCTTCCAGCAGGACACGGCAGGTGCCGCATTCCATGCAACCGTCGGCGGTGATTTCCACCTGGCCGTTCTCGTTCTCAGTATAGCAGCCAGCCGGGCAGATCTTGGTCATGGCCAACAGGTTCTTCGACGGCGTCACATGCGGCGTAATGGAGATATGCGGTTTGCCCGCATCGACCACATAGCGGTTCTGATAGAGCTTTTCTTCGATTTTCTGGAATTGTTGCGCTTCGGCCATGTCCCGTCTCCTTCGAAGAATGAATGTTCAGCGCCAAGCGCGGGCGAGGCGGAAAGCGTCGCCGATCAAGCCGAAGCCGCGCGCCTTGCGGAACGCCCGAACCGTGTCCTTTTCCTTGTCGATCTTCGGCGTTCCGTCGACACGGACGAAATTGTCCATCGCCTTGGCGATGAGTTGCGGATAGGTAAGGAACAGATTCTGCGCCTGAGTGTGCAGCAAGGCGGGCATATCCTTGTGCTTGCGCAGATCCTTCATCACAAAACTTTCGTCGAGGAATTTCTTGTAGAGCGACAGATTTTCCGCCGTCATTTTGTCGCGCCGCGACTTGATCTGGAAGATTGCCTCTCCGGCGAGGCGGCCCGACGTCATCGCCAGATTCGATCCTTCGCGATGCACCGCATTGTTGAGCTGGCCCGCATCGCCGCACATCACCCAGCCGTCACCGTAAAGCTGCGGCACAGCCTTGAAACCCCCTTCCGGAATGAGATGGGTGGCGTATTCCTTGACTTCCGAGCCCTCGATCAAAGGCGCAACGGAAGGGTGTTTCTTGAACATGTCGAGCAATTGCGCCGGGCCGACCTGATGGTCGGCGAAATCCGACACCAGGCAACCGATGCCGATCGAAATGCTCTCCCTGTTGGTGTAGATGAAGCCCATGCCGGCCATGCCGTTTGAAATCGTGCCGGCGGCTTCGATCACCACGCCCTCGTCGCCCTGGACGTTGAAACGCGATTCGATCGTCTCGGGCGGCAGGAAATGCATTTCCTTGACGGCGAGCGCAACGGTCGAGGGCGCGGGCCGCTCGCGCAGTCCGGCGCGAGCGCCGAGCAGGCCGTTGACGCCCTCGGCGAGCACGACGACATCGGCGTGGACAGGGCTGCCGCCACGGTCGGTGCGCACGCCGACCACTTTGCCGTAAGCGTCCTGGATCAATTCGACCGCGGTGGTCTCGCACAGAAGGATCGAGCCCTTGGCCTGCGCCTCCCTGGCGAACCAGCGATCGAATTGCGAACGGATGATCGTGTAGCGATTGGGCTTGTCCTCATTGAACTCGTCCGAGCGATAATGCATGCCGGTGTGCGACTTGTCGGTCATGAACCAGAAGCGCTGTTCGATCAGATGGCGCTCCAGCGGCGCCTCGCTGCGGAAATCCGGAATGATCTTCTCCAGCATGTCCGCATAAAGAATGCCGCCCTGCACGTTCTTCGAGCCGGGATATTCGCCGCGTTCAAGCTGAAGCACTTTGAGGCCGCGCGACGCCATCGTATAGGCCGCGGCGTTGCCGGACATGCCGGCCCCTATGACAATCGCGTCGAATTTTTCGTCGATCATTGTCGTGTCCTCAACAATTGTCAGCCGGCGAGCCGGTCTTTCGAATGGGGCGATAGACGCTTTCGGAAGGCCTCGGTCAAAGCCGGCAGAAAGCGCATGGCGTCGGTGACAATTCCAATATGGGCGAAATCGAAGATCGGCGCGTTCTTGTCGGTGTTGATGGCGACGATGAGATCCGCGCCCTCGACACCGACGCGATGCTGAATCGCTCCGGAAACGCCGGCCGCAATATAGAGTTTGGGCCGTATCGTCTTGCCCGTCTGGCCGATCTGCCGGTCGGACGTCACCCAGCCCTTCTGCACCAACGGCCGCGAGCAGCCGTATTCGGCGCCGAGCGTCGCGGCGAGATTGCGCACCAGTTGGAAATTCTCGGCGTTCTGCAGGCCCATGCCGCCGGCGACCACGACATCGGCGAAGGCGAGATTGACCTTGTTGGAATCGCGGTCCGGCAGGAAGCGCAAAATCTTGGTGATGATGTTCGCTTCGTCGAGATCGGGCGCGAAGGAAACGATGCGTCCCTCGCGGCCCTCGACGCGCTCCGGCATGCGCATGACGCGCGGCCGCACTGTCGCCATCTGCGGCCGATAATTCAGCGTGTAGATCGTGCAGAGCAGCGAGCCGCCGAAGGTCGGACGCGTGGCGGCGAGCGATTTGTCGTCGTCGACATTGAGCTCGGTGCAATCGGCGGTGAGGCCGGTCAGCAGAGTGGTGGCGACCGAGCCGGCGAGGTCACGGCCGAGCGTCGTCGCGCCGAGCAGGAGAATTTCCGGCTTATGCGTATTGACGAGGTCGGTCAGCGCCTTCGAATAGGGCTCGTTGCGATAGTCGGCAAGCGTCGGATGCTCGACCATGTAGACGAGATCCGCGCCATAGGCGAAGCTTTCCTTCGCCGCATGCTGAACCTCTTCGCCTGGCGCGCCGAGCACGACGCCGGCCAATTCCACGCCGAGCCTGTCGGCGAGCTTGCGGCCTTCGCCGAGCAGTTCGAAAGACACCGGATGAACGACGCCGCGCTCCATCTCGATGAAGACCCAGACATGCTTGTAGTCGCGGAATTTTTCCGGCAGCTCCTTCTTCATCGAGGCGCGGCCGCCGCCGGCGGCGGGTTTTTGTTCGGACATGTCGGGCTCCTTAAAAACCAGCGGCGAGTTTTTCGAGATCGCCTTCCAGCGATGCCGTATGGGCGAACATGGCTTCGATCAAAGCGTCGGCCATTTCGCCCGCCGCCTTGTGCGCATTGGTGTCGATCAACGCGGCTTTTTCCGCGCGAGGCGGCGGCGCGAACACACGCTTGACCACGGTGGGCGAGCCGCGCAGGCCGCATTTGGTCACGTCCTCGATGCCGGCGTCCTTGGCGCTCCAGGTGATGATGTCGGCGCGCGCCGCGCGAAGCGCGTCCTCGATGCGGCCGCGGCGCACGACATTCGAGCCTTCGAGCATGGTGACGAGGCAGGGCAGTTTGGTTTTGAGCAATTGCACGCCGCCTTCCGAACGGCGCTCGATGGTGATCGACTTGTCGTTGAGATCGAAATCGGC
>CAYRNB010000107.1:0-5727 GCA_964425315.1 uncultured Rhodoblastus sp.
GCGGGGACTCGGCTGTCGGGCCCGGCGCCGTTGAGCCCGGGGCGGCTTCGATCTCAGCGATCGCCTTGGCGATGAACTGCCCCGCGCCTTGTGGGTCGCTGGCGATCCCGGCCAAGAGCACGTCGCCGAGCTTCATGTCCAGCAAGTTCGCGCCTTCGGTCTACCCGTCGGGTCTGAGCTTAGGCTCGGCTTCGGCGGTTTTTGCGCCTGCCTTGGGGGCAGGCTGAGGCTCGGACGCGGGCGAAGCCACAGGTTTAACCTCAGGCTTGGTCTCGTGAGGCTTCGCGTCAGCTCGGGGTCCGGATTTGGCTTCAGGCTTGGCGTCGACGCTTTTGGCGGCGTCGAGCTTGGCGACGCGCTGCTTTTTTTCGTCCCGCCGCTTCGGCGCGGCCTTCTTGGTGGCGTCGAGATAGTGATAGGCGAGCAGCTTCAGCGGATCCGTCAACAGGAACCAACTCAAGGCGTAGCCCCAGACCAGCGCCGCCCAGCCCCACCACAGCGGGGTCACGAGGAACCCGAAGAGGCAGATCGCCGTCGCCAGCGCCTGCGTCCCGACGACCGCGATCATCAGGATGCGCGCCGGACGAATCGACCACCAGGGTCCGCGCGTGCGCGTCTGAAAGATCGTCAGATGTCCCGCCACCGACAGCAGCAGATACATCATGGTCTGGAGCTGCGGGCGGTCGATGTGAAAAACCTGGTCGCCGAGGTAGAAGAGACCGAAGGCGGCGATCGGGCCGACCAGCCCGAGCACGGTGGCGATCGTCAGAACCGTCCGCATGTCCCACGTTTCGGACTGGTTCCGGTAATGGACGTTGTCGTAGGCGATCGACAGTATCGCGCCGTCGTTGAGCAGGGCGAGCATCACGATCATGATCGCGGTCACGGGAAAGAAGTCGAAAACGACGATCGCCAGGGTCATGAACAGGAGCACGCGCAACGTTTCCGCTATGCGGTACATCGCGTAGCTGTTCATCCGCTGGAATATCTCGCGGCTCTGCTTGATCGCGTCGAGGATCACGCCCAGTCCAGGCGCCACCAGAACGATGGATGCGGCCGCGCGCGCCGCGTCTGTGGCGCCCGAGACCGCGAAGCCGCAGTCGGCTTTCTTCAGCGCCGGCGCATCGTTCACGCCATCGCCCGTCATGCCGACGATGTGGCCGTGCTTCTGCAGCACGTCGACGATATGAAACTTGTGCTCAGGAAAGACCTGGGCGAAGCCATCGGCGTTCTCTATGGCCTTGGCCGCTTCCGGCGTTGCGTCGGTCTTGGAATCGCCAAGCGTTCCGCCGTCGAGGATGTTTGCGCCCATCCCGAGGGTCTTGGCCATCTCCCGGGCGATCGCGAGGGCGTCGCCGGTCACCATCTTGATCTTCACGCCCATTTTGGCGGCGGCGGCGACAGTCGCCTTGGCGTCCACGCGCGGCGGATCGAACAGCGGCAACACGCCCAGCATCCGCCATTTGCCATCGCCGTCCGCCCGCGCGACGCCGAGCGCGCGAAAACCGCGCGCCGCGAAGTCGTCGACCGCCTTGTCGACGGCGGCCTTGACCGCCGCCGCGTTGTCCGACAGGCCCTGAATGACCTGCGGCGCGCCTTTCGTCACCTTGAAGGACTTGCCGTCCGCAGTCTTCACCGTCGCCTCGGTGCGCTTGTGCACGGGATCGAACGGGGTGAAATGCGTGACTTGATAGGGTTTCAACGCGCCCTTGTCCTTAAGGCCGCTCAGCACCGCCAGATCGATCGTGTCGTCGTTCTCCTGTCGCGAGGCGAGCGCGCCGGCCAGGATGAGATCATCGGGCGTGACCGCGTCCAGGCAAAAAGGCTCCCCCAGCGTCAGTTTGTTCTGCGTCAGCGTGCCCGTCTTGTCGGCGCAGAGCACGTCGACGCCGGCCAGTTCCTCGATGGCGACCAGCTTGCTCACGATCGCCTGTTTCTTCGCGAGCTTGCGCGCGCCCACCGCCATTGTCACCGACAACACCGTGGGCATCGCCACGGGAATGGCGGCCACGGTCAGGACGAGCGCGAATTGCAGCGTCGTGAGAACGGCTTCGCCGCGATAGATCGAGAGGCTGATGATCACGGCCACCACGATCAACGCGAGAACGATGAGATAGTCGCCGATCTTCATCACGGCCTTCTGAAAATGGCTGACAGTGACCGCCGTCTCGACCAGTTCCGCCGTCCTGCCGAAATAGGTCTTGCCGCCCGTCGCGTAGACAAGCGCGTCGATCTCGCCGCGCCGGATGATCGATCCCGAGAATATCGCGTCGCCGGTTTTGCGCGTGGCCGGCAAAGATTCTCCCGTCAGCGCCGACTGATCGACCGAGATTTCGTCACCATCCAGCAGACGCGCGTCGGCGGGAACGATGTCGCCCAGACGCAGCCGTATCGCGTCGCCGGGCACCAGGTCCTTTGCGGGCGGCGTGATCCATTTTCCATCGCGCTTCACCCGCGCCTTGATCGCGAGCCTAGCCTTCAACGCATCGATCGCATTGCCGGCTTCGTGTTCTTCCCAGAAGCCGATGGCGCCGTTGGCGACGAGCAGCACCAGAATGATGAAGAAGTCGGGCCAGTGGCGAACGACGGCGGAAAGAACCACCGCGATTTCGATCATCCAGGGAATCGGACCCCAGAAGTAACCGAGAAATTTCAGCAGCGCGTTGGTCTTCTTTTCCGGGATTTCGTTGGGACCATATTGCGTCAGTCGCTTTTGCGCCTCGGCCCCGGTGAGGCCCTCCGGCGACGACGCCAACTTTTTCTCGACCTCCGCCAAAGGCAGGGTTTTCAGGTCGTCCTTTGGGTTGGGCTGCGGACCGGGTTTCGACCCGGAGACTTTGGGCTCGGCTGCATGGGCGGTCAAGGCGGATCTTCCTTCGATCAGGTCGGCGAGGGCCGAACGAGCGCCAGCGTGTGCTGCGCGATCATCAGTTCCTCGTTGGTGGGGATGACCCAGACGGACACTTGGCTGTCGGGGGTGGAGATGCGCGGTCCGCCGGACGCGTTTGCCTTGTCGTCCAGCGTCACGCCAAGCGACGCCAGCCGGCGGCACAGAGCTGCGCGCACCGGGACGGAGTGCTCGCCGATGCCGGCGGTAAACACGAATGCGTCCAGCCCGCCAAGCACGGCCGCGTAGGCGCCGGCGTATTTGGTCATCGCATGAACAAAATAGTCGACCGCCGCGATGGCGGCCGGCGCGTCGCTGTCCTGCAGGACATGCATGTCGCCGCTGACGCCGGAGAGCCCGAAGAGGCCCGCGCGCTCGTACAGCATTTTTTCCAGCGACGCGGCGTCGTACAGTTCGCGGCGCAGCAGATAGAAGAGCGCGCCCGGCGGCACGTCGCCTGAGCGCGTCGCCATCGGCAGTCCGGACACGCCGGCAAAGCCCATCGAGGTCTCGACGCTCTTTCCGTCAAGCATGGCGCACATGCTGGCGCCGCCGCCGAGATGCGCGGCGATCACGCGGCGCGCTTGAGGCGCGAACTTCGGAACCTGCCGGCTGATATAGTCGTAGGAGATGCCGTGGTAGCCCCAGTGGCGCACGCCCGCATCACGGACGTCTTTCGGAAGCGCGTAGGTCTGCGCCACTTCCGGCATCGTTCGATGAAACGAGGTGTCGAAACAGGCGACTTGCGGCAAGCCCGGGAAGGCTTCGGCAAAGGCCCGGGCGCCGCGGATGTTGAAAGGCTGGTGCGACGGCTCCATTGCCGTAAGCGATTGGAGGTAGTCGAGCACTTCACTGTCGATCAGAACCGGCGCCTCGAACCGGGCGCCCCCAAGCACCACGCGATGACCCGCCGCTATTACATTCGTGCCGGCGAGGTTCGCCTCCAGCCAGGTGATGACGAATTGCATCGCCGTCTTATGGTCGATCGCGCTGTCCTTGCCCCAGGCATGGGCGGCCAGCCGCTGGCCGGCGGCATTATTGGCGATGAATTGTGGATCGGCCTGCATGCCGTCGATGCTGCCGCGGCACAGGAGTGGCAGCGACTTTTTCGCGTCCAGAGCATAGGCGCCGAACTTCAGGCTCGTGGAGCCGGCGTTGAAGACGGCGATGGCGTCGCTCATGGGCGATCACTCCGCCGTTTGAGGGAAAAGGACCCCCGGATCGCGCGCTATCGCATCGGCATACAGGACCGCCGCCGCGGCCGAGAACCGACGCGCGGCGGCCGTGTCGGCCCTGCTCGTCAGGATCACCGGAACCCGCGCGCCGACGACCAAGCCGGCCGTCTGCGCGTCGGCCATGAAGGCGAGATTCTTGTAGACCATGTTGCCCGCCTCGATGTTCGGCGCGATCAGGACATCGGCGAGACCCGCGACCGGAGATGAGATGTCTTTGATCCGGGCGGCTTCGGCATCCACGGCGGCGTCCAGATCGAGCGGACCATCGACGATTCCGCCGACGATCTGCCGCCGATCCGCCATCTTGGCCAGGATCGCGCCATCGAGCGTGGCCGGCATCTTTGTGCTCACCATTTCCACTGCGGCGAGCACGGCGACTTTCGGCAGGTCGACGCCAAGCGCACGGGCGAAGCCGATGGCGTTTTGGCAGATGTCCCGCTTCTGGTCGGTATCGGGCGCAATGTTCAGCGCGACATCGCTGATGACGAAGCGGCGCGCATAGGTCGGCGCCGAGACCATCGCGCAGTGGCTGATCAGCCGGCCAGCATGGAGTTTCGCGTCTTTCTGCATGATGGCGTGCAAGAGCACGTCAGTATGAAGGCTGCCCTTCATCAGCGCCGCGATCTCGCCAGCGCCGGCGGCGGCGGCGGCCTTGAACGCCGAATCCTCCGGGCCGTCTGTCGCCACGATCCGATATTTGGCGAGGTCCAGGTTTGCCTGATCCGCGATGCGGCGGATTTCGGCCTCCGGCCCGAACATCACCGGCAGAATCAGCGCAGCCTCGGCGCTCTCGACCGCGCCGGCCAGCGCGTCGACGCTGCACGGATGAACGACTCCGGTCGTCATTGGCTTGAGGTCGCGGCAGCGTTCCAGCAGCCCTTCGAGCCGATGCTCCGCCACCTCACGCTGTTGCCGCGTCGTCGGCGCCAGCACCTCCAGGACCGCGGTCGCGATGACGTGGCCGGCCGGATCGGAGCAAAGTCCGTCCAGCACGACGATTCCCTGATCCGTACGCTTCTCGCGCACGACGAGGCGTGCGGTCATCACGGCGTCGATCGGCAAGGCGCCTTTGATCTGCACCGAGGCGGTACGGATGCTGGCGCCCGGTCCCGGCAGCGATGAACCGACCAGCGCGGTCAGGATCGCCGTGACGATGCCCGCCGCGGCCTGGCTTTCGCCCTTGCCGGCCGCCAGCGTGTCGACATCGCCGAAGGCAGCTTCCCAGGCTCGCACATCGCCCGCTTGCAGCCGGCGCTGAGCCGACGCGGCATCGCCGATGGCGATCTCTTCAAAGGTCTTGTTTACAATGGTCCGCATCGCAGCAACTCCAGATGGCAGTCTCACGCGGCGGTCGCTTTTCATGACGATCACCAGCGACAGCAGTGTGTCGGCCAACCCGAGCGCGCCGCGCCGGATGCGGCCCGGCCGGCCAGGGCGTGCGGAGATTCAGGCGGACGCGACGGCGGCCAAACGCTTCTCAAGCGGCACATCGAGCACCTGCGACAATCGCGCCAGGCGATCACGGCCGGCGGCGAGCGGCGCCCCGCCTGCGCCGATGACCGCGTTCACCCGTTTCAGCAGATCCTTGCGCGCGTCCGCCTCGGG
>CAYRNB010000107.1:5827-8785 GCA_964425315.1 uncultured Rhodoblastus sp.
CGAAGAACATCTTCTCGGACAGCTGGTCACGTATCACTCGATAGGCATCCAAACCCGCGGTGATCTGGTCGGATATCTGGGTTTGAAGCGCCAGGAACGGGTTATTCGACGGGACGGACTTGCGCGACGCCGCCGCCTCGGCAGCCAGCTTCTGAACCGGCCGCATCCACGGATTTCTGTCGGAGAACAGGGTGTAGCTGAGCCTCAGCGGGTTAAGGGTCCGCATGATGTCGGCGGCCGGCTGGTTGGCCAGCGCACGGACCACGGGCTGCATGAAGGTGCGATAGAGCGACAGGTTGAGGTCCGAGAACCGGGCCACGGCGGCGAAGGCGCGGTCGTCCGCTGGGCTGTTGCGTCCAAGCGCACGGATGTCGTCGAGCGAGCGCTGTTCGAAGCGGGCGATCCAGTCGCCGGTGACGAAGCCACCCGCAGGCACGTCGGCCGGCCGCGGCGAAATGACCATTTCATGGAGACCGGGTGGCAGACAGTCGATGACATCCATCATCTGGACGAATTCCTCGTCCTGCTTGGCGCCGACCTTGGTGGAGACGAAGATGGCGAGATGTCCGACCGTGTGGCTCAGGCAATAAACGATGGTTCGGCCGGTGGCGCGGATGTCGTCAACGTCGCGATAGAGGTCGAGGATCCAGCCGAGGGACTGCGGCGGCGGACTGACGTTGTCTTCCGACGAGGTGAACACGATGATCGGCGAGGTGATGTTGCGGAGATCGAAGATCGTGCCGTCGTGCGACTTGATCTCGTTACGGGTCAGCTTGTCGCCGATGAAAAGATTGTCCACCAGGAATTGCATCTCGTCGCCGTTGAGCTCGATGAAGTCGCCCCACCATTTCTCGAACTCCAGGTAGCGCTCCGCACCGGTGTCGATGTGCGTGTAGACCTCGTATTGCTTGCCCCAGAGCCAGTAGGCCGGATTCAGCGCGTCGAAATTCAGGATCAGGCCCGTGCCGTCGAACTTCCCGTTACCAAGGTCGCTCGTCAGGGCGGTGAGCCAGCTTCCGCCGAGCAGGCCGCCCGAATAGCGCATCGGGTTCTTTCCATGGACGCCTTGCCAATAGGACATGGGGGATCCGGGGACCAGGCAAGGGCCGAAGAGGTCCGGCCGCAGCATGGCCACCATCAGTGTCTGATAGCCGGCCTGGCAGTTACCGATCGCAAACGGGCGCGATACATCCGGATGGAGTTCGACCACACGCTCGAAGAACTTCACCTGTCCCTCGACGACGTCGAGGAATTGCTGGCCGGGCTCGGGGACCGCGCTGAAGCCGATAAAATACACCGGGTGGCCCGCCTCCAGGGCGTCGCCGATCTCGCTCTCCGCCTTGAAGCCGCCGATACCCGGTCCCTGGCCGGCGCGGGGATCGACCACCACGACCGGCCGTTTGCGGGGGTCGGTCGCACGCCCTGGCGTCGGTAAAATACGCAACAGCGAATAGTTGATCGGCCGCGCCAGCGACCGCCCGGTCATGACGACTTCGTGGTCGAAGCGCAGCACGGTCGCGGTCGGGCGGGAGGTGATCTCGATCTCTTCATTGCCGCGACGCCGCAACAGGTCGACGAACAGAACGCTGCGCTGGAGCGCATCGATCATGTAGGCCGGCCACGCGTCCATGACATTGACGGGCGAAGCCGCGAAGAGAACGGGGAAAGCGCGAGATTCCGCCGGGGAAGGATTTTCGGCCGGAACGGCCTTTGATGTCGGCTGATCTGTCATTTGATCTCCAATGAAGGATCCGTCTTCAGATGCTCCGGGTTGCCTGGTCGACGGGTTCTCCCGATCCGATTTCTCAACCCGGCGTCTCCGGCTTCCAGGCGCCGGCGCACGCCGGGAATGCTCGGGCCATGGGGCGGGGGTTTACGCCTCGGCGCCTGATACGGCCAATGGGACGCCTTTCAGGGGTGGCGCGCGATCGCCGCCGTTGGCGCCAAGCGGCTTGCCGGCCTTGTCAAGCAGTTCGAGGAACGGTCTGACGATGTCGATCGGCATCGGGAAAACGACCGTCGAATTCTGTTCGGCGCTGATTTCCGTCAGCGTTTGCAGATAGCGCAACTGCATCGCGGCTGGGATGCTTCCGAGGATTTTGGCGGCGTTGACCAGGGTTTGCGACGCCTGAAACTCGGCCTCCGCATGGATGACCTTGGCGCGACGGTCGCGTTCCGCCTCCGCCTGTTTGGCGATAGCCCGCACCATGTTGTCGGTCAGCTCGACCGTTCTGATCTCGACGTTGCTGACCTTGATGCCCCAGGTCTCGGTCTGGGCGTCGAGAATGCTCTGGACATCGGCGCTGAGCTTCTTTCGTTCGGAGAGCATGGCGTCGAGCTCATGCTGGCCGAGCACAGCCCGCAGCGTAGTTTGGGCGAGCATGTTGGTGGCGGGAAGATAGTTTTGGACGTGGATAATCGCCCGCTCGGGATCGATGACATTGAAATACAACACGGCGTCGACCTTCATCGAGACGTTATCGCGCGAGATCACGTCCTGACTCGGGATCTCGATGACCTGTATGCGTAGATCGACCCGCACCATTTCCTGGATGAAGGGGAGCAGCAACACCAGGCCCGGCCCTCTGACTCTTTGGAAACGCCCCAGGGTGAAGACGACGGCGCGCTCATACTCGCGCAGAATCTTCACCGCCTTGAGGACCACAACAAAAGCGGCGAGGACCAGAACCGGGATGACATAGATAAACATCACGTCGTTCCTTTCAGACCGAGATGAAGACATTCGTCACGGTAAATACGGACCTGCCGCATAGCTCGATTGGAGCGCCGTCCGGTCGGTGGCGACGAAACGCATCGGCCGATTTTGGAATGTGACACACACTATGCGCGGCTGCTGCGGCGCGGCAGGTTCGGAAATTACTCAGCTGCGACCGCCGGCCCGCGACTGAGGTTACGGGGACCCGTCGTCTCGTCCCCACGAAAACCCAGACCCAATGA
>CAYRNB010000108.1:0-5749 GCA_964425315.1 uncultured Rhodoblastus sp.
TGGCCGGGCAATTGTCCGCCTTCGCCGGGCTTGGCGCCCTGCGCCATCTTAATCTGGATCATGTCGGAATTGACGAGATATTCCGCCGTCACGCCGAAACGGCCCGAAGCGACCTGCTTGATCGCCGAGCGCATGGAATCGCCGTTGGGCAGGGGCTTGAAGCGGTCCACTTCCTCGCCGCCCTCGCCGGTGTTGGACTTGCCGCCGATGCGGTTCATGGCGATGGCGAGAGTCGTATGGGCCTCGCGCGAGATCGAGCCGAAGGACATGGCGCCGGTGGCGAAACGCTTGACGATTTCGCTCGCCGGTTCGACCTCTTCGAGCGGAATGGGCTTGCGGTCGTCTTCTTCCGCGTCCTTGAGGCGGAACAGGCCGCGAATAGTCAGCAGCCGCTCCGACTGGTCGTTGAGCAGTTTGGCGAAGGCGCGATATTTGTCCTTCGCATTGCCGCGCACCGCATGCTGCAGCAACGCGACCGTGTCGGGCGTCCAGTTGTGCGCCTCGCCGCGCAGGCGGAAGGCGTATTCGCCGCCGACGTCAAGCGCATTGCGATAGACCGGCGCGTCGCCGAAGGCGAGGCGGTGGCGCTCCGCCGTCTCGCGGGCGATTTCCTCAAGACCGACGCCTTCGATCGGCGTCGCCGTGCCGGTGAAATAGGCGTCGATAAAATCCTTCGACAGGCCGACGGAGTCGAAGATCTGCGCGCCGCAATAGGACTGATAAGTCGAAATGCCCATTTTCGACATGACCTTCAACAGGCCCTTGTCGATCGACTTGATATAGCGCTTCACCGCCTCGTAGCCGTCCACTTCGGCGGGGAATTCGTCGGCCATGTCGGCGAGCGTCTCGAAGGCGAGATAGGGATTGATCGCCTCGGCGCCATAGCCCGCAAGCAGCGCGAAATGATGCACTTCGCGCGCTTCGCCCGTCTCGACCACCAGGCCGACCGAGGTGCGCAGGCCCTTGCGGATGAGATGATGATGCACCGCCGCGACAGCGAGCAGGGCCGGAATCGGAATGCGGTCCGGCCCGACCATGCGGTCGGAGAGAACGATGATGTTATAGCCGCCGACGACCGCCTGTTCGGCGCGGTCGCACAACCTTTCGATCATGAACTGCATGCCATGGTCGCGCATTTCGGCCGGATAGGTGATGTCGAGCGTCTTGGTGTCGAAACTGTCCTCGAAATGGCCGATCGAGCGGATCTTTTCGAGATCGGTGTTGGTGAGGATCGGCTGGCGCACTTCGAGCCGCTTCTTCTTCGCCGTGCCCTCGTGGTCGAGAATATTGGGGCGCGGGCCGATGAAGGAGACGAGGCTCATCACCAATTCCTCGCGGATCGGATCGATCGGCGGGTTGGTGACCTGGGCGAAGTTCTGCTTGAAATAGGTATAGAGCAGCTTCGAACGCGACGACATGGCCGAGATCGGCGTGTCGCAGCCCATGGAGCCGACGCCTTCCTGTCCGGTCACCGCCATGGGGGCCATCAACAGGGAAGTGTCTTCCTGGCTGTAGCCGAAGGCCTGCTGGCGATCGAGCAGGGACACGTCGGCGCGCGACCTGCGCCCTTCGACCGGCCTCAGCTCTTCGAGCACGATCTGGGTGCGGTTGAGCCATTCCTGATAGGGATGGGAGCGGGAAAGGCTCTGCTTGATCTCGTCATCGGAAATGATGCGGCCCTGCTCCAGATCGACCAGCAGCATGCGGCCGGGCTGCAGGCGCCATTTGGTGACGATCTTTTCTTCCGGGATCGGCAGCACGCCCATTTCGGACGCCAGGACCACCAAACCATCGTCGGTGACGAGATAGCGCGCCGGACGCAGGCCGTTTCGGTCGAGGGTCGCGCCGATCTGGCGCCCGTCGGTGAAGGCGACCGCCGCCGGCCCGTCCCACGGCTCCATCAGGGCGGCGTGATATTCGTAGAAAGCGCGCCGCTCCTCGTCCATCAGGGGATTCCCGGCCCAGGCTTCCGGGATCAGCATCATCATGGCGTGGGCCATGGAATAGCCGCCCTGGGTGAGGAATTCGAGGGCGTTGTCGAAACAGGCGGTGTCGGACTGGCCCTCGTAGGAGATTGGCCAGAGCTTGGAGATTTCGTCGCCGAAGAGCGGCGAGGCGACTGACGCCTGGCGCGCCGCCATCCAGTTGACGTTGCCGCGCAGCGTGTTGATCTCGCCGTTATGCGCCACCATCCGATAGGGATGGGCGAGCTGCCACGACGGAAACGTATTGGTGGAAAAGCGCTGGTGCACCAAGGCGACCGCCGTCTCGACCCGCTCGTCGGCGAGATCGAGGAAGTATTCGCCCAACTGGCCGGCGAGTAGCAGGCCCTTGTAAACGATGGTGCGCGAGGACAGCGAGACGGGATACCAGCCCTTGGTCTTGGGGTCGTTGAGGCCATAGACCGAGTTGGAGACCATCTTGCGGATGAGATAGAGCTTGCGCTCGAAAACCGCCTGATCCGGCGTCGTCGCGCCGCGGCCGATGAAAATCTGGCGGTGGACAGGCTCGGTCGGTTTGACCGTCTCGCCCAGGCCTCTGGCGTCGACCGGAACGTCGCGCCATCCGAGCAGCACCTGGCCCTCTTCGGCGATGACGCGGTCGAAAATCTCTTCAATGATCTTCCGGGCCTCGGCGTCGCGCGGCATGAACAAGGCGCCGACCGCGTAAAGGCCCGGCTCGGGCAGGTTGAAGCCGAGCTTGGCCGTCTCCTCGGCGAAAAAGCGGTGAGGAATCTGCAAAAGCATGCCGCAGCCGTCGCCGGCCTTGGGATCGGCGCCGACCGCGCCGCGATGGTCGAGATTGAGCAGAATCTGCAAGCCCATGCGCACGAGTTCGTGCGATTTGGCGTTGTGCATATTGGCGACGAAGCCGACGCCGCAGGCGTCATGCTCGTTCTTCGGGTCATAAAGGCCCTGCGCCGGCGGCAGGCCGTTGGCTGTTGCAAAAGTCATCTCATCATCCTTCGGCGCAAATTCACGTTTCCCGGCGCAAGCGGCGCCGCCGGTCCGTTCCGGCGCGCCCGTCCCATCGATCGAGGCGGACGGGCGAAAAAACTCCGATCCCTGCCGCTGGTTCATTGCCTGTCCATCCCGCCCGTCAAACAACAATCATTTTTGGCGCCAACGCATTTTCCTCAGGCTTTGGCGCCGGCGGCCCCGGCTGGGTTCAAGCGGCGCGCGGCCAGGGACGGGCGCCGTTTACCCTTCGCGGCGAGCCAAACGCCCCTGCCTCGAATCCGCACACGCAATTCCTGTCGCCGAGCCGGCGCGGGAGCAGACGGCGCAAAAGAAGCAGTTCCGACTCTTGAGTCTGATAAATGGTCAGTAAGGCTGTCCTATTTATCGGCGCGCGACATTGCCAGATTAGCGCCGTCGGCACAAGCGGTCATTTTCGTTCATTCGCAGGCGAAAGCCATCGTTTTTTTTGGCCTTAGCGCAAATTGCGGCGCCGGCGCCGCATTTTTCGGCAGTAGCCGGCGGGGCGCTTTAGCCTTCGCCCCATTTTTCGCCAAGAGGCCGGTTTTAATGTAGAAGACTCCGCTGCGGCGGACCGATGATTCGGAGAGGGAAATGGCGCGGCGGACGCTCAAAAATGTGTTTCGCGCGAGCTTGGCGCTATCCTTGAGCGCGCTGGTTCTTGGCGCCGCGGCGCCGGCGCGCGCCCGCCCCTTCTTATTCTTCTTCGATTGGCCGCCCCAGCGCCAGCCGTTCGAAAGGGAGGCGCCGCGGCTGTCGGTCCGGCAGGTTCGCGGAATATTGGCGCGCGAAGGCGCGCATATGATCGGCGCGCCGCATCAGCGCAGCGGCCAAGTGATCGCCATCGGCCGCATCAGGAGCGGCGCGCGCATGAAATTCATTCTCGACGCGCGGAATGGCGCGCTCCTGGCGGTGGTCGAACTCACGCCGGCGCCCCGGCGACGCCACCACGTTTCCCGGTCACGTGAGCGCGCGCCGCGGCCCGGCGGCGAAATCGTCGTGCTGCCGCCGCCGGCCTCGCCTCCGCCGGGAAGGACGGCGGATAATAAGGACGCCGCGCTCAGTCCGACCCGGCCAATGCACAGGAGCGGCGGCCCCGAAATCGACCCCCTGCCGCAATGAAAACGGGCGCATTTCGCGCCCGTTGCCTTATTTTAGCGGTTTTACCCCCGCTCAGGCGGCCTTGGGCGCCTCGACCGTGCGCGTGCGGCCGATCGGAATCTGGCGCGGCCGCTGCGCTTCCGGAATTTCGCGCACCAAGTCGACGTGCAACAGGCCGTTTTCCAAACGGGCGCCCGTTACCTGGACATGGTCGGCGAGCTGGAAGCGGCGCTCGAAAGCGCGGGCGGCAATGCCCTGATAAAGCATTTCCGCGGCCTCGCCCTCTTTGTGCGGCTCTTTCGCGCCTTTGATGGTCAAGGTGTTTTCCCGCGATTCGATCGAGAGATCGGCCTCGGAGAAGCCGGCGACGGCAAGCGTCAGCCGATAGTCGTTTTCGCCCGTCCGCTCGATATTATAGGGCGGATAGGAGGTCGAGGCCTCCTGGCCGCCGACCTGGTCGAGCAGAGAAAACAAGCGGTCGAAGCCGATGGTGGAACGATAAAGGGGAGACAGATCATATTGACGCATGGCATATCCTCCAGATGAAGCGACATGCGGTCGGCGCCTTCTCGGGCTGAACCCATGGAGCCGAGCCGTGAGCGCGTCCGACATCGGCCCGCGCTGACGGGGAAATGGGCGCCCGCCGCGGCATTTCAAGAGTTTTGCGCAAGCGATTTTGAAGCGAGCGACAAATGGAGTTGATCGACATATCCGCCAATCCCTGTCCGCCCGGCGGCAATATCGTCGGCCTGCGCGCCGCCGACGGCGTGGAGCTGCGCGCCGCCTTCTGGCGGCCGGAGGGCGTTCCGCGCGGCACGGTGGCGCTGGTGCACGGCCGCGCCGAATTCATCGAAAAATATTTCGAAACCATCGACGAGCTTTTGGGGCGGGGCTTCGCCGTGGCGACATTCGACTGGCGCGGCCAGGGGCTTTCGCAGCGGCTGCTGCGCAACAAAGCCAAGGGTCATCTACGGCGCGTCTCCGAATTCCGGCTCGATCTCGACGCTTTCGTTCAGCAGTTGCTTGAGCCCGACTGCCCCCAGCCCTGGTTCGTCCTGGCCCATTCGATGGGTGCGGCGGCGGTGCTCGACCAGGCGGCCACAAAAGGCTCGCCCTTCACCCGCATCGTCGGCACAGCGCCGATGCTGGGTCTCTATGGCTTTCCCGGCTCGAAGACGGCGCGGCGCATCGTCGGCGCGCTGCATGGCGCGGGCCTGGGACGGATGTTCCTGCCTGGCTGCGGCCCGAAAACTTTGGCGAAAAAGCCCTTCGCCTGCAATATCTTGACTGGCGACGCGCGGCGCTACAGCCGCGCCGTCCAGCTTCTGACCCTGGCGCCGGCGCTCGGCGTGGGCGATCCGACAATCGGCTGGGGGCATGTCGCTTATGTTCTGATGGAGCGGCTGAACGCGCGCGGCGTGGCGGAAAGGATCAAAACGCCGACGCTTTTCATCGCCGGCGCCGCCGAACGGCTGGTGGATAACGAGCCCATGGAGCGTTTCGCGCGGCGGATGAAGGTCGGCGCCTGTGTTGTGCTCGCCGGGGCGCGCCACGAAATCCTGATGGAGCGCGCCGAAATGCGGGCCAAATTCTGGGCCGCCTTCGACGCGTTCATCCCCGGCGAGCCTTTTCTGCGTCAGGCGGCGGAAGAAGAGGCGGAGGAGGCCTGA
>CAYRNB010000108.1:5849-8696 GCA_964425315.1 uncultured Rhodoblastus sp.
CGTCCGCAAGAACTCCAGCGCCTGCTCATGGGCGCGCCGGTCGCCGGCGGCGACGATGGCCCCGCCTTTCGAGGGGTCGCCGCCGTCCCAGGTGGTGACGATTCCGCCCGCGCCTTCGATGATCGGGATCAGGGCGACTATGTCGTAGGCGTTCAGCGCCGCCTCGACCACCAGGTCGATATGGCCGGCGGCCAGCATGCAATAGGCGTAGCAATCGCCGCCATAGCGCGCCAGCCGCGTCCTGGTTTCGACGGTCTCGTAACGCGGCCGCAAGTCCTCGGGAATGAGTTTGGGCGAAGTGGTCATCAAAGTGGCGTGATCGAGGCCGGGGCAGGGACGGGCGCGCAGCCGCCGCTTGGCCGGGGCGCCGTCGGCGCCGGGGCCGGTCCAATAGGCGGCGCGGCCGTCGCCGAAAAACCGCTCGCGCGTGAAAGGCTGGTTCATCAGGCCGTAAACGGGAACGCCCTCGTGCAGAAGGCCGATAAGCGTGCCCCATAGAGGCAGGCCGGAAACGAAGCTTTTCGTGCCGTCGATCGGGTCGAGCACCCAGACATATTCGGCGCCCGCGTCTTCATCGGAGAATTCCTCGCCGATCACCCCATGATGCGGGAAAGCGTCGCCGATGAGCCGCCGCATGGCGGTTTCGGCGGCGCGGTCGGCTTCCGTCACCGGATCGAAGACGCCGCCGGCCGACTTGTCCTCCATGGCGAAAGAGGCGCGAAAGAAAGGCATGATGGCCTCGCCCGACACTTTGGCGAGGCGCTCGACAAAAGGAATGAAATCGACCGCCGTCATCCCACCGCCCCCTCCGTCCGCGAAAAATCCGCCGAATAGTCGGCGGGCCGCCAGACCAATGCCATGGCCGCAGGACCGAAACCAGCCCCGCGCCCCCTCAGTTGCAAAAACGCAACTTCTATTGTCAATAAGTCCACAATTTGTTAAACACCTTATCTTTCAAATAGTTACCTCGCGACAGAAGCCGTCGCGCCGTCTTGCCTTTTGTGCGGCGCAACCACATAATCATACGGTGCGGTGAGATTTTCACTGCGGATGCCCTCCTTGGGCGTTTCCTCCCCAGACTTGGGCCGCTGATTTTTGTCGGCGGTCTTTTTTTTGCGCCGGAAGAGGCCGCGTCGGGCTCATTCCGCCGCCGAGCGCCAGATGAAACCGGGAAGATCGCGCGCCGGGGCGATTTCGGCGATCAGCCGGGACATGTCGGCTTTTACGCGCGCATAATCGGGGCCCGGCTCCAGCGTTTTTTCGTCGAGATAGAGGGCGCGGTTGATTTCGATCTGCAAGGCGTGGCGATTTTGCGCCACGGCCGAATAATTCTCGGTGATATGGCCGCCGGCATAGGGCTTGTTGCGGACGACGCGATAGCCGAAGCCCGACAGAAGCGCGTGAATCCGGTGCGACAGAGTGGGATCGCAACTCGCGCCGTGGCGGTCGCCGATGACGAAATCGGCCTTGATCGGCTCGTATGGCCGGCGCGCGTCGCCAGTCGGCGCGCGCGAAGGCATGGAATGGCAGTCGATCAGAACGGCGACGCCGAATTTCCGGATCGCCCTTTCCATGAGCGATTCGAGCATGGCGTGATAGGGCCGGTAGAATTTCTCGATTCGCTCCAGTCCTTCGGCGAGGGGGATGCGGCTGCGATAGATCGCCTGGCCTTCGGCCACCACGCGGGCGATGGCGCCGAGCCCGCTGGCGACGCGCAGCGATCGCGTATTGGCGGCGGCGGAGGAGGGCGGCGGGTCGAAAAGCTTGGGGTCGAGCTCGTCGGCCTCGCGATTCACGTCGAGAAAGGCGCGCGGGAAATTGGCGCGCAGGAGCGGCGCGCCATAAAGCGGGGCGGCGGCGAAAAGATCGTCGACCGCCACGTCTTCCGAACTGCGCAGCATGCGCAGATCGAGACGCGAAGCGGCCAGAAATTCCGTTGGATAGATGCGGCCCGAATGCGGCGAGGAAAAGATGAGCGGGGAGATCAGGCGCGACGGCTCGACGGTTTCGCAGGGCTCAGCCGCCAAATCCTCAATGCTCGGCAAATCCCGCATCTTCCCTTCCAGTTCCCACGCCATCGGGCGCGAGACCGAATGTCGGGCCGCGCCGGAGAAAATCAAGCATGGCGTCCAGGAAAAATTTTGTCCATCATCGAAATATTTCCGTTTTGGGACAAAAGACGCCCGGGTCACGAATCGAAGGAAAAAATCGCTAACCTCATTTGCTCGATTTGCGATCCTTCACCTGTTTTTTACCACGATAGGGCTTTATCGAGAGGAGAGAACGAGGCCGAAATGAACGAGCTCAATCCCCAACCGGTGAAGATCCTTCTCGCCGAGGACGACAACGACATGCGCCGATTCCTGGTCAAGGCGCTGCAGAACGCCGGCTTTACCGTGGCGTCCTTCGACAATGGCCTCGCCGCCTATAACCGCTTGCGCGAAGAGCCGTTCGAACTGCTTCTGACCGATATCGTCATGCCGGAAATGGACGGCATCGAACTGGCGCGCCGCGCCACCGAGCTCGACCCGGACATCAAGGTGATGTTCATCACCGGCTTTGCCGCGGTGGCGCTCAATCCCGACAATCACGCGCCGCGACAGGCGAAAATCCTGTCCAAGCCCTTCCATTTGAAGGATCTGGTCAATGAGGTGACGCGGCTTCTGGCCGCGTGAAATCGCGGCCCGAGGATTGAAACCGCCATAAGCTTGCGCCTTGCGCGGCGAATCGATATACACCCACGACCTTTACGGACCGGCCGAGCCGGTCTCGGGCGCGTAGCTCAGCGGGAGAGCACTACGTTGACATCGTAGGGGTCACAGGTTCGATCCCTGTCGCGCCCACCAT
>CAYRNB010000109.1:0-8562 GCA_964425315.1 uncultured Rhodoblastus sp.
CGGCCCTAGCGACAGAGCGAGACCGACAACCGGAATGACATGCGGCGCCCACGACCGTGCGGCGGACGCCAATTGATTTCCGCCCTCCGATAGCCGCAATAATACTCCGATGCGCGTTCTCCTCGTCGAAGACGACACCATGATCGGCAAAGGCCTCGTCGAGGCGCTTGGCGCCGAAGGCATGTCGGTGGATTGGCTCCGCGGCGGTCCCCAGGCCGAGGCCGCGCTGCTTAACGCCGGCTATTCGATGATCCTTCTCGACCTCGGCCTGCCGGACGCCGACGGGCTCGAGTTGCTGAAGTCGGCGCGTCGGCAAGGCGTCGATACGCCGGTCCTTATCATTACCGCGCGCGACCGCCTTGACGACCGGGTGGCCGGCCTCGACTTCGGCGCCGACGACTATCTTGTAAAGCCTTTCGAAAAACGCGAATTGCTCGCCCGCATGCGGGCTTTGCTCCGGCGGCGGGCGGGCCGCGCAACGTCCCGGCTTGTCGCTGGGGAAACGGAACTGAACGGCGAAACGCACGAACTCTCCCACGCAAACCGGGCCGCCGTGCTTCCCGCGCGGGAATATGCCTTGATGCACGCGCTGATCGAGCGGCCCGGCCGCATTCTCTCTCGCGCCCAAATTGAAGACCGCATTTACGGATGGGGCGAAGAGGTCGAAAGCAACGCCGTCGACGTGCTGATCCATTCGATCCGGCGGAAATTCGGAAAGGACGTAATACTCAACGTCCGTGGCGCGGGTTGGATGGTCCCCAAATGAAGACCGTTTCGCTGCGCCGCGCCGCGCTGACCTGGATGACGGGCCTGCTGGCAATCGTTGGCGTCGTCGCCGTCGTCATAGCCTATCGCTACGCCCAGACGGAAGCCGCCGAGTTCCTTGACGGACAGCTCCGGCAGATCGCGTTGAACGCCGGCTCGGGAATGGCCTCCGCCATCGCCCCGCCGGCGTCGGATGACGACCCTGAGGACATATTCGCCATAACAATATGGGACGCGACAGGCCGCGTCGCGCATCAGTCGCTTCCAAGCGTCGCGATCCCGCGACAGCCCAGGCCGGGCTTCGCCGACGTCAGGGCTCGCGGCGAAGTCTGGCGCGTCTACACGACGAGCAACGGGCAAAGGACCGTCCAGGTCGCCCAGCGCCAGACGGTTCGCGCGGAAATCGCCAACAGCGCGGCGCTCGGCGCCGTCGCGCCGATTATCATCGTCATTCCTCTTTCCTGGCTCGTCGTCGGGATGGCGATGAGCCGGATTCTCAAGCGCCTGAATGGATTGGCGAATGATATCGGCAAACGCGGCGTCGCCGCGACCGAACCGATTCCCCTCGCCGGCGTCCCGACGGAAGTTGCGCCGCTCGTCGAAAGCATGAACGGATTGATCGCCAAGCTCCAGGCGGCCGTCGAAGCGCAAAAGCGCTTCCTCGCGGACGCCGCGCACGAATTGCGGACGCCACTGGCGGCCATGCAGATTCAGGTCGACAATCTCGCCTCGGATAGCCCGGGCGCGCAGGGCGAGCGCATCGGCGCGCTCGCCGCCGGCCTGAAACGGGCGAGATCGCTGGTGAGCCAGCTGCTCAGTCTGGCCAGGCTCGACGAACCTATTAGTCCAAATAGCAAAATGTTCGACGCCGGCGCGCTGCTCCTTGAATGCGTCGCCGAATATGTTCCCCTCGCCGAGCAAAAGGAAATCGATATCGGCGCTGATGTCGCCCAACCGGCGATGTGCCGCGGCGTCGAGGAGGAAGTGCGCGTCCTCGTAATGAACCTCATCGGCAACGCCGTCCGGCACACGCCGCCCGGCGGCAAGATCGACATATCGCTACAGAGCCGCGATGGGCGCCTAGTCGCCGAAATCCTCGACACCGGACCGGGCCTGCCCAAGGGCGCGGAAAAGCGCATATTCGATCGCTTTTACCGGGCATCGCCCCAGGACGGCGAAGGCTCGGGTCTCGGCCTGGCGATCGCAAAGCGGATCGCCGAGCGCCATGGCTTCGGCCTGACCGTGGAAAATCGCGCCGACGGCGTCGCCGGCGTCGTCGCGCAGATCGCCATGACGCCCCCGAACTGACCTTCGGCAGCCCCCGATCGACCTAATTCGCCCCTAATTCTGGCATTGCACAATCGCTCGCACGCGACGCGTTCGTTCAAACGATCCGCGCCGCCTCTCAGAAAACGACTGGAGAAATGATGAAATTCGCTTTGCCGCGCGCCGCCGCCCTGATGGGCGTGGCCGCAATAATCGTCACGCAATCGCCGCCGGCGCAGGCCTATACCGGCCAGAAGCTCGCCGGCAAGGCCAAAATCACCATCGAGCAAGCCCGAAAAATCGCCCTCAAAGCCCATCCCGGCAAGATCACCGACGAAGAACTGGAGCGGGAGCGTGGCGGAAGCGGGCTGCGCTATTCGTTCGACATCAAGAGCGGCCGCATCACCCAGGAAGTCGGAGTCGATGCAGTGACAGGACGCGTCCTCGAAAACGACCGCGAGGGCCCTAACCCTGACTGACGCCGCGGCGCCAACAGAACGCGCCCGCCCCGTCCCCGACGGAGCGGGCTTTCTCATCAATGAGGAAGCCAGTGAACGACCGGCGAAGGCCCGCTAAGGCCGTATGCCCGCCATTGGCGGCGGAAGCCGCGGGAGCGGCCGGTCATTTCCCGCTTTGTTCACCGCGCTGTTTGACGCGCCGCCGCGAATAACCGAAAAAACCACCGCGAGTCGTTCGGCGTGACGAATGGTCATTCCCCGGGCGGTGCGGGTTTTCAGTCTGATCGTCGTTTCCATTTTGCCGGGTCGGAGCCGCGATGTTTTCTTTTACGGCGAGGCGCTCACGATCGGCCGTTAGATCGGCCGCTGGAAAACTCGCGGCCATGGCCGCGGTTTTCGGCCTTGCCGGCTGCGCCAGCTACGATCCGCAGCCCTTGCCGCAGCGCCCGACTTTGCAGGCGAGCCTAAGGAACCTCGTTGCGGACGTCCCTGCCTCGGCCGGCTCCGGCGTCTCCCGGCGCATAGATACGGCGCGGCCCTTGAGCATAAACGACGTCGGGCTCCTCGCGGTCCTCAACGATCCGGACCTCAAATCCGAACGCGGCGAAATCGACCTCGCGCGCGCCGGCGTCGTGCAGGCTGCGCTTCTTCCCAACCCCGTTGCGGGCTTTTCCTATGGCCAATTGATCAGCGGGCCGGGGACAACCTCGTCGACCGCCGCCTCGCTGGCGGAGGAGATCATCCCGATCATCACCCGCGGCGCGCGGGTCAAGGCGGCCGAAGCGCATCTGCGCCAGGTGGGCGCCGATCAATTGTGGCGCGAATGGCAAGTGGCGCAAAAGGCGCGGCAACTCGCCCTGGATATTTCCTTTGACGATCGCTCCGTCGCGCTGACGGAAAAGCAATTAGGCCGGATCGAGGCGACGGCGGCGGAGGTGCGCAAAGCCGTCGCCGTCCGCAATCTCGCGCTCGCCGCCTATTCGCCGCTGCTGTCGGCCTCGGCGGCGGCGGAGCAATCGCTCGCGACCTTGCGGCTGCAACGCCTGAAGAACTGGCAGACGCTTGACGCGCTGCTCGGTCTCGACCCGAACGTCCGCTTCGCCATAGCGGCGCCGGCCGTTTGGCCGCCGCCCACCGCAATCGAACCGTTGATCGCCAGCTTGCCGAAGCGCCGGCCCGATCTTGCCGCCTTGCGTCTTGGCTACGATTCCGCGCAAGCAGACGTGAGGGCTGCGATTCTCGGCCAGTTTCCGGCCTTTTCCATTGCCGGGGATTACGGCTCCGACACGACGGCCGTGGTCAGCGCCGGGCCGAGCTTTACCTTTGCCTTGCCGGTTTTCGACCGCAACCAGGGCGCCATCGCCAAGACGCGCGCGACCAGGGCGCTGTTGCGGGCGCAATACCAGGCGCGGCTCGATTCCTCCGTGGCGGCGGCGCGCGCCCTTTACGCGCAGATTTCGAGGCTCTCCAGCGATCTCGCGCAGACCCGCTCCGCCGCCCGGACCGCCGAGTCGCTCGCGGCGACCGCGCGGCGAGCCTATGCGCAAGGCAATCTCGATCAGCGCAATCTGGTCGATTATGAAAGCACGGCCTTTCGGCGGCGATTGCAGGCGCTCGCGATTGAACGCCAAATCGGCGAAAATCGCATCTTTCTTGATGTCGACCTGGGGCTAGGGTTGCCGCCCGAGCGGCTTTCCGTCAGGCCGGCGCGGGTTACCCTCGCCGATCAGCTCCTATGAAACAGAGTCGAAGCCCACTCATCGCCGCCTTCATTCTGACAGCCGTCATAGGCGCCGCGCCGGCGTCCGCTGTGGCGGAAGGGGCGGACCGGAGCCCGAGCGTCCTCGTCCATCTGAGCAAATTGGAAAAGGGGAGTCTGCCGCGAATTGTCGAGGCCTTCGGGCGCGCCGAGCCGAGCCCTGCGGCGCAGCAGACGATGCAGGCGCCGGTGGCCGCCCTGGTCGACGCCGTCTATGTGAAGCCGGGCCAGGAAGTCGCCAAGGGCGACGCGTTGATCCGCCTCGGCCCCAGCCCGGCGACGGCGGAGGCCTACAAGAAGGCCGAGAGCGCTCTGCGCGCCGCCCAAGAGGGCGAGCGCCGCACACACAGCCTGCTGGTCCAGCATCTCGCGACCGCGCAACAACTGGCGCAGGCGCGCAAATCCGTCGCCGATGCGCAAGCCTCGCTTGACGCCCTGCGGGCGGAAGGGGCGGACAGCCCGAAGACTCTGCGCGCGCCGTTCGGCGCGGTCGTCACCAAGGTCGCGACGAGCGTCGGCGCCCTGGTCGCCCAAGGCGCAGCGCTGCTCGACCTCGCCATGCCGAATGACCTCGTCCTGCGCGTCGGCCTTGCGCCCGATCAGGCGGCGGAGGTCAAAAAAGGCGACAGAGCGAAAATTACGCCGCTCGGCGTGACGCAAAGTTTTTCGGGACGCGTTCTTCAACGCGGCTCCATGATCGATCCGCAGACCGGCCTCGTCTCCATCGACATCGCGCCGCCGCCGGGGAGCCTCCTGCCGGGTCAGATGGCCGAAGCCGGCGTCACGGTCCAGGAAGTGGACGGCTATGTCGTGCCGCATGAGGCGCTCCTGGTCGACGAAGGCGGCAAACCCTACGTCGTCCAAGCCAAAGCGGGCGTGGCGCACAAGGTTCCAGTGCGCGTCCTACTCGCCGCAGGCGAGAAGGACGTGGTGATGGGCGCGCTCGATCCCGCGGCTTCATTGGTCCTCTCGGGAAATTACCAGATCGAGGACGGCATGCGGGTCCGGGTTGTCGGCTCCCAGGCCGAGGTTGGCAAATGACCTTCGTCGAATGGATCGAGCGCCACCGCCGTTCGCTGATTTTCGTTTCCTTCGCCCTGGCGCTCGCGGGAATTTTTGCGGGAATCTCCCTGCCGGTCAGCTTGTTCCCCGTCGTCGATTTCCCGCGCCTGCGCGTGATGGTCAACACCGGCGCCATGCCGGCGAAGCAGATGCTGGTCGAAGTGACCGAGCCGCTGGAGGCGGTGGCCCGCGCCGTCCCGGGGGCGACGCGCGTCACCTCCATCACCTCCCGCGGTTCGGCGGAAATTTTCGTTGATTTCGCCTGGGGCTCCAAAATGCGTCAGGCGCTTTTGAGCATCGACGCCGCTTTTGCGCAGGCCTTGCCGGGGCTGCCGCAGGGGACCGCCTACGAGGCGATCCGGATGCGTCCGACGGCGGTTGCGCCCTTCCTCTCCTATGCCCTTCTTTCGGACAAGTCCTCGCTGGCCGATCTGCGCCGCATGGCGCGATACCAAATCGCGCCAATGCTCACCGGCGTCGCCGGCGTACGGCGGGTCGCCGTGCTCGGCGGCGAAACGCCGGAAGTGCAGGTCTCGATCGATCCGCGCAAGCTCCAAAGCTATGGCCTGACCCTGGCGGAGGTTACGAAAGCCGTCGCCGCGGCCAATACGGTTAAAGCCGTGGGCCGGCTTGAAGACAACGATCGCCTTTATCTCGCGGTGAGCGACAACCGTTTCGACTCGGCGGCTTCCGTCGGCGCGGTCGTCATCCGCAACGCCAAGGGCGGGATTGTTCGCCTGAGCGACATCGCCCGGGTTTTTATGGGCGCGGTTCCCCAATGGCTTCTGGTGGATGTCAACGGCAAGCAGGCCGTCACTTTCGACATCTATCAGCAGGACGCGGCAGATTCCCTGGCGCTCGAAAAGCGGATCTCCGCACGGCTGTCGAGTTTCATGAAAACCCAGCCGAAGAGCATCCGTCTGGTCAAATGGTACGACCAGACGCAACTCATCCGCTCGTCGGTCGCCGCGGTCGAGGAGGCGATCGCCATCGGCCTCGTCTTCGCGGCCCTGGTCATCCTCGCATTCCTGCGCAACTGGCGCATCGCCCTCGTCGCCATGATCATAACGCCGCTGTCCGTGATGGTCACGGTGCTGCTGCTCTATATTCTCGGCATGAGCTTCAACATGATGACGCTGGGCGGAATCGCCGCCGCCATCGGCCTGCTCATCGACGACGTCATCGTGATGATCGAACATATCGCGCGCCGCGCCGGCTCTCCGGGCGACGTTCCCGCCAACGCCAGGGTGCTGCACGCCGCGCGCGAATTCTTTTCGCCTCTGCTCGGCTCCAGCCTTGCGACAATAATTATCTTTGTGCCGCTGGCCTCCCTTTCCGGCGTCGCCGGCGCCTTTTTCAAGTTTCTGGCGCTCACCATGACAGCGGCGCTGGTCATCTCCTTTTTTCTGACCGCCTTCACGGCCCCTTTGCTCGCCCGTGGATTCATCGACTTCGCCCGCTGGCGGGACCCAGCCCATGGCCGAGCAACCTGGCTGCGGCGAGCCCATGGAAGGCTTTTGGAAAAGCTCTTCGGCTATCCCTGGCTAGTCGGTCTCGTCGCCGTGGCGCTGATCGGCCTGGGTTATGTCGCCTATGCGCAGGTCGGAACCGGCTTCCTGCCGCGCATGGACGAAGGCGGCTTCGTCATCGACTACCACACCGCGCCGGGAACCTCGCTCGCCGAGACCAACCGGGAGCTTGGCGAGGTCGAGGCGATCCTGAAGCGGGACCCCGACGTGGCCGCTTTTTCCCGCCGCACCGGCGCGGCCTTCGGCGGCGATTTCGCAGAGAGCTATCAGGGCGATTTCGTCGTCCGCCTTGTCGACCCATCGCGCCGCCCGCCGATCTGGTCGGCGATGGACAGGATCGACGCCGAAATCACCAGCCAGGTCCCCGGCGTCAGCTTCGACGCGCACCAGCTTCTGGGAGATATGATCGGCGACATGGTTGGACGCCGGCAGCCGATCGTGGTGGAACTCAGCGCGAAAGATCCCTCGATCCTCCCCGGCGTGGCGACCGAAGTCGCCGCGGCCATCGCTAAAGTTCGAGGGGTCGAGCCCGCTTCGGTCGACAGCGGCGTCGTTCCGGCCGGCGACTCGCTCGACATCAAGGTCGATCGCGCCGCGGCGGCGATGGCCGGCGTAACGCCCGCCGAAGTCGAGGCGCAACTTTATCATTATCTGCACGGAAAAGTGGTCGCCCGCTATCTCGGCGCCGTGCGGCCGGTCGGGGTCCGCCTGTGGCTCGACCCGCCGCAGGACCGGATATATAAGGACCAGCTTTCCAACCTGCTGATCCGCGCGCCAAACGGCCATGTTTTTCCGCTCGGGAGCGTGGCGCGCGTGGTTTTTGCGGGCGGCCGGCCGGAAATCACCCGCGACAACCTCACGCAGATCGTGGCGGTGACCGCCCAAATCGGCGGCGGCCACGATCTCGGCTCGGTCGCCGCCGCGGTGAAAAAGGTTCTCGAAAGGCCGGGCCTGCTGCCGAGCGACGTCTACTACCAGATGGGCGGCGCCTACAAGCAGCAGCAGATGGCGGCCAGGGGAATGGTCAAGGTGTTCATCGGCGCGGCGATCGCCGAATTCATCCTGCTGCTGTTCCTTTATGAACGGTTCTGGCTGCCGATCATCATCATCTCCAGTTCGCTCCTCTCAACAAGCGCAGTTTTCATCGGCCTATGGCTTACGGGCGTGGAGATGAACATCACCGCCATGATGGGCATGGTGATGATCATTGGCGTGGCGACCGAAATGGCGGTGTTCCTGGTTTCGGAATATCAAGCCCTCGCCGAGCGGACGCCGCCGCGCGAGGCGATCCGGGAGGCGGCGCTCAACCGCTTGCGGCCGATCCTTATGAGCACCCTGGCGATGATCCTCGCCTTGGCGCCGCTTGGCGCGGCGATCAGCGGCTCCGGCGACCAGATGCTCCAGCCGCTGGCGGTCGCCATCATCGCCGGGATCACGGCGCAACTGCCGCTGGTCCTCCTCGCCATGCCCGTCCTCATCCGGCTCACCGCGCGCGGAGAACACAGGTCAAGTCAGTAAGAATTCCCGAGGTTAAGCCTTGCGGGCCGCCCTTCACGCGTTTTGTCCAGACAGCCAGGACGCGAATTTGACCGCCAGTTCATATAACAACGCCGGCAAAAATCACCGGCCGCTTCCGCGGCTCTTGCCGCCTTTCGGTCTAAGACCGGAAATCCGCCCATGGGAGCCGATGAGGATTCCAGGCGCGAATTACCGCGATGGGTCA
>CAYRNB010000110.1:0-8504 GCA_964425315.1 uncultured Rhodoblastus sp.
AAAGCCCGTAAACGGGCCTCCGCGAGATTTGTAATCAGTAGGTCGCGGGTTCGATCCCTGCAACCGGCACCAATAAAAACATGGGCTTACATACATTTTCAACCAAGGTCGGCAAGCCGTTTTTTAGAAAATAGCCACCACGTAGCCACGGTGGCCCGCGCGAAATATCCCCAATAATCGAGAATCCAGCCAGGCCATTTCTAATATTCTGACGCCAGACGATCGTGCCGCCGACGAAAAGGCGAGCCCTGCACTTCCGAAACCGGACATATCAAGGCACCCGCCAAATTTCGGCCTGACGAGCGTTAAGCTGAATAGAGGGTCAGCAGCCGTCGTTCGCATCGGGATCGGGCACCAAGATGGGCCACTGCTTGCCGGACGCCAGATCAGGATGGCGCAGTTCGTCTTCGGGGCCGCCGTTTTCGTCGCGAACCCGGTCGATTTCACGGAGCACACGTGCAGCGGAGTCGTGGGGACCGCCGTCAGTCGTCATCGCCAAGAGCTTCTTGCGAAGCTCCGTCGCTGCGACGGGGCGCACGTCGAATGCGCCGCGCCAATGTTCCGAAGGAACATGCTCTGTGACGACCCCCCGAATGGTTCGCCAAGAAATGAACGGGCGCTGAAGCTCGTTTTCCAGCTGCACGAGCAGGATCAGACCATCAGGATCATCTCGCTCGGAGACGGCGTTCGCCAGCAGCGCGGTCTTGGGCGAAGTGCCGTCCTGCAAGAGGCCATAAACATAGTCGCGCAGTTCTGAGTGCTTGTTCAGCAACTCGGCGATTTCCCGCGCGGTATGCCAGCCATCGCGCGCTTCGAGCTTGCCTTCGATTACTAAATCGAGATAGCGCCGCGCCGAGGTGGGCGTGCCCCGACGCCGGACGGCGTCCCGCCAGGCGTGATTGGCATAGAAGGCGGTATTATTTTCAGCGAGTTCGAAAAGCGCATCCTCTATCTCCGGCGTCTGCATCAACTCGGTGGCGCGGATCATCTCTTCAAGGAAATGCGGCTCGCGCTGCCGGGGCGGCAATGCCGCGATCGTATCAACGAGCTGCGCGGGATGGGCGGTGAACGGTAGCAGAAGGAGCCACGCCTTCAACTGCCAACCTTCATCCAGAATCCAAGGGTGCTTCTTGGCATCTTCGAAGACATCATTAATTCCGGCCTGCACAACACCGAACGGGATCATTTCGCCGGAGAGAATCAGGTTCAGCGCCAGCTTTGCACGCGCCGCCTGCGGCGCGATCGAAAAGAGCGCGTTTATCGTGTGAGCGCGCTCGCCATGCGGCAGACGCACGGCCTGAATCGCCAGCATCACCGCATGCTTCTTCTGCGTCTCCGTTGTGCCCACGGCGATCAGCGGCGCAACAGCTGCGAATATCGCCTCGGCTTCGTTGCAGGTCCATGCGGTGCAGCGGGCCCGAACCGCGCGCATATCTTCGACGCGGGAAAAGTCCGCATTTCCCCAGAAGCGGCGGTCATCCTTGGGCTCGTTGGCGAGAATCCATTGCACCTTGAGCACGCGCGCGGCGGTTTCGCCGAAATGCGCGTCGGGCAAATAGCTGATCATCAGCGCCGTCGTCTCCCGCGCTTCGATCTTAGTGAACGCTTTCTCATATCTGTTCGTATAGAGCATGCGCGCTTCGTTTGTTGCCTCGCCTTGCCAGCGCTCTTCTTCGGCACGCTGGCGGAAGGCCCGGTAACGGCGCAATTCGTCATCAAGCAGCCGCTGGAGCATCGGCAGTAGTGCGACAGACGGAAAGTGGCCAATCAGGTCGGCCACGGCGCACAGTTGCTCGCGCGTTGCGTTGTCGCCGCTCGCGATAAGCCGCTCGCCCCATTGCTCGGCCATCTGCTCAACCGCTGCTTGCGCATCTCGCGGAAATGGGCGCGCTCTGTCGTCTTCCTCATCCCGGCGACACAGCAATTCCGCGAGTTCGCGGATGTCTTCATTGCTGGCCGCGGCTGAGCGCGCCTGGACGGCAGCGACGAGGCTCGCGCCGGGCGTATGCGCGATAAGTTCGCGAAGACCGTGGTATCGGGTGCTCAAGCTCTTCTCGTACTTGCCGAGTTCCTTGATCTCGCCGCGGACGGCGAGCTTGACATCGATGAGTTTGCCGACGCCGACAGGACCGAGGACGGACGCGGCGGCCTCGGCACGGTTATCTACTCGCGCCTGCGGGGACAGCACTATCTCCAGAAGGGTGTCGTCTTCTACCACGACCCCTGAAGCGGCCAATATGTTGTCCGCGCCATAGAACAACTCACGTCCCTCGCGCAGACGCTTAAGCAATCCCAGCGCGATTGCTTTCTCGGATCGCTGGCAAGCCTCGTAGATCAGCCTGACTTTGCCGTCTTGCTTGCGTTCAATTTCAATGGTCGCGACGAGCGCGGTCAGCTCCGCGCTATAATCTTTGCCATCGCGCGCGTCAGTGATCGCGCGCAACCGCTCGTAATCGGAAATTCCTATTTCGGCGCGTGCGCGCGCCGCCGCGAGCCGTTCCTGCACAGCCTTGTCGTCAATCTCATCGAGTTGGCCCTTTCGGTAGAGGAGGTCGAAAGTGTCATCGTCGGCCGTGCTCAAGACGTCTGCGACATGTTTATCCGCGCGGCGGAAAGACATTCCGCCGACTGCTGCGGCCTTCAGTTCGGGGTTAGGATCGGTCTTCGCGATAAGCGCAGTAAGGTCGAGGCCATCCATCCCGCTATTGTAGGCAATCTCAGAAACGACAGTCTCCCGCACTTTTAGAGGTAAGGCGAGGATGTCTTTCACGGCATTTGGTCCGAGCACAGACGAGCGGAACCGACGCGCCGCGCGCAAGGCGGAAAGGCTTTTCTGGTCGTCTTCATTCGTAATGAGCGGCCAAACTAAATCGCGGAATTCGGGGCGGCCCGATGTGATCATGAAGCGCACCGCGCGATCGAGCTTCCCGGGCGCGTGCCAACGCCGCACGAATTTGTGAATGGTCTCTGAAATCTGTGCCCAAACCGCGTCTGTAGAGCGGAAAATCATTTCCGCCGCCAAGATCGGATCGACGTCGAAGGCGGCAAGGACAGCTACGGCGCAAGCTTTCTGCTGGCGCTCGTCGCCGCGCGCCATGCGCTCCACGGCGAAAAGAATCGGTTCTTCCCACGACGTCGCATTCAGGATGAGGGATTTTAGCTTGTGAAGCGCGTTCACGTCGGCAACACTTTCGAGCATCGCGCGCTCTACATCGCTCGAAGCATACCATTCCTGAAACTGCTGGTGGTGAAATGAATATCCAGGGGGCTCGCCAGTCCGCACGAGCACGTGATGGCTGACGAGCGCGTCTAGTACGTCAGTTGTTTGCAGCTTAATCGTGATCTGCCCATCCTTGACGAGCCAGTCGTCCGTCTGCGCGACCGAACGGCGGGCGTTCGTCTCCGGGATGAATGTGTTAGCGGCCTGCGTAGCCGTCACCGCCAGCGCGCTCAGAAACTCAGTCTGCAGGCCCTTGACAGCTTCTTTCAGCAACTCGGCGTGATCCCCTTGCCGTTCGTGCGCTCGCACAAAGCGACGTAGGATATCCTCTTTTGTTTTCGGGAATGGCTGACGGTCCGGCAACGAAAGCAATGCGATCAAATAGAGCGGGATGCTGACCAAATCGCGCACGCCCGAAGTGCGCCACGCTTCGTCGACGATCCGCGCGCCCTCTTCGCCGCGCAAAGCCTGCGCGATCTCCATTTGCTCCGCTTCACCCAAGGGCTGAAGCTCGACCGTCGCGCCCTCGAAGGGTACATCGAGCGACTGCTTGCGTGTCGAAACGAATAGTCCAATCTCTGGTAAGTCCGCCTGAAGGCGCTTTAGTTCCGCGGTCGCCCGCCGCCGCGCCCCACTGTCAAGTTCATTCCAGCCATCGAGCAGTAGGTAGACGCCAGGCTGATGCGCTACCGTACGGAAATCGTCTTCGGTGATGCGTCCGCGAAAGGCCGTGCGGCCCAGAATGGAATCGAGTAGCGTTTTGTCTTCGGTTCCCCAGTCCGCAAGGGAAACGAAGATGGGCGTTTCGTCTTGACCTATCAGCCCTTCTGCAACTTGCAGCAGCGTCGAGGTCTTGCCCATGCCCGGCGGCGCGACGAGGATCAGATCGCCAAGGTCGCGCAAGGCGCGAGCCAACGCCGAAGTCTTCACGGGTTTGTCCAGCGCCTGCATCTGAACGGTCAAGGGCAAGTCTGTGGACGGCCATCTCTCAGAGCGACGACAGACATCGATATCGGCAGCGGCTGATGCACGCAGGCGATTCGCAAGGTCACCTTGCGAGACTTTGGCCGGCGGCATGGTTTCATTATAGAGAACGCCGCGATGAGAGAGCTCTTCAGCCAACCTCTTCCAGCTGCGCAGCAATTCAACTGTGAATTTCGGATCGTATGAGTCAACGGACTTTCCGTGCAGTTTGCACATCCAGATTCCGTTTTTCGCAGAGCGACGCTCGGCCTCGCTCATTCCGGCATCATAGCGGGGACCGCCCGGCGCGGCGGCGCAAATGTGGGACGCTTCGCCCAGCATGATTAGACCGTCGCCGTCGGAAGTCGCGCCGACCGTCGGACGCCTGCACTCGGGGTCTGAGCAAAGCCATCCCGCGCCCTTCGCGATCTGGAGCTTTGTCTTTTCCGTGAAATTGTCTCTGTTGCTGCTACTAGCCATTGGCGAGGATTAGTCTGAATTGCACGACTCGGCGGCAGCGCTGACGATGGCACTTCAGTGCATCCCGACAAACCGCCGCCTGACCGACTATATTTTTTTATTTCGGTTCGCCGGTGGAAGCCAATAGCTTGTCCACTTGGTCGAGGAAAGCTGCGAGTTCACCCTCCTTGCCCGTGCTCGTCGACCGCCATTCGTCCATTGGCCTGCGCATGGCAAGCTCGTGAGCGTCCCGCGACAGCTCGTCTAGCACGCGGTCTGTGGTGCCTCGCTCGACCAAGTAGTATTGACCCCATCGGGCGAAAGTCAGGACCCACATCGAGACTACCAGGGCACCGTCCCACCGCGACCAGTCGGATGTGCTGGCAAGGGGCTGTCGCAGAATCCGCTGATGCCGCTTGAGGATCGCTCTCATCGTCTTTAGGCTGGCCTGCTGCCGTTCGGGGCTGCTGTAGGCGAAGAGAAACGCGGCGATGTTGGTCGTTTGGCCCTCGCGCGCTCGGTCAAACAGCCGGATCCCCTGTTTCGGTTCCGGCTCCAGCAATGCAGCCAGCTCCCGAACCCAGATCTCGCAGGCATCGTCGAAGCTGGCGCGGTCATTCCGCAACAATGGATAGACCACATCCTGGAACAACCACGGCTCCGCCCAGGTCAGTTGCAGCGTATGCCCCCGCATCGAGTCGACCAGACGCCTCAGCTCGGCTGCGGAGATCGTCGCTGGCAGCGCCCCATGCAACGCCGCAACCAAGCCGTTGTAGATATCAGCCGTTTTTGCATTCCTTGCCGCACGATTAACCATCCAGCCCAAGGCCCGTACCTGCTCGGGGTAAAAAAAGGTGGCGACCAATTGCAACACGGCGGCTGGCCCTCCCGGCTTTTCCAGCTGCCGCTCCATCGCGTTCAGCCCTATCCATTGCAGCAGACCGTTGCAGCTGTGAATGAGGCGGTCCTCTTGTGCATCGCTGAAGCCGAACAGCATCGACAGGGAGATCTCGCTGACGATCTGGCTCAACAGCGACAGTCGCACCGCATCCGGGCCTTGCGGCTCCATTGGCACGACGGCCATCTGGGACTCGGCGATCGCTATCAGAGCATCAGGGGCGCACCACCATAAGAACTTGATGGCAAAGTACTCTGACCAGTTCAGGGCCGTATATTTTGTCGCATGGGACAGGTGATCCGGGTGATAGGAGCTGTGAAGCAGTGCCTCGACCGGTTCCCGAAAAAGCCGGGCGTCCATCACGGCTAATTCTTTGCCCCCCTCGTCATGCGGGCTGTTAAATGATGCCTCTATGAACCTCGCCAGGAATTCCAGAAAGCCACGTTCGGATTCGTACTCATGAAAGCCGTGATCATCGGAGCGTGAATGCGCGAGCACATCACCGAGCACCTCCCAAGTTGCCGTAAAGTCGGCGAAGTCGTCTCTCTGGCGGGCCAAGCAATTGCGCAAGCCTGCCTTCTCTGGCAACGCGAGCGTATCACCCTTGAGCAGGCCCAACGCCGCCATCCGCTGCTTCAACGGATCCCCGCTCAAGCCTTGTAGCGACGACTCGCCGGTCCATACGCTCAGCACGTCGCCGGCATGGGCCCTGTCGAGGAAGCCTAGTGGCTCATAGTTTCGTGGCGCTGTAGGCGACGCCGTAGAGTCAAACAGAAGCCTCAGCGAGGGATTCTCGGTCTCGCCTTCGGGCTGCGCCGCCTCCGCTTCCTGCACCAGCCCGGATTTATATTGCTCAACCTTGAGTAGGGTATCGGAAGGAATTGGGGTGATGAGCAAGGGGTAGTTTTCGGCGGCCTTCTGAAATGAGTTGGATAGGTTGAAACCCGCGACCGGCAGACCGTCCGGTGCCATGATTAGAATGTAGCGATCATGCAGCCGGCCGTCCTTCAAGCCATAGATGCGCAGCTTGATTTGTCTCAGCAGACTGCGGTTGTGCTCACAGTTCGCCAAGAGGTTGTCGATCCCGCTCGCGGAGGGCTTGTCCGATTCACCAGGCGTGACATCGCTGGCCCCGGATGGCTTGGGTAGGGACCTAAAGACGATGAAGTCAGCCATCTGCGTCGCACAAAGCAACAACAAACCCAGGCCGGCGTCTTCGAAATAGGGATCGAAAATGACGATCTGGTGCTGCTGGTGCTTGGCCAGCAGCTTCCTAAACCACTCCACGAATTGCAGCCGCCCCTCGCCATCGCCCTTTCCCCAGCGAAGGAAGAACTGCCCCTCCGACTTCGGCGGATGGAGCCGCGCAAAAAGCGATGTGAGATCGCGGTTGGCCGGCACCCAAGGGTCTGCCTCACGCCCGCCGATGCGGTTCGTGAAGCCGAGATTGCCGCGATTAATCGTCAGGGCAGCCTTTACCCGCGCCGCCGCGGACGGCCGAGTGGTTTTTTCCAGCCAGTCGAACTTGACCGGGCTGGCCCCATGGCCGGTCACATGACCCTGAACATGGAATTCCCGAATGTACCCGATCCGCCACCGGCAACACAGCATGCCTTGGGGGGAATGGTCACTATCGAGGCCGAAGATCTCCAGTTCAGTGGTGTCGGACCTGGCGCGCAGCTTGTCGTTCAGCTCAAATTTGCACTCGAAAACACCATCCGCATCGGGTTCCGCGGTGGCGATGCTCGCGTAGGCGATTTGGCCGTCGTCTGCGATGCTCAGACGGAACTGGAAGCCGCTATAGTACGGTACCTGCATTGGATCAAATCGAGCGAGTAGAGCCAGCGGGGCATCGGTCCAGGTCACGCTCAGTAAAGGCCGCTCGAGGTCGTCCAGCGCAGGAAAAACCATCAGCTCAAGGTCGCCGAACCGAGTGCTGTCGGCGCCGCCAAAGTCAAGACCTGTATCCGCGTTGATGTCCTTAACTACCAATTCGGTCAAGTCAGCGTCGTAGTCATGGCCTAGGCGAAACAGCGTTCCCTTGTCGGTTCGGGTGATCGACGCGCTGAAGGCCCCGGCTCCACCATGTGGGCTGGAGGGCGAATCTCGATCATGTGCATCCCGGTTGAGCAGGTAGGCGACAGGGCGGTAGACCAGTTTATCGGCGACAAGTGCGGTCGCCCCGAAGCGTACTTTCAATGTATCCGAGAGTCCAAGATTCAGTTCTTCACTGATTGCCGAGACGGTTCGGCCGGCGCTCAATTGCCGAAGGAGCTCGGCGCAATGGATGCTTTTGACGTACAGGTTGAGCCGAACAACCTGCGCCCGAACCTGCCCGAAGGTAGAGAAGTTATCGTCGTCGCTGGAGGACCAGCTATTGTTGGAATAGCTATAAGGCAGCAGGCGGCCGTAGACGACGCGATTTTCAATCGATTGCTCGGACTTGATCTGCAAGATCCATAGCTGCAACGCGCAGTGACGCTCATCCGCTGAAAACAGCCGCACCAAACGGACATCGTTGAGCAGGTCATCAAGAACTGGGGCAATCGGTTTTTCAAGAACTCTTTTCTGCATTTCGACGTCGCCGACGCTGTAATGAGCTGTATTCCTAAGATACACACCTCTGCGAGCCGTTAGCAATCGTGCTCGCTGCGGCCAAATCCTGGCAACCTGGCAACCTGGCGGTTGCGGCAACCCTAAATTTTCAGGCCGCAACTAGCGACAAATGGCGGCGTCCGCCCGCGATCGCTTGAAAAGCTGACCAGAAGGTACCTAGTAGTCAAAATCTGACGTTTGGTACCCTCGGGCGACGGCAGGAATCGGCTCGAACGGGTCATTCGAGCTTTTTTGGCAATGGCCGGAGCAATGTCGTCAGCGGACTTTCCCCGCTTCGGAGGAATGCGTAATCGTGACCCTTGGGCGACTTTGCCGACTGGCCAAGACACGGTGGGCGACATTTATCCC
>CAYRNB010000111.1:0-7253 GCA_964425315.1 uncultured Rhodoblastus sp.
GCGCCTTTTTCGAAAGGCAGGCCCGCGGCCTTCCACTCTGGAAAACCGTCCTCCATCCTGCGCGCGCTGTAGCCGGATCTGCGCAGTTCCGCCACCGCATCGAAGGACAGGAGGCAAAACGGGCCGCGGCAATAGGCGACGATTTCGTTGTCGTGGTCAAGACTGGGCAATTCATGGCTCAGCTGGTCCAAGGGCAGGTTGCGGGCGCCGGGGACATGGCCGGCGGCGAACTCGTCCTCGGGACGCACGTCGAGCACGGTGACGTCGCCCTCTTTCATTCGTCGCAAAAGTTCGGCGCGTGACACGGGCGCCAGGCTGTCGCGCTGGTCGAAATAGGCGCGCAAGATCCGGTCGACTTCGCCGATATTGCGTTCGGCGATCTTCCGCATGGCGGAAAGCATGGTGAGCACGGCGTCGTCCGCCAGGCGGTACAGCACGAATTTGGCGTGGCGGCGGGTCGTGACCAGGCCGGCGCGGCGCAAAAGCTGCAAATGCTGGGAAGCGTTGGCGATGGAAATGCCGCTCAGCTTGGCCAGGTCTTCGACGCTGCGCTCCCCTTGCGCCACCAGTTCGAGCAGTTCGAGCCGGTGCTCGTGCGCCATGGCTTTGGCCACGGCGGCGAACTGCGCGAAAAGGGCGCGCTTCTGATCGCAGCTTGACATCAACGTCCTTCTCCCCATATCATTCAATTAAATAGTTGAATGATTGAACCGCCGCCGTCAAGAGGCGGCGTTCGTCGGAAATGGAGCATAGACCATGTCGCATATGAACTGGATACCCGTTTTGAGCGCCGCTGTGGCCGCCATCGCGGTCTATAGCGTCAGATATGGGCTCCAGAGCGCGCCGCAAGTCGCCGCCCGATTCGCGCCGCAGGCGCGGCGAAACGCGACGGGCCAGGATGAAACAGCGGTTCGGGCGCAAAACCCGCGCCGCGGATATTTTCTCGCCTCGGCGATGCTCGCGGCGGCCTTGGTCTATGGCGTCGCCGCGCATTTATTGACTCCCGCGGAGCCGGTGGCGCCGACCGTCGCTGTGACCGCCCCGTCCGTCAAGGTCTCGGTGGCGGCCGAGGAACATTGGCCGGCCACCGTCGATATTCCGGCTTCGGTCAGCGCCGTCGACACAGCCAATCTCGCCTCGCGCCACGGGGGCGTCGTCACCAAAGTACTGGTCGACGCCGGCGCGCATGTGAAGAAGGGCGCGCTTCTCGCGGAAGTGGGGACGGCGGACGTGCGCGCCGGGCTCGCGCAGGCGCAAGCCCGCGTCGACACAGCCAAGGCCGCCTACGATCAGTCGTCCGCGCAATTTGACCGCTATCGCACTTTGTACGAAAAGAAGATAGCCTCGACCGCGCAGTTTGAGCTGATGCAGCGCCATTTCCTCTCGGCCAAGGCCGAGCTCGATGCGGCTAATCTGGCGCTGACGGCGGCCCGGAGCGATCTCGGCTATGCGGAAATTCGCGCGCCGTTCGACGGCATTGTCGCGCAGAAGAATGTCTGGCCGGGCGACTACGCCAATCCGGGAACGACCCTTTTCGTCATCGCCAGCGGCACGCCGGAGATCAGGGCCGAGGCCAGCGCCGAGACCTTCGCCGCCCTCAAGGTCGGCGACAAGGCCGTGGTCGTCGTCAACGGCAAGAAGCTGCCGGCCGTCGTGACGCGCCTCGTCGACGCCGCCGATCCGCAGACGCGCACCCATCTGGTGAAATTGCGCCTTGAGGACCAGAGGTCCGCGCCGTTTGGCGCCTACGCCGAACTGCGGCTGAACCTTGGAAAATTCCGGGCCCTCTCGGTTCCCGAAGCGGCCTTGACCGAGCGCGCCGGCCTGGTCAGCGTCTTCGTCGTCGGCAAGGATCATCACGCCCATCTGCGGCTGGTGCGCGTCGGCGAGCGCGCCGACGGGCGGGTCGCGATCATGGCGGGGTTGAAGGCCGGCGAAAAGGTGATCCTGTCGCCTTCGGCCGACCTCGAAAACGGCAGCCCCGTGTCACCGCGGGGGTTCGCCGTCAGGACTGGTGGGGCGGGGGCCGACAATGGCTGAGGGGGCTGGACGAGCCGATCTCAACATAACGGGCAAGTTCGCGCGCGCCTTTCTGCATTCCAAGCTGACGCCGCTGATCGTCCTGGCGATCACCGTCTTTGGGGTGCTGGCGGTCGAGCTGACGCCGCGCACCTATAATCCCGACATTGTCGTTCCCGTCGTCAATGTCATGGTGCAGCGGCCCGGCAGCGACGCGCGCCAAATGCTCAACCAGGTGGTGCGCCCGCTCGAAGCGCTGATGGCCGCCATCCCCGACGTCGATCACACCTATGGAACGGCGCAGGACGACCAGGCCATGGTCACTGTCCGTTTCAGGGTGGGTCAGGACGAGGAAAAGAGCCTCGTCCGCGTCTATAATCAGTTGAGCAGCAATCTCGACCGCTTGCCTCCCGGCGCGCGCCAGCCCTTCGTTCAGCAACTCAGTCTTTACGACGTCCCGATCCTCACCCTCACGCTCAGCTCTTCTGAGCTTTCCACGGACGCGCTGCGCGACGTCGCGCAACATGTCCTCGAACAGCTGCGCAATGTGCCTGGCGTCGGTAAGACATCGATCCAGGGCGCGGCGGAGCGTGCGGTCCGGGTGTGGCTCGACCCGGCCAAGCTCGCCGGTTACGGCCTGAGCCCGGAAGCGATTCGGGCGGCGATCGAGAGCACGAACGTCAATAGCGCCGCCGGCCACGTCGTGACGGAGGGCCGCGAGCATCCGATTCGCGTCGCCGGAGCGCTCGGCGACGCGCAAGCCGTCGGCAATGTCGTGGTCGCCGTTCACGATGGAAAACCCGTCTTCCTGCGCGACGTGGCCAAAGTGACCTCCGGCCCCGCCTCCTCAGACGTGCGCTCCTTTATCGCTTTCGGACCCGCTGCGGCCAAGAAGCATGGCGTGGCCGAGCCGGCCGTCACCATGACCATCGCGCGGCAGAAGGGCACCAATGGCGTCGACGTCGCCGACGCCGTGCTCGCCAAGCTTCACATGATCGAGGCCCAGGCCCTGCCGCAGGGCGTCACTGTCACGGTGACGCGCGACGATGGCGCCACCGCCAATGACGCGGTCAACACGCTGATCGAGCATCTGACGATCGCCATTGTCGCGGTCGTCGCCATCCTTCTGGTCTTTCTCGGCTGGCGCGAGGCCGCGGTGGTCGCTGTCTCCATCCCACTCATTCTCTTCGTCGTTCTGGGCGTCGGATGGATCGCCGGCCAGACGATCAACCGCATCACGCTCTTCGCCCTCATCCTGTCGCTCGGTCTGCTGGTCGACGACAGCATCGTGGTGATCGAGAACATCCACCGCCATCTCCACCACGAAAGACAACGCAATCTCAGCCGTCTGGTGATCGCGGCGGCGAATGAAATCGGCAAGCCCACCATCATCGCGACGCTGACGGTCATGCTGGCGCTGATCCCCATGGCCTTCGTCACCGGCATGATGGGGCCGTTCATGCTGCCGATTCCGTTCAACGCGCCGGTGGCGATGATCGCGTCATTGTTCATGGCCTATACGATCGTGCCCTACGTCGCCTATCGCTGGCTGCGGAAAAAGGCGCTGCGAATCATCGTCGAAGCCGAGAAGCCGCTGGAAGAGCGCGGCGAGGAGCCGCGTGACTGGATGCGCGTCGCCTATCTGAAACTTTTTCGGCCGCTGTTGCGAACCGGTCCCCGACGCGTCTTCATGGGCGTGGTTTTCGCGCTCCTCCTCGCCGCCATGGCGCAGCCCATGTGGCAGTTCGTGCGGCCAGGCGGAACCAACGGTCCGCTCTCGGCCTTTGGCGTCGGCCTCAAAATGCTGCCCGACGACAATGTCGACACCTTTCTCGTCGAAATCGACACGCCGGCGGGAACGCCGCTCGAAGACACCGGCCGGGTCGCCGCCGCGGTGGACGACGTGCTCGCCCATACGCGCTATGTCACCAACTACCAGACCTTCCTCGGCGAGGCGGCGCCCGAAGATTTCGCCGCTCTTGTCAGGGGCGACGCCTATCTCGCCGGGCCCGATTTCGCCCAGATACGCGTCAATCTGGTTTCGAAACACGACCGCCACGAAGGTTCGCACCAGATCGTAGAAAAGCTTTACGCCGCACTGGCGCCGGTGCGCGCCGCCTTCCCGGACGCGCGCGTCAAGCTCAGGGAAACGCCGCCCGGCCCGCCCGTGCGCTCGCAGATGATGGCGGCGGTCTACGGCCCCAGCTACAAGACGCTGCGCAGCCTGGCGGAGGAATTCCGCACGAAATTCTATCCCCACGCCTACGGCATGATCAATGTCGACAGCTCCGTCGAGAGGGAGGTCGACGAATATAGGGTCGTCGTCGACGATAAGGCGGCCGCGATCGCGGGATTTTCCGCGCGCGAGACGGCGACGGCGATCCGGTCCTATTTCGCCGGCGCGCGGGCCGGCGCCGTGCACGACCCCGCCGCGCGCGAGCCCGTGCCGATCATCCTCAGGCTGCCGCGGCCGAAACGCGCTGGGGCGGACGCGCTCGACGGTATCTATCTCTCCAACAAGGCCGGAAAGCCCGTGGCGCTGTCGACCATCGCCCATGTCGAGAAGGTTCCCGTCGACCGACGGATTTTCACCCGCGACCAGCACCCGGTCGCCTATGTCACCGGCCACATGTTGCGGTCGAGCCCGGTCTATGGCGTGATCAGCCTGACCAAGAAGCTTTCCGGCCTCGCCCTTCCCAACGGCCAGAAGCTCTCAGTCGGCAACCTCGGCTTCGTCGCGGCGCAGCCGGACGACGTTGCTCATTACACGCTGCACTGGCTCGGCGAGATGCGGCTGACCCTCGACGTCTTCCGCGATCTCGGCGCCGCTTTCATTGTGGCGCTGCTGCTGATCTATCTGCTGCTTGCCGGCTATTACCGCTCGTTCTTCATGCCCGTCGTGGTCATGGGGGCGATCCCGCTGACCCTGATCGGCGTCTTTCCCGGCCATTGGGCGATGGGCGAGCCTTTCACCGCCACCTCGATGATCGGGGTGATCGCGCTCGCCGGTATTGTCGTGCGCAATTCGCTCCTGCTCATCGATTTCATCCTGATGCGCCGCGCCGAGGGCCTATCGCTCGAGGAGGCGGTGATGGAGGCGGGCGCGGTGCGCCTTCGCCCGATCATCCTGACCGCGCTCGCCATCATCCTCGGTTCGGCGATCATGGTCTCGGACCCGGTGTTCGGCGGCCTGGCGATCTCGCTGATTTTCGGAGCGCTCGCGTCGACGACGCTCACCCTGTTCGTTATTCCGCTGGTCTATTATTGCTGGCAGGATTGGCGCAGAAGCCGCTGGGCCCCGCCGGGACCCAAGACGGGCGAAGCGGCGGCCTGATCCGCCGCTTCTCTTCCGTCTCCTTAGCCTTCGGCGTCTTTCCGTTCGACCCAGGCGAAAAGCGCGACGGCCAGGGCCGTGACGAGCGCCAGCCAGGCAAGATCGGGTACGCCGGTCAATTCGGGCAGGCGGACTTTGCCCATCGCCCAGACGTCGAGGATATGCGCCTTTATCCAAGCGTAGCTGAAGGCGTAGAGCATGGCGCCCGCGATCATGCCGATGACGCCGACAAAGGCGTGAACGCTGCCCGTGCCGACAGCCGCCAGCCCCGTGCCGGGACAATAGCCGTAAAGGATCAGCGCCACGCCGAAAATCGCCGCGCCGAGAATGACGCCGAGCAGATTGGCTGGCTTGATGAAATAATGCGTCGCGCCCAAATGGGTCAGCGCCAGCACGCCCAGGCCGCCGACGATGATCGCCGGCAGCATGACCTTGAGCATGGTGAAGTCGGTGAGACGGAATTGTCCCTCGATGACATTGGAGTCGGTCACGTGGGCGCGGTCGAGCAGGAAGCCGAAAGCGAAGCCCATCGCCAGGGGAAGGATCAGGCTCATGCGCGGCCTCCCTTGCGCGCGGGTCCGAAGATCAGGCGCGAGGCGATAAGCCCGCTGGCGAAAATAACGATGATGAAGACCCAGCTCGACAGGGCGAGCTGCAAAGTGCCGGAAATGCCATGGCCGCTGGCGCAGCCGCCCGCCATGCGCGCGCCGAACATCATCGCCGCGCCGCCGACAAAGGCGCCCAACAGCCGTTTCGCCGCCGAGCCGCCGAAGCGCTGGCGCCAGAAAGCGGGCAGGATTTCGACGCGGAACCTTTTCGCCGCCGCCGACGAGACGAAGGCGCCGGCGAGCACCCCGACCAGAAACAGCACGCCGTAATCCCAGGCGAAGGGCATGGGCGCCCAATAAGGATTATGCGCGACGACGCCCGAACCGAAAATCAGGGCCGCGACCGGCGCTGCAGAACGCGACAGAGCGGTGGTGATGCCGAGCGGCTCGTCGGCGATGGCGAAGGCCGCCCAGCTCAGAACGCCGATGCCGGCGCCGATGAGATAGGGACGCCAGTTGATCGACCGCGTCGGATTGTCGGGAAAGGCGATGGATTGCGTCGGCGCCGACATGAACTCCTCCGTTTTGCCGCTGCGACAGAGTTTGAAGCCGCTGCGGTCGAATATTTTCTTTTCGTTCGGTCGCTTTTGGCGGCCTGCGGAAGCTGCGCATCCTTGACCGCGCCGCCGGCGCAAACAGCCACGCCGTTCGTCACCGCTGGCGAGCCTTGGAAGTCCGCGGGATTATCCGGGTCTGGCGCGATGAATTCGCCCCTATGCGAAATAATTATAATATTCGCATCATTTCATCTAAATGCCGGCTGTCAAGCAGGTTTGACGGTCGGCGGCTTCGGCCTCGCCGAAGAATGCCTCCGGGGCGTGCGCTTGCAAAAAAATGCCCAGACCGGCTAAACTCCTGGCCAAGGAAGCTCGCGTCTGGCGTACGCCGGCGGGGGCGTTCTCTTGCTCACATTCTTTCGCCGCCTGGAGGTTTGCCCATGCCAGGTCGGTGACGGAATTTGGCGGTGATCCTTACAAGATTGTGATGTTTAGAAAATTTTTTGCGAAGCGCCTCCCGCCTTCGACCGTTAATTGGCGGCGGGCGCCGTATTCAGCATGGCGCCGATCAAATGAAGGACGTCGTCAAGGATTTTGCGCAAGCAACGGCTATCGCCCTGGAGGCCCGCAAGCGCGGCGACCGCAATTCCGCCCTTGAGCATTATCGCGTTGCGGCGGCGCTCGCGCCAGACAAGCCGTGGATTTGGTGCGAAATTGGCGCAGAACTGCGCGAACTCGGCAGGCTCGAGGAGGCCGAGGCCATTCTTCGAGGCGTGATCGACCAGAGTCCGGACC
>CAYRNB010000111.1:7353-8469 GCA_964425315.1 uncultured Rhodoblastus sp.
GTCCGGACCTCGCCTGCGGCTGGCGCGGCCTGGGGCTCCTGGCGAGGAAACGCGGCGACCGTAAACGCGCGCTCGAATGCTTTCAAGCCGCCGCCGAGCGCAACCCGAACGACGTCGGGATACTCCGAGACTTCGCAACCGAATTGCGCGAATTAGGCCGGCGCGACGAGGCCGAGGCGGCTCTGACGGCGCTGATCGAAAAGGCGCCGGATTCGATCGAGGCTTTGCTTGCTTTGGCCAACGTTCGTCGTCATCGAGCCCCAGCTGGCGAAATACTCGCCCTTCTCGAAAAAGCGCATGCGCTCTCGCCATCTCATCGCGACGCGACATTGGCGCTCGCCGGCGAATATCTCAAACAGTGGCGGACAGAGGAAGCTGAAGCGCTCTACGACGCGCTTTTGACGAAGGATGAATATGACATTGCCGCTCTGATCGGCCGAGCGCAGGCGGCGCGACGGCGGGGAAACATCGCCGGCCTGCTGGAATATTATCGTAGAGCCGCGTCCGCGCCCAATGCGACAACGCAGGTGGCCAGCGATTATTCGGGAGAATTGCTCGGTGCTGGAATGCCCGCGGAAGCCGAGCGGGTTCTGAACGACGCTCTGTCGCGCAACCCTAATGACGCCGCCTGTCACATGCGCGCCGGATTTAACGCGCGCGCCCGAGGAGACCATGTCGCGGCCCGCGACGCTTTCGCCCGCGCCGCGGGACTGAATCCCGGAGCGCCCGCCGCATTTATCGAAACCGCAATAGAAGATTTCGATCTCGGCCGCACGGCGGAGGCCTTCGTCGCGCTGGAGGCGATTATCGCCCAGCATCCGAACAACATCCAGGCGATCTCGGCGCTCGCAAGATTCGCGCAACAGATCAATGATCCGGAGCAGGCGATCGTCCTTCGCCGAAAAGCGCTTGAGATCGATCCATCCAATTGGTCTCTATATCCGCCGCTCGCCGACAGTCTGGCGAAGTTGGGGCGGTCGGACGAAGCCCTTGAACTTCTCGCGCAGCGCCAGACACAAATCGGAACGCTCCCCGAGATTTTCAGCCTGAGAATCCGGCTGCATATGGATCGCGGCGAATACGCCCTGGCGGAATCCGTGCTGGAACAGGCGACAA
>CAYRNB010000112.1:0-8455 GCA_964425315.1 uncultured Rhodoblastus sp.
AATTGGTCGGGGGACATGGCGCGCGCCGCCAGCGTAAACACACCGAGCGACAGCAGCGCTCCGGTCCCCTTGATGCTCATGGCGACGACGGAGGCGATCGCCGCCCTCTGCTGGCGCAGCCGGTCGAATAGACCGCCGCGCAGGAACGCGAAATTGAAAGGCTCGACGCTCTCGCCCATTACGACCCAAACCTGCGCAGCCTGTCGCGCAGGCCGCGCGCGAAATAATAGGCCGTCTGCCGCAACTCGCCGACGCGCGACGAATCCATCACAGCCTTGCGGCGCTTGAAGGCCAGGGCATGGGTGCTGAAGTCGCGCTCTCTTTTGCGCGGCGCATTATAGAATTGAGCGATCTTGTCGACGTCCATGCCTGGCGTCGCGAACCATTGCGCAGCCAGATCACGTAGACACACGACATCGACCATGGCGCAGCTGAGGCCGGTTCCAACCGCCGGGCAAGATGTCCGAAAGGCGTCGCCGATCACCACGATGCCCGAACGGAGGACATTTTCATATTTGCAGATCTCTACAGGAAATGTCGCAACGTCCCCCTCCCATCCGCAATTGAAAATCCACGGCCGCAAACCGGGCACAAGCTCGATGAGAGCCGCCATTCCCCCCTTCTCGATCGCCTTGACGCGCGGATCGCGAATGTCGGTGAACATGAAGAGATTGGCGCGCATGTTCTCCCCGATCGGGAAAATCGAAATATAGTCGACATGGTCGCCCTGGCGTTCTCCATAGGCGGTCAAGGCTTTGAAGCTGAAACCGGCGCCGGGCGGCGTCAGGGTGAATCCGACGCTTGTCGTCGGCTGTGAATGCGCGACGACCCGCTTGAATCCGAGCTTGCGCCGCAGCGCCTCGCCATGTCCCGTCGCGAGAACCACAAGGCGCGCTTCGATGACGTCGCCGTCGCCCAATGTCACGCGCTGCCGGTCGTCGCTCGTTTCAATGTCCACGACACGGCCGATCCTGAAATTGACGCTCGACGGAATCTGGGATCGTAACGCCTCGATCATGTCGCGATAAAGCATGTTCAGTTGCACGTCCTCGCGGATATCGACGACACGCCGGCCACGGATATTGACGAATTCGCTCACCGTCGTCGAAGCGGCCTTGAAGGCTTCGAGAACGCCTAATTCCTGCAGCAGCGTCAACTGGTCTCCCGCCAGTTTCTCGGCGCGGAACAGGTCGGGAATGGACGAATTGGTTTCGATCAGAGTCACTTTGCGGTCGAGGCGGCCCAAAGCAATCGCAGCCATGCATCCGGCGAAGCCGCCGCCGACGATAACGACTTCCGTCGAGATGAGGCCGGTCTCGTCTATCTTTGTCGACTCTACTGCGTTGGACTTGGCATTCATCGGGGCATTCCTTGCATCGCTCGGCGCCGCCTGTTTCGCCCAGGGAAGCGGCGCAGAATAAGTCGAAGATCTATCCGGCGTGAAGCCGAGACGGCTTCTTAAGCTTAATGCGTTCGATCCGTCGCTCGAACGCGGTCTTGACGAAGATGGCGAAGGCCAAAGCCGAGGCGACCGGCACGCCGAGCAGCGTCAACGGCTGCACAGCGGAATAAAGTGGCGAAGGCGTCGCGCCGAAATTTTCCTTGTAGCCTTCATTGCCCAGGGTCAGATCGAAAAACCCGACGCCGTTGGCTATGCAATGTTCGATAGAGGCGAGGATCAGCACGTTGCCGAGAGAGCAGCTTTTCCATTCGCCGCCCTCGAAAGTGGACATCAAAACGTGAAAGGCGTTGTCGTGGTTGAGCGCCAGCATGGCGCCGACATTCTCGCCGCCGACTTTCAACTGGGCGAGGGTCGCAAGGCCGTCGCTCGACTCCACCGCCGCCGCTTCGTAGAAGCGCCGATAGGCGTCTTGGGCGAGAATGTTTTTTCGCCCCATCTCGTCGCAGCGCGCCTGCCTTTGCCGCGCCAATAGATCGAAGGCCGCGCGCCGTCCGTCCGGCGTCTGTGCGATGACAAATTCCGCTTTGCCGCGTTTGGCGACGCGCCGTGATTTTTTCGCCAGCTCCTTGGCGAAGCTCGACTGAAGAACACGCGTTCTATATTCGGTCGCGCTTGCCGGTAGTTTGAATCCCCACGAGGCGATTTCCATGCGCTTTGAGAAATTGTCATCCAGCGCCATCGGATTAGCGCGGCCGCCAATCAGACGCGGCATGTTCTTCAGCCGCAAGATCGAACCGAATCGGAAACTGGCGAGGATCCGGAGCCACAATCGCCGCCATTGCGACGGAGAAGGGTCGAAGTTTTTGGCGAGAATGGGCGCATTGTAATCGCTGACGCCAAGATCGGCGAACTGGATGACGGTGACGCCCCAATACTTGCGCGCGCAAAGAGGCAGAAGCATCGCCGGAGCGCCGGTCCGCTTTTCGCGGACAACAACGAAAAGGGGCTTCGTATTTAGGCGCGGAGCCAATTCGCGATAGAAAGGCCCTAGCCAGGACCGCGTCTGAAAAGGCGTGAGCAGGCCGTTCTTTTCCAGCCGCTCCCAGTCGCCTTCTATGGCGTCTATATCGCGCGCGATTTCAATATCGAATTCGCTTTCGATATCCACTGTGCCTGCCTCGGCCATTGCCGATGATCCTTTGGCGGAGGACGCGTCACCGCTTCGACGAGGCTGCCCTCGGCGAAGATCGGACGATTTCTTTTTTCCTTGTGGTCTTTGTCGAAGATGATCGCCGATGGACGCAACTTCATGCGTTTATTGGAAATTCTTTACCCGATCCGCTTCTCCCGCGATAGCGCTTCCTGAGGCTATGATTAATTTGAATTAAAGTTAATCGAATAGGACGGCGGCCACTCCCGCCTCCTTATTCTGTATTCGCCCGGACGACCAAGTGGAGCGCGTCTTGCTACTTCAAGAACGCAAGGATCCGACATGGTCAATCAGGAACGCAATAGGTTCAAATTGGAACGCCGAATGTCTCACTCACGCGCTCACGCGCGCGCGGTCGCCGCTCGTTTGTCGCAACATCGAACCGCGCCTTTGGGATCGGGACTCTTCGACGGCCCGCGACGCCCGAACAGCGATTTCATGCGCGCCGGCTTTACCGTCGCCGCCGCCCTGCTCGACGCACTTTCCATCGTCGTCGTCGCCGTTCTGGTGACGAAACTCTATAACCAGCTCGCCCACAGCTATAACGCCCCGATGAGCGGCGCCGTCGATCTCGCCCTGTTAATCGTCGTCTTGTATATCACGCCGAACCTTCTTCGCGGCGCTTATCGCTTCCATCACGTCCTGACCGATGTTCACTATGTTCAGCCGCTTCTCGAACATTGGCTCCTCGCTTTTCTCGGCGCCTCGGCATACGCCTTCTTCACCAAGAGCGGTCTCGACATGTCGCGCGGCGCGACGATTCTGTTCTTTTTCGGCGGCGCGCTCACTCTCATCCGCCTGCGCAGCCTGACGATTAAACTCGCGCACAAGGCTCTGCTTTCGGGAGCGATTTTCTCGCGGCGGGTCCTTCTCGTCGGCCACGAGGCCGATCTCGCCCAGTTTTCCGAGCGCTATCATCCCTGGTCCTTGGGGATGGACGTCGTCGGCGCCTCGGTTTTGCGTGGGAGCGATACGATCGAGGATGACCTGCGGCTGGCGGTCGCCTCGGCGCGTATTTTCCGGCCCGACGACGTGTTCATTCTTCTGCCCTGGCACGACGTCCGCGAGATCGACGCCTGCGTCGACGCCTTTATGCGCGTGCCGGCCTCGATTCATCTCGGGCCGGAGCGCGTCCTCGACCGTTTTGTCGACGCCTCGATCTCGAAAGTCGGTCCCATTTCCAGCCTGCGCCTGGTGCGTCGGCCACTCAACACTTTTGAAGTCCTGATGAAGCGCGTATTCGACGTCGTGGCCGCCGGCTGCGGGCTCATTTTGATCTCGCCGCTGCTGCTGATCGTCGCCATGGCGATCAAACTCGACAGCAAGGGGCCGGTGTTTTTCTGGCAAAGACGCTACGGGTTCAATCAGGAGCCGTTCCACATCTTGAAATTCCGCTCGATGAGACTGATGGAGGATCACGCCGGCCTGCGCCAGGCAACCCGGGGAGATGCGCGCGTGACGCGCGTCGGCGGCTTCATCCGTCGCACCAATATCGACGAGCTGCCGCAACTCATCAACGTCGTGATGGGCCAGATGTCCCTGGTCGGCCCCCGCCCGCATGTAATGGCGCACGACCACATGTTCGGCCGCACCATCGCGCTTTCGGCCCGCCGGCATAATGTCAAGCCCGGCATAACCGGCTGGGCGCAGGTGCACGGCTATCGGGGCGCGATCGAGAACGAGGAGCAGCTGCGCGGGCGCATCGAGCACGACCTCTATTACATCGACAATTGGTCGTTCTGGCTCGACCTGCGCATTCTGGCGCTGACGCTTTTTTCGCGCAAAGCCTATAAGAACGCCTATTGAGGGCCGCCAGCGCCGGCGCTGAGCCGTCTGCGCCTTGCTGAAATCCAATTCCTGCGGCGAATTGGAGCGGGTGAAGGGAATCGAACCCTCGTATTCAGCTTGGAAGGCTGCTGCTCTACCATTGAGCTACACCCGCGCGGCGCCCCTTATGCCAAGGGCCGGCGCGCTTGGCAAGATTGCCCGCCGCCCGTCAAGCGCCAAGAAAGCCGCCGCTCTGGCGCCGCCACAATTGGGCGTAAAGCCCGTCCTTCGCCAATAATTCCGCATGGCTGCCGTCCTCGACCACGCGGCCGCGGTCAAGCACGATCAGCCGGTCGAGGTGGGCGATGGTGGAGAGCCGATGGGCGATGGCGAGCGTCGTGCGCCCCTCCATCAACTGCGTCATTTCCTCCTGAATCGCCGCCTCCACCTCGCTGTCGAGCGCGCTTGTCGCCTCGTCCAGCACCAGGATCGGGGCGTCCTCCAGGATCACCCGGGCGATGGCGATGCGCTGGCGCTGGCCGCCGGACAATTTCACGCCCCTTTCGCCGACCTGGGAGTGATAGCCGCCGCGCCCCTCCCCGTCCTTGAGGCCGACGATGAAATCATGGGCGTGGGCGCGCCGCGCCGCCTCGATCACCTCGGCGTCGGTCGCCTCCGGTCGGCCGTAGCGGATGTTTTCGGCGATGGTCCGGTGCAGCAAAGTATTGTCCTGGGTCACCACGGCGATGTGGCGGCGCAGGCTCTGCTGCGTGACACGCGAAATGTCCTGACCGTCGATGAGAATCTTGCCCCTTTCGAGATCATAGAAGCGCAGGAGCAGGCTGACCAATGTGCTCTTGCCCGCGCCGCTGCGGCCGATCAGGCCGACTTTCTGGCCGGCGGGAATGGTCAGGCTCAGATTCTCGATGACGCCGTCCCCCTCCGCCTCCGGTTGGCGGCCGTAATGGAAGCCGATACGAGCGAACTTGATCTCGCCGGCGCCGCGCGCGACCTTCAGTTCGCCCGCCCCTTCCGCATCCACCACCGAATAGGGCTGGGCGATGGTCTCCATACATTCCTCGACTCGCGCCAGGGTCTCGAAGACGGTGGTCACCTCATTTCGGATCCAGCCCGACATATTGACCATCTGCCAGGCCATGGGCACGATCATGACCACGACACCCGAAGTCACGCGCCCCATCTGCCATTGCTCCAGGGCCACGACCGGCGCGCTCAGGAGCAGCGCGACATTGAGCAGAGTGTGTATCGCTCCCATTTGCCAGATCTTGTGCAGGGCGGCGTCGAAACTGGCGCTATGGGTGTGGAGTTCGGCGAGATTGGCTGCGGTTTCCTCGCGCTCGCGCCCGAACAGCTTGACCAGGCCGATATTGGCGAAAACGTCGTTGACGTGGCCGACGAGCTCCGTGTGCTCGCGCGAATGCTGGAGCTGCAGCACGCGCACGCGCGGCACGAAATAGACCAGAGAGCCGATGAATCCGGCCAGCCACACCAGCGTCGGCGCCGCCAGCCAGACGTCGAAATGCATCATGGTCGCGACGGAGGCGATGGCGAAAAAGCCGCAATACCAGATGGCGGAGAGCACGCTGCGCAGGGGGTCGCGCAGCGAAGCGCCGCCGTCCAACACCTTGTTGGCCAAGCGGCCGGCGAAATCATGGGTGAAATAGGCCATGCTATGGCCGAGCGTGTAGCGGTTGAGCTGATAGCGGATCAGATTGTTGAAACGCGCCGTATATTGATGGTCGTAAATGTGCCACATGACCACCATGCACAGGCCCCAGCCGATCAGGATCGGCGCCGCCGTCCGCCACAGCCAGGGGTGGGTCAGGACGTCGCGCGTCGCGGCGGAGGCGTTGATGTCGTTGACCAGCCAGCCGATCATCACCGGGACCATGGTCGCGCCTGCCGCGACGCAGGCTTCGAGGAAGAGCAGGACGGCGAGCAGGCCTTTGATCTGGCGCACGAAATGCCAGATAAACGGCCAAAGCTTCGCCGGCGGCGCTCCCACATGGGGATCGCCCGCGATCGGAACAACGTGAAAGGCCATGGTTTTATTCCCGAAGCGCTACGCCGAAGGCCCGCGCCGGCGCGGGACGATAAAGACAAAAGGTTGCCGATCCGTCGCGCCGCCGCGCCTTGTGGTGGAAAACGCGCCCTGATCCTATCTTAAAGCAAGGGAGGCGCGCGAAGCCCATGCAAAGACTGGCGAACGCCAATATGGAAACGCTGATGCAGGTGCTGGCTCTGGTCGCCCTGCTGCTCTATCTCGCCCCCTCGACCTTCGGCTTTGCCGCGAAGAACCGCAACTTGATGTATGGCGGCGCCGCCGCCGCTCTGGCGATCGGCCTGGCCGTCGCGCTGATCGCCAGCCTGCGCTGGTTCTGGCGTTGATTTACGCCGCCGGGAGCTCCGGGCGGCAGGATTTTGGGAGAGATTTATGTCCGATCCCCGTTTCCCGCAATCGTCCGCCGCCGACCCCTATGCCGCGACGACCCATGAGGTCCTCAACCAGCCGCGCGAGCTGGCCGATTTCAATCTTTTCGCAAGCGACGCGGCGCTGAAGGAGGCGGTCGAGCGCGAAGGCGCGGGCGCGGCCTTTTCGGAACTCGAAGGTTTTGGCGCGCGCGTGGGCGCCGCCGCTTTTCTCGAACTCGGGGCGCTGGCCAACAAGAACCCGCCGGAACTCGAAACCCATGACCGCTATGGACGACGCGCCGATTTCGTCCGGTTCCACCCCGCCTATCACGCGCTCATGCAGGCTTCGGTCGAAGCGGGCCTTGCCGCCTCTCCCTGGACAGCGCCAAATTCCGGCGGCCAAGTCGCCGGCGCTCTTGTCGCCAGCGCTCATGTCGCCCGCGCTGCGCGCTTCTACATGCAGACCCAGGCCGAAGCCGGGCATTTATGCCCGGTTACGATGACGTTCGCGGCGGCCCCGGTTCTGGCGCGCTCGAATGCGCTGGCGGCGCAATGGCTGCCGAAAATTCACGCCTGCGCCTATGACCCGCGCGACCTGCCTGTCGCCGAAAAGCGAGGCGCGACCATCGGCATGGCCATGACCGAAAAGCAGGGCGGCTCGGACGTGCGCGCCAACACCACGCGCGCCATTCCCCTCGGCGGCGCCGACCCGGTTTACCAACTGGTGGGACATAAATATTTCGTCTCCGCCCCCATGTCGGACGCCTTTCTCGTTCTCGCCCAGGCGCCCGGCGGCCTCGCCTGTTTCCTTCTGCCGCGCTGGCGCCCGGACGGAACGAAGAATCCGCTGCAGTTCATCCGCCTGAAAAAGAAAATGGGCAACGCCTCCAACGCCACCGCCGAAGCGGAACTGCGCGGCGCCCTGGCCTGGCGCATCGGCGAGGAAGGGCGCGGCGTCGCCACCATTCTCGAAATGGTCGCCATGACGCGTTTCGACTGCATGGTCGGCTCGGCGGGAGGGCTGCGCATGGCGACCGCCCAGGCCATCGACCATTGCCGCCAGCGCAAGGCTTTTGGCGCGTCTCTTGTCGATCAGCCGCTGATGCAGAACGTGCTCGCCGATCTCGCGCTCGAATCCGAGGCGGCGCTGGCTTTCGCCCTGCGCGTCGCAGGGGCGCTCGACCGCAGCGCCGACAAACAGCAGGAGCTTTTCGCCCGCATCGCCATTCCGCTCGGCAAATATTGGATTTGCAAAAGGGTCGCGGCCCATGCCGCCGAGGCGATGGAATGCATCGGCGGCTCCGGCTTCATGGAGGATTCGCCCATGCCGCGGCTTTATCGCGAGGCGCCGGTCAACGCCATCTGGGAGGGCAGCGGCAATGTCCAATGCCTCGACATGTTGCGCGCCCTAAGGCGCGCGCCCGAAACGGCGGAGGCTTTTTTCGCCGAAGTCGAGGCGGCGCGCGGCGGAAACGGGGCGCTCGCCCGCCATATCGACGAACTGAAGGCCGATCTGCCCAAAATGGCGGAGGATGAGGCTTCCGCCCGCGCCTTCGCCGGCCGCCTCGCCTGCGCGCTGCAGGCGAGCCTGCTGGTTCGCCACGCGCCTTCCTGCGTCTCCGACGCCTTCTGCTCTTCGCGTC
>CAYRNB010000113.1:0-8394 GCA_964425315.1 uncultured Rhodoblastus sp.
TCGGCCTGCCGGACGAAACACCGTTCCCGCGGATCGCCAGGGCGCGGCGGTTCCGATGTTCGGGCTGTGGGGCCCGGGATTATGCGGTCGTGCCGGACTGGCGGGGCTATCGCGCGCCGTTCCTGAATTCTCCCGGAGAAAGGCAAGGTCGCGCTAACAGCTTGTTGATGTGACGGTCATTTAACAGGCTGGTATGTTTAGTCGGAGGCTGCGATTTGAAGGCAATCGTCGGGCTTCGGGCAATCGCGCGGGTTGCAATCGTCGCGGCCTCACCCTTCGCATTGGAGACGGACATCGATTTCTGCGAATTGTCCCGCCGCGTTTTGGGAGGGGCCAATGGCGCAAACGCCTGATCACTCCATACGGCCGCAGATTGATGCGAGTCGGCATGCATCCCAAGGATTTGTCGCCTGTAGCAAGCAAGGCAAAATAGTCTGGTGGGGGCCTTTGCCGCATATCGTTCACGCCCCGCCGTTCGAAATCGTTCATTGCCACCACGAGGACGCCCGAGAGGTGTGGGACCTCCTATCTAGCGGCAAACAAAGATCGCGGCGCTGATTTAGACAAAAAAACGCCCGCTCGGATTAACCGTTCGGGCGCTAGTTCAAGTCACCGACCGAGTTTGGATGAAACGCTGCGAGGAAATGTAGGGAGTTCTGAAACGCCGCCATATTAACCGTTAATTACGACAATTGAAAATAAGAGTGTATTAAATGGTTAATTATTAGAACTCCGCTTGGCGCCGGCGCGTCGGCGGTTAATTTTTTGGAAAGTTCCGGAAAACGAAAGCGCAAGCCACGGATGCGCTGGCGGGCGCCTTTCAACCGGTGAAAATTGAGGTCGGTTAGATCGGAATGATTCCGAGTTCCGGCTCCCGTTCGCCGGGAATGGGGCGTGTGTGAACGATGCGGCGGCACTCGAAAAAGAAGGCCACCCAATGAGGCGACCCTCTCATTGTCGCGATCTTTAGACCCAGTGACGCCGGGGCTGCCGCCCTTGCGCCTTCGCGGTCACCAGTCCCAGGGCGACCAGCCGCCGCGGTCCCACGGACCCCAGCCGCCGCGATCCCAGCGGTCCCGATCGTATCCGCGGCCCCAGCCCCTGCCGGACAGGTCGCTGCTGCCGCCGAAGCTGAAGTTGCCGTGCACACGGCCGTGTCCCCGGCCGTAGCCGCGTCCGTAGCCATAGTAGTCGTCGTAGGGGCCGTAACCATAGCCGTATGGTCCGTAGCCGCCGTAGGGATAGCCGCGATAGCCGCCATAAGGGTAACCATAGCCGCCGGCGTAAGGATAGCGATAGGCAGGCGCCGCTGCGGGCGCAGGCGCCGTCGCGGGCGCAGGCGCCATCGCGGGTGCGGCGGGCGCCCCCGCACGCGGCGCCTCCGCCGCGTCCTCTTTGGCCTCCATTGCGTCCTCTCTGGCCTCGATTGCTTTCTCTCTGGCCTCCATTGCTTTTTCTCTGGCCTCGATTGCTTTCTCTCTGGCCTCATCCGGATCTTTGGCCCAGGCCGGATCTTTGGGCTCGTTCATGCCCCATTCGTCGTCGTCGGCGTTTCTCGCCGCGGGCTGCGCCGTCGTCGCCGGCGCTGAAGCGCCGGTCTGCGGCGCCGCCTGTTGGGCGACCACAGGCGTCGCCAGAATTCCCAATCCCGCCGCCAAGGCGACGAGGCTCAATCCTCGCAAACTTACTTCACTCATGACGCTCTCCCCTTCTCTTGGGCAAAGCGGCGGCGGGATCGCGCAAAAAATTTGGTTGTTCGCCGCTCAGCCTACATGGGACATCAGGTCCCGCATAAGACGTAGCGAAAATCAGATAAATTGTCACATTGAAATATCATAATGCGGTTAATTGTGGCCGAAACCGAAAATTGGAAGCCATGGCCCTTGGGCGATGCGGGCTTTAACTCGCCGCGACTGGCGGCGTCGACGCAGCGCAAAAAAACGCCCGCCAGCGCATCCGCGGCGAGCGCTCCGTCAGCATCCATGCCGGGAGGCCATCCGGCCTTCATTTATTTGGCTTGCTGACTGACTGGCTGGCGACCGATCGTCGCCTCAGCCATCCCGCGCCAGTCCTCACCTAATGCGTTAAAATCCACGCGACGCTGATAGTCAGAATTGCGGCGAGCACTCCGTAGTCCATAGTTCACCCTCCCCGCTGTCGGGCCGCCACGCTGTCAGCCCTGAATCGATAGCTGCGTGTCGTCAAGGTTGGGCGGCAGCCAACTCGCATCATTGATGAAGCGGCGCAACAATGGCGCCAGCGTGGCCGATTTCCGTTGGCGGGATGACCGCATAAACAATAACGCCCGCCAGTGCATCCGTGGCGAGCGTTTCAGTTTTCGTCGACATCTGGGAGTGAAGCCGAATTAAATTCAGTCTGATCCGTGACCGTGGCGGATATGCGGCGCCTTACGACGAGTTTCCCGCTTCTGTCACCTCGTCCAACACCAAATCGGCGTCGCCGTCGATCGCGTCGAGCAGGGAGATAAGGGCCTCGATCGCGCCCTCGATCGCCGTGCGCAGGCCGGGCGTCAGTTCGACGATCTGAGTGAAGCCATCAGACCGGCGCATTTGCTTTAGATTACGCTTCCCCATTTTTATCGATGTATTGCCCGGGGTGAACAAAATGAGCGGCGGCGACGGAAATCATGCGGAGTTCGGCAGTTTCCAATAGCGTCGTCAGCCCTTTGAAAAAGTCGTGGGCGGCGGCGAAAAGCAATCGGCCGCGTTATGCGGATAATGCGACGGCAAAAAGCGCCCGTCTGCGCCTCAATAAACGGCTTCGTTGACCGGCGCGGTTCATGCCGCGACCCCGGCTTTAGATCAATGCTCATACCGATGCGCGTCGATAGTATGGCCTCAGAGGCGACACAGGAGGTCGAGAGGCGAGGCGATGAACGCGGGCAAGCATGTCGAAGAGTCCGCGCCGATTCCGGATCAAACAAACCCAACTATCGCAGCGGAGTCGGGCGCAGACCGCCCTTTGGCCCTAAAGCCTTTGCCGGCGGTTATCGAACATCGGGCGGCGGGGAAAAGAGCGTTTGCGAAGCGCCTTGCCATCCTCATAGCCGTTGTCGGCGGCGGCCTCGGCTTTCTATACTGGCAGGCGCATCGCGCGCCGCCGCTGCCCGCTTGGATCGTGTTTGGCAACGGCAGGCTTGAGGCCGATCCGATCACCATCGCCACGAAATTTGCCGGCCGCGTCGCGGAATTGCGCGCCGACGAAGGCGACAAGGTGAAGGCTGGGCAAGTTCTGGCGGTGATGGACACCCGTGATCTGGCCCAGACGCTGAAAAAGTACGAGGCCCAGATCGGACTCGCGCGAAGAGCCGTCGACGAAGCGATCGCCAATGTCGCGACGACGCGCAGCGCGTCGCTGCTGGCCGAGCAGGAAATGGCCCGCACAGACAAGTTGGTAAAGAGCGGCTGGGCGACGAAGCAGCTTTACGACCAGCGCAAGCAGCAACTGGACGCCGCCCATTCGGCGCAACGCGCGGCCGAGCAGCGGGTGAGCCAGGCGGAAAGGGCGCTCGTGGCCGCGCAGCACGAAGCGGAGCTTGTCCGTGTCAACATCAACGACAATACGCTAGTCGCGCCGCGCAACGGGCGCATCGAATATCGCCTGGCCAATGTCGGCGAGGTTCTGCCCGCCGGCGGCAAGGTTTTCACCATGCTGGACACATCCTATGTCTACATGGACGTCTATCTGCCGACGCTCAAAGCCGACAAGGTTAAGATCGGCTCTGACGCGCGCATCCTGCTCGACGCCTATCCCGACCATCCGATTCCGGCGAAAGCGTCCTTTCTTGCCGACCAGGCGCAATTCACCCCGAAAATGGTGGAGACCCAAAACGACCGTGACAAGCTGATGTTCCGCGTACGGGTGCGCATCGATCCGGCTCGGGCCAAGGCGCATGACGATTCCGTGCGCAGCGGTCTCCCCGGCGTTGCTTACATCAAGACTGACGCCGCCAAACCTTGGCCGCCGGCGCTACAAGGCCCCCGTAAATGAGTTTGCCGACGCCGGCCGTTCGTCTGTTGCATGTGCGTCACCGCTACGGGCGCGTTGCGGCGCTCGACGGCGTGAATCTCGTTATTCCCGCCGGCCGCATGGTGGGCCTGATAGGGCCGGATGGGGTGGGAAAATCCACTCTCCTCGGCCTGCTGGCAGGCGCCAAGGCGCTCCAGGAGGGCGGCGTCGAGGTTCTCGGCGGCGACATGGACGATTCCGGATGGCGGGATCAAGCCTGCCCACGTATCGCCTATATGCCGCAGGGCCTTGGCAAAAACCTCTACCCCGACCTCACTGTCGCGGAAAACATTGCCTTCTTCTCGCGTCTGTTCGGCCAGGGCCGTGAAGAGGGCGCCGCGCGCATGGAAAGCCTGATGCGCGACACCGGCCTTTTGCCATTTGCGGCGCGGCCGGCGAATAAATTGTCCGGCGGCATGCGGCAGAAGCTCGGTCTGTGTTGCTCGCTGATCCACGACCCCGATCTCCTTATCCTCGACGAGCCGACAACCGGCGTCGATCCCTTGTCGCGCCGCCAGTTCTGGCAATTGGTGGAGCGCATGCGCCGGCGCGCCGGGGCGGAAAATCCGATGAGCGTGATCGTCGCCACCGCCTATATGGAGGAGGCGGAGCGTTTCGACTTCCTGATCGCCATGCATGCGGGCAAAGTCCTGGCGACGGGCGCGCCGGCGGAGATCAAGGCGCGGACGGGTGCGGAAACAATCGAGGAGGCATTTGTCGCCCTTTTGCCGGAGTCTCTGCGCGGCGGCGCGGAAAAATTCGAAATTCCGCCGCGGAGCGACACAGGCGGCGCGCCGGTTATCTCCGCCAGGGGCCTGACCTGTCGTTTCGGTGATTTCACCGCCGTCGACCATGTCGATCTCGATATTGGTCGCGGCGAGATTTTCGGCTTCGTCGGCTCCAACGGCTGCGGCAAGACCACCACAATGAAAATGCTGACCGGGCTCCTGACGCCGAGCGAGGGAAGCGCGGCCTTGTTCGGCCAGACCATGGAGGCTGGTCTTCTTTCGCGCCGGCGCGTCGGCTACATGTCGCAGGGTTTTTCGCTTTATGCCGAAATGAGCGTGGCGCAGAATCTGGATCTGCACGCCCGATTGTTCCAGATTCCGCGCCGCGAGGCGAAAAGCCGCATCGCCGATCTGCTCGCGCGCTTCGGCCTCGAACCTTACCGCGATGTCCTCGCCGCCAATTTGCCGCTCGGCATTCGCCAGCGCCTTTCCCTAGCCGTGGCGCTCGTGCATGGGCCGGAGCTTCTCATCCTCGACGAGCCGACGTCCGGAGTCGATCCCATCGCCCGTGACGAATTCTGGCGGCTGTTGGTCGAACTGTCGCGCGCTCAGGGCGTCACAATTTTCATTTCCACCCATTTCATGAACGAGGCGGCGCGGTGCGACCGCATTTCGCTGATGGATTCGGGTCGCATCCTCGCCACCGACCCGCCGGCGGCGCTGGCGTGCGCGAAAGGGGCCGAGACGCTGGAAGAGGCCTTCATCGCTTATCTCGAAGAGGCCGGCGCCGCCACAGCGACCGCGGGCGAGGCGGAAGGCGGAACCGAAGTCGCCCCGGCCTATGCCGCGCCAGAAAAGAACCCGGCCTTCAGCCTGCGCCGCATGCTGGCCTGCATGATCCGGGAAATTCTCGAACTTTCGCGCGACCCGATCCGGCTCTCTTATGCGCTGTTCGGCCCGGCCTTGCTGCTGCTGGTGCTTGGCTTCGGCATCACGACGGATGTCGATTCGCTCACCTATGCGACGCTCGACCGCGACCATTCCTACTTGAGCCGAGCCTATTTGAGCGAATTGCGCGGCTCCGCCTATTTCATCGAAAAGCCGCCGCTGCGCGACGCCAAGGATCTGCGCAGCCGCCTGAAAAGCGGTTCGGTGAGCGCTACGATCGAAATTCCGCCGGGTTTCGGCCGCGACATCGAGCGTGGCCGTCATACCGAAGTGTCGGTGTGGATAGACGGCGCCATGCCGTTCCGCGCCGAAACCATTCACGGTTATCTTGAAGGCGTGCATCGGCAATTCCTTGCCGATCCCGCGATCCACGGCCTGCCGCCGCCGCCGGCCCCGCCGCCCGTCAATATCGAGACGCGCTTCCGATATAATCAGGATTTCGATTCGATCTACGCCATGGTTCCGGGGGCCATTGCTCTGCAGCTCGCGCTGATCCCGGCCATCCTGATGGCCCTCGCTATCGTGCGGGAGAAGGAACTGGGGTCGATCGCCAATCTCTATGTCACACCTTTGACGCGGCTCGAATTCCTGCTCGGCAAGCAGATTCCCTATATCGGGCTGGCCTGCGTCGACTTTTTCATTATGTTCCTGATGGCGATCTACATTTTCAAAGTGCCGCTCAAGGGCGACTTCGCCGTATTGGCGCTGGGCACGCTCGTCTATGCCGCCGCCTCGACCGGTTACGGCATGGTGATTTCCGCTTTTACCCGCACTCAGATCGCGGCTTTGTTCGGCACAGCCATCCTGACCATCCTCCCGGCGATCATGTTCTCCGGCCTAGGCGCGCCCGCTTCCTCGATCACCGGCTTCGGCGCGATCCTCGGGCGACTCTTCCCAATGACCTATTATCTGCCGATTTCGGTCGGCGCTTTCACCAAGGGCTTGGGATTCGCCGATCTGACCGGTCACCTTCTCCAGCTATCGCTTTTCGCGCCGGCGCTGATCCTGATCAGCCTGGCGCTCCTGCGCGGACAGGATAAATGACGCCGACGCTCGCCAATATTTTCTGGCTCGGAACCAAGGAGCTGCGCAGCTTTTTCCGCGACTGGGTGCTGCTCGGGCTGGTTATCTATTCCTTTTCGTTGGCGATCATCGCCCAGGCGCAGAGCAATGCGCAGGAACTGCATAACGCCACCATCGCGGTCGTGGACGAAGACCATTCCCAAATTTCGGCGCGGTTGGCGGGCGCATTCCTGCCGCCCTATTTTCAGCCCGCGGCTTACGTCGCGGAAAAAGACGTCGACCACCTCATGAATATCGGCCGCTACACATTTGTCCTCGACATTCCGCCGCATTTCCAGCGCGATCTCGTCGCCGGACGGCGGCCGACGCTGCAACTCAACGTCGACGCCACCGCCATGGTGCAGGCCGGCATCGGCTCGGGCTATGCGCAGCAGATCCTGCTCGGCGAGATCGCCAAATTTCTGAGCCGCCAGGACAAGCCGCCGCCCGAGCCGATCGGACAGACGGTGCATATCGCCTTCAATCCCAACATCACCACCGCCTGGTTCACCAGCGTCATGGGCGTGATCAGCTCGACCACCATGCTGGCGATCATCCTGGCCGGCGCCGCTGTCGTGCGGGAGCGCGAACACGGAACGGTTGAGCATCTCCTGGTCATGCCGGTGACGCCCTTCGAAATAGCCGTGGCGAAAATCTGGGCTAACAGCCTGATCATCGCCAGCGCAGTCGGTTTGTCCTTGACTTTTGTTGTCCAGGGCCTGCTGCGCATCCCGATCGAGGGCTCGGTTCCGCTCTTCATGTGCGGCGCTCTGCTCTATCTTTTTTTCGCCACTTCGGTCGGAATATTCCTCGCCACGGTCGCTCGGACCATGCCGCAACTCGGCCTGCTCTATATTCTCGTGGCCGTGCCGCTCAACCTATTATCTGGCGCCAATACGCCGCTCGAAAGCATGCCGCCCTGGCTGCGCACGATCATGCAGGTCTCGCCCTCGACCCATTTCGTCGCCATCGCTCAGGCGATCCTTTATCGCGGCGCCGGATTCGAATTGGTCTGGCCGCGTTTTGTCGCTGTCGCGGCGATTGGCGCCGTCTTTCTGACTTTGGGCCTGTGGCGCTTTCGCAGCGTGTCGGCGCAGTCGAGCTGACTTGATATTATAGGCTTTTCAGGAAGGCCCTGCGATCTTTACTTCTTGTTTATACGCCGGCCCTGCTTTCGGCATGGAGACTTTACGCGCAAAGAGGCAGATTCCGCTCCAGCTGACAATCAGGAGCCTCCCATGTCGGATTTCGTCTACCTCGCGCTCGGCCTCGGCCTCATTGCCGCCATGACGCTTTACGCCAAAATGCTCGTCCGCGCCTGAAAGGTTCTACCATGTTTGAACCACTTCTCGGGCTCGCGGTGGTCATCGGCCTCGGCGTCTATCTCATCGCTGCTCTGCTGAATCCCGAACGCTTCTGACATCCCGCGAGGAGCCAACATGACTCTCTACGGCTGGCTGGAAATCGGCCTGATCCTCGGCCTTGTCGCGCTGACGACGCGGCCGCTCGGCCTCTATATGGCGCGCGTCTTCAACGGCGAGCGCACCTTTCTGTCGCCGGTATTCGCGCCGGTCGAGCGCGGCTTTTACTGGCTCGCCGGCGTCTCGCCGGAAAAAGAGCAGAACTG
>CAYRNB010000114.1:0-2113 GCA_964425315.1 uncultured Rhodoblastus sp.
AGGCGAAAGATGTGAACTGGCTGCCCTGGTCAGTATTCATGATCTCGGGCGGACCGAAGCGCGAACGACGCTGGCCGCCGTGTTGGACCGCTATCTGGAAATCGGCATCGCGACCCTCAAAGGGCAATCGCAAGCGCGCAGCCAGATCGAGCAGCTCAGGAAGACGGCTCTTGCCAAACGGTTCATCGGCGACATCGCCGCCGCCGACGTCATCGCCTGGCTGAGGGCGCGCCGATCCGAAAGAGTCCGGCGGAAGCGTCGGGACGAGAACGGCCGCGTGGTTCGGATCAAGGAAGGCCGGCGCCTGACGATCCAATATGACGAGGCGCCGATCGCCGATAAGACGGTGCTCAACGAAATGCAGCGGCTTTCCGCCGTGTTCGAATTTGCGCGCGTGGAAGAGAATATGGCTGGCCTGCGCAACCCGGTCGAGGACGTTCCCGTCAAGGAGAAGCCGAAGCGCCGGGAGCGCACACGGCGCTTGCGCAATGGCCAGGAAGAACGGCTCCTTGCCGCCTGCAAGCAGAGCCGCTGCGCCGTCATGGCGCCGATCGTCGAACTCGCCTGTCAACGGCGTATGGCCGCGGTTACGCTCGCGTATACGGCCGAAATGGGCCTTGATGATGGTTCGGCAAACAGATGCAAACCCGGCCGCGACGGGCCGGCCGGGGGGCGCATCGCAGTCGCAATTGTCTTCGGGGCGTGGATCTCGCCGAGAAACGTCGCCAGGGCCGATCGGGTCAACCACTTTTGCGCTGTTGCAAACATCTAAGGAAGGGCGTCGGCGAGAAACTCGCGCCAAAGTTCGCCGACGCCGGAGATTTCCGCCGCCGCCATCTCTTGTAGCCGGACGGCAAGGTCGGAAGCCAATCCGCCGTCCGTCGTTCCGACCAGCAGACGGGCGAAGCGCGGCTCCTGTATCGGCCTGCCGATCTCGCTGACGAGATAACATTCGCAGCCCCTGACTTCCGGCAACTCCTCGACAACCCGACGCGCCAGGCGAAAGGCGGCGGCGTTATAGAGCTTGCCGACATGAGTAATGGGATTCTTGCCCGCCATGGCTTCGAGAGTCATGGGGCGGAAAGGCGTGATCAGTCCGCTCGCTCGATTGCCTCGGCCAACCTCGCCGTCGTCACCGCATTCTGCCGAGGTCCCGCCAACGGTGAGATAGATCGAGCCGCGGTCCAAGTCGTCGCCGGCGTTGATCCGCGCCGAAATTTCGCACTCCGTCAGCCCCCGCGCCTTTTGCACGGCCTCCTCAACCAACGCCTCCCGAGCACGGCGATAATCGTCGAGCCCAGCGAGATGCCGGTCGATGAAGGCGCAGGAGAAGATAAGTTCGATGCGGCGTCCTTCGCGCACGCCCATGACCTTGATGTCTTCCCCCGTTTCCGGGTGGGCCTTCTTGAAGGCGGCGCTGTTGAGATGTTTTTCGACGGCGAGCACGACGCGCTCAAGCTCGCTGCAAGGGGCATAACCGACGCCGATCGATGTGTCGTTGGCGAGCGGCGTCCCGGTTTCGCGCTGGCGCAAGAAAAGCTCGACCAGATCGGGCGAGCCGGACTTGGTCAGGCAGTTTAGGCGCAAGCCGCGTTCGGCGTCGAAAGCGTGCAGGTTTTCGCCCAGCCAGCCGCGGACAGCCGCCTCGGCAATGTCTTCGACCGGAACGCGCGCGCCACGAAATTCCTGCGTGGCGCGGCCCGCCAGGACAAACTCAATCGGCCGCACTATGCGACCGCCGCCAAAAGCCGGCTCGGTTTGGCCAGCCGACAGCAGCGCCTTGTCGACATTGTGGTGCAGCACCAAGCCGAAACGTTCGAGATAATATCGCGACAGGGCGATGCCGAAGCGCTCGGCTAGGCAGTCGCAAATCGTGTCGGGATGGCCAAGACCCTTGCGCTCAACGATTTCGAAAGGGAGTTCGGCGAACGCGGGCCTTGCGGCGATTTCGATTGGCAATGCGGCTCCTCCGCCAAACTCCCGGGATCCATTCAGGACCAAGACTACAGATCAGGCGCGGCTGAAATCGACTCCGCATTGCGCGCTCTTTTTGGCCGAATGACGGAGAACTCTCTCCCTTGCCTGGCGATCGTAATCCGATTCACGTTAAATA
>CAYRNB010000114.1:2213-5799 GCA_964425315.1 uncultured Rhodoblastus sp.
GATTCCTGCAAGAATGACGCCGTCGAAAGCGCCGGCGCCGCCGAGGCTGACCGCGTCAGAGCCAATCTTCGAAATGTCCTTCAAGTGCAAAAGGTCGGCGCCGATCATCGGCCGAGGACGCCCGCGATGAAAGCGACAAACGGCGCCTGATCGGGGCGAAGACTCACGCGGCCCCGGTCGCCCAAAGCGCGGAATGCGCCACGAGTGCGAGTTAGACCAACTCGTAGAACGCCAGTCCCGCGGGGATGACGCATCCGCCGACATTGACGGCGAAGAAAGAGCGGCGGCCAGAAGCGCGCGGCAAAAAAAGGGGTAATTTCCACAAGCTTGACGAATCCGGGCCGAAATCGCGAAATCGCCGCAGCTTTTCCTCCCTTGCCGAGAGCCAGGCCGGCCCGACAACCAGCGCGTTTTGGAATGACAAGCCACATGCGCCAACTCTTCGCCGCGCTTCTCCTGATCGCCGCCGCCTTCGCTCTCGGCGGGCCGCCGGGAGCAAAGGCCGACCGGGGCAAGCCGGTCGATCTGGTCTTTTTCTATGGCCGGGGTTGCCCGCATTGCGCGGCGATGCGGGAATTTCTCGACACGATGCGGCGGCGCTATCCCGAATTGCGTTTGCGCGACTATGAGGTCTATTTCGACGCCGCCGATGCGCGGCTGTTCGAACGCATGGCCGCGGCCTATAAGATGCGTATCGAAGGGGTGCCGACGGCCTTTCTGGGCGATCGCGTGTTCAGCGGCTATGCCGAGGACATGCAGCCGGAAATCGAACAGGCGATCCAGGCCTGCATTGCGCGCCATTGCCCCTCGCCCCTCGATCGCGTCGCGGGCGCTGTGCCGCGCGCGCCGTTGCTGACTTTCGGCGCCGTTGTCTCCGCCGCCGCGGTCGATGCGATTAATCCATGCGCGTTCGCGGTTCTGACCATCCTCCTCGCGGCGGTCGTGGGCGCCGGGGGAAAGCGCGGCGCGCTATTTGCCGGACTCGCCTTTTCGCTGGCGGTCTACCTGTCCTATTTCCTCATGGGAATCGGGCTCTATTCGGCGGTGGCGGCGGCGGGATTGACGCGAAGTCTCTATGTCGCGGTGGCCGTATTGGCGATCCTGATCGGCCTTTTCAACCTGAAGGATTATCTCTGGTACGGCAAATGGTTCCTCATGGAGGTTCCATTGAGCTGGCGCCCGGCGCTCAAGCGAATCGTCGGCGGCGTCACATCCACGCCGGGAGCTTTTTTCGTCGGCTTCGTCGTCAGCCTTTTCCTGCTGCCATGCACGTCCGGGCCTTACATCGTCATTCTCGGATTGCTGGCCAAGACCGAAACCCGCGCCGCCGCCATGGCCTGGCTGGCGCTCTATAACGCCGTATTCGTGACGCCGATGGTCGCCATTACCGCGGCCGCCCATTTCGGTTTCACCACGGTAGAGAAGGCTGAGGAATGGCGGGCGCGCAATCTGCGGCGGCTTCACCTTGTCGCCGGCGTCATCATTCTGGCGCTCGGCGTCGCCATGCTCGCGGCGCTCTGGCTCGGTTACGCCTAGCGGTCCGAATCGCGAGCGCCGATAGAAGGGCGGCGCCGTCAGGAAATTCTTACGAGTTCGCCTAGATCGGGTTCGCCGCATTTCGCCAGGATGACCTGGCGCGTCTTGTCGCGCAATTCCACCACTGCGGCGAAATCCGCGCCTTTCGGTTCGATCGCCTCCTCGATTTCGACGCTCAGCGCCGCCCGGCGAGGAAACCATTGCTCGCCGCGCAACATCGACCGCGTCCCGCGCAAAATTCCGGGGAACACCTTCATTCCCCCCTCCGCCGCCGTCTTGAAGGCGCCGAGATGAAACTCGGCAAGCGCCGCTCTGCGGGTGAATGTGCCTTCCGGAAAGAACACGGCGTTGCGGCCCTGCCTGGCCGCGGCGATCAGGGCCTGCGAGTCGGCAAGGCTCTCGCCGAACTTGCCGCGTTCCACGAATAGAGCGGCCAGGCGGCGCGTGAACGGGCCGGCGAAGAACTGATCCGCCAGTTCCCTCTTGGCGACGAAAGCCGGCTCTCCCGGCAGAACCGCGGCGAGAAGGACGACATCCAAATAGCTCGAATGGTTGAAGGCGAGCATGGCGTGAGAGGAGGGGATGCGCTCGATCCCCGCAACCGAGACCGGCGCCGCAAGGGCGCGAAGCGCGTTGCGCGCGATAAAGCGCACGGCGCTCCATCGCCAGGCGAGGCGCGGCAGCGCCATGACCGCCAGCCAAGCGGCGAGATAGGCGCTGGCGACAACGATCCACCACCAGACCGCATAGAGCGTTTCGCCCACGCCCCGGACGATTCTTCGGGCCGTGGGCGCGACGCCGGCAAAAGACAGGCGCAGAATCTGCCGCCACGGGGCGCGCGGCGCCGCGCCGATCCGACCGCCGAGATAAAGCGTCTTGGCCGCGCTCCGCCTGATCTTGCCGCTCGACGTTTTCGGCGTCGCATGGGGCGGGGCGAGAACGATCTCATCGGCCGGCGCGCCGGCGATCGACGCGACGACCTGCTGGGCGCTGGCTTCCAGCGCGGCGCGCGCGGCAAGGTCCGTTTCGCGTGTCTCCGCGAGGACGACCACGCGCTCCGTGCCTGAGGCGGAATCCGCGACGCCGAAAGCGGCGACGCAACCTTTGCGGATTCCGGGAATCCGCGCGACGGCCTCCTCGATTTCCTGCGGGAAAATATGCTGGCCGGCGCGGATGATGATGTCCTTGACGCGGCCAGTGATGTGAATGTCTCCGCCCGCCATATAGCCGTCGTCGCCGGTTGCAAGCCATTCGTCGCGCATAAGACCGCGCGTCTTCGCCTCATTGCGAAAATAGCCGGAAGTCGCGGATGGTCCGCGGAATTCGATGTGGCCTTCCCGCCTTTCGTCGAGTTCGCGGCCGAAATCGTCGACCACGCGAATTTCATGGTCCGGCAAGGGCCGGCCGCAGGCGACGATCTCCAGCGGATGAGGATCGTCCGGCTTCGCCGGCGCGGCGGTTCCCCGCCGGCCGAGCGCCTCGCGATCGACGCGATCGATGATCGGCGCCCGCCCGGGAGGCGGAAAGGCGAGGCCGACCGCGTTTTCGGCCAACCCATAGACCGGCGCCATGGCGCCGGGCCGAAATCCATAGGGCGCAAACTTCTCGCAGAACCGCCGCACCGTCGCGGCGCTGACCGGCTCGGCGCCGTTCGCCACCATGCGCAAAGAGCCAAGATCGAGCCCGGCGAGACGAGAGTCATCGACCTTGTCGAGACAAAGTTCGAAGCCGAAATTGGGCGCCGCCGACAAGGTGGCGCGATAGCGATGGATCGCCCACAGCCAGCACTCCGGCCGCGCCAGAAAGCTCAATGGCGACATGACATAGAGCCGCGCCGCGAAATAGAGGCATCCGAGCCAGGCGCCGATCAGTCCCATATCGTGATAGAGCGGCAGCCAGCTGACGAAAATATCGCTGGAGCCCGCCTCCATGACGCGGCCCATGGCGTGGATATTGGCCAGAAGATTGGCGTGGCTTAAGACCACGCCCTTCGGATCGCCGGTGCTCCCCGACGTATATTGGATCAAGGCGGTCGATCTTTCATCGCGCG
>CAYRNB010000114.1:5899-8293 GCA_964425315.1 uncultured Rhodoblastus sp.
GCCGAAAAAAACGCTGAAAAATTCGACGCCGGTCGGCAGCATGATGGCGACGCGGTCGCCGGGGCCGATGTCCCGTTCGATCAGGCCGGCGGCTACGCGCTTCGCCGACGCCGCCAGTTCGCCATAGGTCAACGTGGCCAGAACGGTCTCGTCATCCAGCAAGAGTGTGAGATGCGGCCTGTCCGGATGTCGCGCCGCATGCCAATCGAGAACGTCGACCAACGTCTTCTCGTCTTGTGGAGCGACGACGCTCGGGAGAACGCGCGGCGGCGAAGGCGCCGCGACGCCCGGCGCGACTTTTTCCGCAGAGCGGCCGAGCGAACGAAAAAGATCGCCGACCGTTTCCGCTTCTGTTACGGCGTCGACTGGGAGGCGAAGGCGAAAAGCGCGCTCGATGCGCAGGACCAGTTCGGTTCTGGCGAGGCTGTCGATCCCAAGGTCCTGCTCAAGCCGGCTGGACAAAGCGACGGCGCCCGGTCTGGCGCGCTGGGGATGAAGCTCGCGCACGAATTCGCCAATGACGGCGAGAAGCGCCTCTTCCGCCGAACCCTGCTCGTCCGGCGGCGCATCGGAAACGTCTCGGTCCGCGTTTGGCTCCACATCCGGAGGCTAGCGCGTCGCCGGGAATTCGCGATGATCCTTATCAAGGGCTTGCGCTTTTCCCTCTTTAGCTAGCGCGGGCTCGCCTTCCGTTCAAACGCAACCACCCACATATTATCCGCCGGGCGCCCTCGAAATTTCGGCTGCAAAGGCGCGCCCTTTGGCTGGTGGGAGACGACAGATGCGGATCGGCGTTCCGAAAGAAATCAAGGACAACGAATATCGCGTGGGCCTCACGCCGTCCTCGGCGGCCGAACTCGTTCAGGGAGGGCACAAAATCCTGGTGGAGCAAGGCGCGGGGCTCGGCGCCGGCTTCGCCGACAGCGCTTATCAGGCGGCGGGCGCATCGATTGTCGATGGCCCCGACTCGATCTTCGAAAAGGCGGATCTCATCGTCAAGGTGAAGGAACCGCTCCGCGTCGAGCGGAGAAAGCTCAGGCCGGATCAGACGCTTTTCACTTATCTGCATCTTGCGCCCGACCCCGAACTGACCCGCGACCTCATCGCCACCGGCGCGCATTGCATCGCCTATGAAACGGTGACATCGCCGAGCGGCGGGCTGCCGCTCTTGACGCCCATGTCCGAAGTCGCCGGTCGGCTAGCTCCGCAGATCGGCGCGCATTTCCTTGAAAAGCAGACTGGCGGCCGCGGCGTTCTGCTCGCCGGCGTTCCCGGCGTGCCGGCCGCGGAAGTGGTGGTTCTGGGAGCGGGCGTGGTCGGCGGCCATGCGGCGGCGATCGCGCTGGGAATGGGCGCCAATGTCCTTGTCGCCGATCGCAATCCTGAAGCGCTTCGCTTGCTCGACGCTAAATTCGGCGGCGCCGTCCGCACCGTCTTTTCAACCAAGACCGCCGTCGCCGAAATCGTGAAGCGCGCCGATCTCCTGATCGGCGCGGTGCTCGTGCCGGGGGCGCGCACGCCGACCCTGATCAGCCGGGACATGCTTTCGATGATGAAGGCGGGAGCGGTGATCATGGACGTCGCCATCGACCAGGGAGGTTGCTGCGAAAGTTCGCGCCCCACCTCGCATTCGGAGCCGGTCTATGTCGCCGAGGGGATTGTGCATTATTGCGTGCCGAACATGCCGGGCGTGGTTCCGCGCACCTCGACCTTCGCGCTCAACAACGCGACCCTTCCCTTCATCCACGCGATCGCGGACAAAGGTTGGCGGCGCGCCCTCAGCGAGGACGCCAATCTGCGCGCCGGCCTCCAGATTTCCGCAGGAAAATTGACGTCCGCGCCGGTAGCCAGGGCCCAGGGAGCCTCTTGCGCGCCCGTTGAAGCCGTGCTGGCGCTCTAGCCCGCAGGCGAACGCCTGCTTGGTCGAGGCCCTGCCGGCCGTGACAACCGTCAATGCCCCGCGTTCCGATCGAACCTATGAAAACAGGGCGTCGCAACAACGAGCGACACGCGCGCGCGGTCAACGCGGCAAAGACGCGGAACCTCCGCGTTTGCCGGTCTTGAAGCAGATCGCGCCCGCGTCGGGAAATCCACCAACGTGTCGCCGTCACTGGGAGTTGGCATAACACTCTGATCAGGAAGGAAAATTAATTCGGGATGGGGTCCCGACCGGCGCCGATCGGGAGCGCGGCAAGCCGCATGATTTAATCGTTATATCAATAACTTATCCGCACAGATGGGGTGGCGCCCCAGTTGCGCGCTAAATGACGGTTCTGGTTCTCCGTCAGCAAGCAACAGGGCGGAGAGTCAACTGTCGGATGTTTCCTGTCCCCGCAACCAAAAATATGCCCGTTAGATCAAGGCGCTTGCCCTGCCCTAACGGGCTTTTTCATT
>CAYRNB010000115.1:0-8276 GCA_964425315.1 uncultured Rhodoblastus sp.
ACCCTTAGAGCATTCCTTGTAATCAGAATATGAATCGTATCGAAAAGGGATGCTACCGAAAACGAATGTGACACGACAGTCAGTGTCGAAACGACGTCAGCTTATGGCAACGTCGAGCCTTCGCGAAATGACGGATAATTACGTAATTGATTTATATCCAAAAAACAGATTCACGTATCGGTTCGACCAATGCGGTCGCCTCGGCAGACGGCAAACAAAAAACGCCCGCCAGTGCATCCGTGGCGAACATCCCGTCAGCATCGGCTCTTGGAGCTGAGCCTCAGCTTGAGCCTGTTATGCCACAGCGCCGGTCGTTTGGCATGGACCGGATGCAAAGGAGCTTTCTGTCGCAGCGAGCGGGAATTTACCTGCGCAAAGTCGGGCGAATCACGTAATAATGGGGCGGCTAAGCATTTTGGGCGTCCAAATGGCGGATCGGCTTGACGAATTTATCGAACGAGAAGTTCGGTACGAAGGCGCCACACAAATCAGCATTTGGCGCGCTTTGGATCACCTGGCTGGGATTTGGGAAAGGGCGGCAAGACGGGCGACTGCCGACAAGAAACATGAGCTGTGTCGGCTCAGGGATCGCGCGGGCCGCATTTTACACTTTTTTCATCATGGCTATGGCGATGATTTCCCGAATGCGGCAGATGATCGATTGGCCGCGCTGATTTCACGCTTGCCCCCGCAGTGATCCCTATAGCGCGCGACATCCGGCTTGGCCGCAGGCCGAAACTGAGCGACCACGAGAAGCGCGAAGCGATCCGTCGTTGCGAGGCCGACGAGGAAACCGTTGCCGAGATTGGTCGTTGAGGCTCCGCCTGCAAGGCTGCTGGCGTGAGATTTGTCGGTGAGAATGGCGAAGCCGCCGCGCATGAGCGGTGGCGCCTCATCGCCGCACCGCCGCCAATTCGGCGGCGAGCCATGCGACCAGGTCTCCCGCCGGCATGGACCGTGCCAGGGGCGCGCCCTGGCCCGCCCATTGCGCGCCGAACCCATAATCGCCGCGCGCCTTTCCGGCGGCATGAAGCGCCTTGCCAAGATCATAGGCGATCGGATAGGCGGGCGGCGCTTCGGGCGCCAACTCGTCGCCGAGAGCGGTGAAGCGATTGGCGAGACTTCGGGCCGGGCGGCCGGAAATCACGCGGGTCATCGTGGTGTGATGCGCCGCATCGCTGAATAGGGCGGCCCGATATCCTGCGTCGGCGAGACTCTCGTCGCAGGCGATGAAGGCGGTCCCGAGTTGGGCCGCCGCCGCGCCGAGATCGAGCATGGCCGCAATTCCGGCGCCGTCCATGACGCCGCCCGCGGCGATCACCGGCAGCCGGGTTTCTAGCGCCAGCAGGCGGGTGAGCGCGGAGGCGCTCAATTGGTCGTCGGGGGCGTCGGGATCAAAGACCCCGCGGTGCCCGCCGGCCTCATAACCCTGAGCGACGACGGCGTCGATCCCGGCCGACTCGGCGGCCCGCGCTTCCTTGAGGCTGGTGGCGGTCGCAAGCAGAACGGCGCCGGCCTCGCGCAAGGCGCGAATCGCCCCCTCTCCCGGCAGGCCGAAATGGAAGCTGACAATTGGCGGACGCGTCTCCAGCAGCATGGCGATCATGGCGTCATCGACGACCAAACTGCGGTAGATTTCGGTAAGACGCGCCGGCGGTTCGGCCCCGAAGGCTTCGAATTGCGGTCGAAACCGCGCGATCCACGCCAGTTCGCGGGCGGGATCGGCGACAGCCGGACGGTGGACGAACAGGTTCACATTGAAGGGCGCGGCGGTCTGCGCCTTCACTTCGGCGATCATCGCTCCGGCGGCTTCGGCGTTGGAGGCGCCGACGCCAATCGATCCGAGCGCGCCGGCGTTGCCGACCGCCGCCGCCATGGCCGGCGAAGACACGCCCGCCATCGGCGCCTGGACGATCGGCAGGCGGACGCCGAGCTTTTCAAGGAAGTGCGGACTGGACGTCATCGACTTTCTCCTTTCCACCGGCAACGGTTCCGCCGGGCTTTGCCGCCAGCAATATGCGATGGTCGGCGACGGGCAGGCAGCCCCGCCCTAATTCTCCATCGTCAGGGTTGTGCGTGGGCGTGGCCGACGCGTAAGGTCAGGGGTGGGTTGCGACGGGAAGCCGCCCTTCCCAGTTCGGCCGCGCCGGCTCATGTTGATCCGACGCAGCCTTACGTCACAGTTGGCAAGCATTTCGCTCACCACTTCAAAGCGGCCCTTCGCAGGGTCGCCGCCGCAGTCCCGCGCACCCTGCCGCCCACGCCAAACATGCAGATCGGTTCAAAGGCCGGTTAGTTTCAAATGCTTCGGCGGATAACGATCGCCTTCGATCTTTATGCCGCCAGCGACGGACTCGATCTCGTTCAAATCTTCGTCTGTGAAAGAGACATGAATCGCGCCCAGGTTCTCGTCCAGCCGCTCAAGCTTTCGCGTCCCGAAAAGAGGAACTATCCAGGGCTTTCGAGCCAGCAGCCATGCCAGCGCGACCTGCGCCGGCGTCGCCCCATGCCGCGCGCCGACGCGACGCAGGAGATCGATCAGTGCCTCGTTGGCCTTCTGAGCTTCAGGCGCGAAGCGAGGCATCTGACTGCGGATGTCATTGCTCTTGAACGAGGTTTTAGCGTCGATCGCGCCGGTTAGGAATCCTCTGCCCAAGGGGCTGAAGGGCACAAAGCCGATGCCGAGTTCTTCGAGCGTGGGAATGATTTCGGCTTCCGGTTCGCGCGTCCATAGAGAATATTCGCTCTGAAGCGCCGTGACAGGATGAACGGCATGGGCGCGGCGAATTGAATTGGCGCCGGCTTCCGACAGGCCGAAATAGCGGACCTTTCCTTGCTGTATCAACTCTTTCACTGTGCCGGCGACATCTTCCATCGGCACTTTGGGATCAACACGATGCTGATAGAGTAGATCGATCGTCTCGATCTTGAGTCGGCTCAGGCTGCCCTCAACAGCGCTTCGGATCTGTTCCGGGCGGCTGTTGACGCCGCCAAGATGGTCGCCGGTTCTCTGGTCGACGTTCCAGCCGAATTTGGTGGCGATCTTCACCCGATCCCGCACAGGCGCCAGCGCTTCGCCAACCATCTCCTCGTTGGTCCAGGGGCCATAGACTTCTGCGGTGTCGAAAAAATCGACCCCTCGGTCGACGGCCTGACGAACGAGCGTGATCATTTCGGCGCGATCTTCGATTTCACGCGATTTGCCATAGCCCATGCAGCCGAGCGCGAGAGCGGAGACTTCCAGCTCGCCATTGCCAAGTTTGCGTTTCTGCATGTTGAGTTCTCCGGTGGGGCCGAGCATCCAAAAATCAACCCGTTTTATGCGCTCAGTCACTAAGTTTTGAATTTCGAAACAAAATCCAGTCCAGACTGACTCAAGGAATTTGAAATAATAGACCGACGGATTCGAGCGGCGCTGGATTGCCACTGGGTGGATGAACACTTCGCAGCATACGAATGCGCCGACATTCTTTGTCGCGCCGATGTCCGTTCATGGCGCAACCTCGCCATATGGCCACTGGCATGAATTGCTTCAGAACTTGCACTCGTCGGCCCAACGGGTCGACCAATCCGGCTTCTAGCCGCAAATCAAAGCCGCCGCCTTTAGGCGGTGGAGCATTCACGCGATTGGACCGGACCCGCGATTTATTTCTGGATCAGCGCAGAAACTTGGCGCGCGGCCGCTGAATGAGCGCGTGACGGAATCGTTCCAGAGTTGGAAGCCGCCCGCAAAGGCGTTCTCGTTATCACCCGCGCGCGTGTCTGGCGGCAAAGTCTTCAGCTTTTTGACGTTGCCGCCGCCCAACACGATATAATCCGGCATCAGCGCCGCCTTAAGATGTTTGACGGCTGCCTCGACCTCAGCGCGCCATTTTTTCTTGCCCAACCGCTCCATGCCGTTGCGGCCGAGGTAATCCTCGAACGTTTTGCCGTTTTTGTATGGCAGATGGCCGATCTCCATCGGCTCGACGATACCGTCGATGATCATGGCCGAGCCGAGTCCGGTCCCCAGGCCGAGAAACAGCATGCGCCCGCCCTCATAGCTGCCGAGGGCTTGCATGACGGCGTCATTGACGAGTTTGACCGGAAGGCCAAATGCTTCTTCGAAATCGAAGCCGACCCACCCGTCGCCAAGATTGACGGGCTCGGCGAGCGGATAACCGTGTACTGCCGGGCCGGGATAGCCGATGGAAACGACGTCGTAGGTCCAGTCGCCGGTGATGCGCTTGACTTTCGCCACCATGACCTTCGCGGTCAGCTTGGGGCCAGACTCAAATTCTCGTTTTTCCAATTGCGCATTCGACATCACTTTCACATGGGCGCCGCCGACATCGACTGTGAGAATTCGGTAGGGGCCTTTGCCGCGTCCGTCCTTCAGCTTTTGGCCATGGCTCTCGCCGACATCTTTTGTTATGCGTTGTGCTGCCGCCCGGTCGGTGACAATCACGGCGCGGTCGCGCCTGACCCGGCCCGCCGGAATTTCGTAATCTCCGTCCCACAGACGCCTGAGTATGCCGGCTTTGCCCTGGCCGGTCACCAGCCACAAAACCGCCTTGGCGCGGTTGAGCAACGGGAAGGTGAGGGTCATGCGCCGATGGCCCTGGTAAGGCCCGCTGAGCGTGACGTCGGCGGTGCTGACGTTAAGCGCCTCGTCGCTGGGAATGAGCGAGGCGGTATGTCCATCGTCACCGAGACCGAGATGTACGAGATCGAGCACACACGGCGTCCCGGCAAGCCGCTCGAGGATGGTCGCGTAGCGTTGTGCGGCGGCATCGACGTCGCTGTCATCGACCGGCATCGGATGCACGTGGTCGGCCGGTATTGGGACATGCGACAGAAAGGCGTCGCGCAATTGCGGCAGGGTGCGGGCCGGGTCATCGACCGGCGCCACCCGCTCGTCGGTCTGGAAGACATGAACATGCCGCCACCGCACGTCCGCGTCCGCCAGCGCTCGCATCATCGGCCATGGCGAGCGACCGCCGCTGAAGGCGAGGCAGGCGCGTCCGCGGGCTGCGACGGCGGCATTGATCGTCTGCGCAATCAGCGCGGCGGCGCGCTGCGCCACAACTGCTTCGTCGTCGCCGACATCGATTCTCACGGGACACCGACCTCCGTCTTCTGCCGGGCGATGTCGGCCGTCTCCGCCGGCGCCGGGTCGCGCCAGCCGCCCAGCTTGCGCGCGATCTCGTCGGCTTGAGGCGGGCCCCAGGCGCCAGGTTGATATTCATAGATCGGCGTGTCGCCGCCGAGGATCGGGTCGACGATTCGCCATTGGGCTTCGGCGCTGTCCTGCCGGGAGAACAATGTGAGGTCGCCTTTCATGGCGTCGCCGATCAGTCGCTCATAGGCTTGCATCTCGCCGGCGCTCTGTTGCAGGACCTTGAGCTCGACCTGCTCGCCGGCCATGGCCTCGCCCGGCGCCTTGGCGCGCGTGCCCAGGGCGATTTCGACATTGGGTCCGAGGCGAAAACGGAAGTAGTTGGGGTGGATCGGTTTATCCTGCTTGAACACGACCTGCGGCGGAAAATGCAGATCGACCACCACTTCGGTGGCGGTGACCGGGAGGCGCTTGCCAGCGCGCACCAGGAAGGGCACGCCCTGCCACCGCCAGGAATCGATGTGCAGGCGCAGCGCGGCGAAGGTCTCTACGTTGGAATCGGGGGCGACCCCGGGCTCGTTACGGTAGCCGGCGAACTGGCCGCGCACCAACTGGGATTTGCTCAGCGGCCGGATGGCGTTGAAGACCTTGACCTTCTCGTCGCGCAAATAGGCGCTTTCACTGCCGATGGGACATTCCATCGCCAGCATGGCCACGACTTGCAACAGATGGTTCTGGATGACGTCGCGAATGGCGCCGACCTCTTCGTAAAAATGGCCGCGGCCGGCTAGGCCGAATTGTTCGGCCAACGTAATGCGCACGCTGTGCACATAATGGCGGTTCCAAATCGGCTCGAGGAACGAATTGGCGAAGCGGAAATAAAGCAGGTTCTGCACCGGCTCCTTGCCGAGATAATGGTCGATGCGGAAAATCGAGTCTTCCGGGAACACGTTGTGCAGGGTGCGATTGAGCGCCATTGCCGAGGCGAGGTCTCGGCCGAAGGGCTTCTCGATCACCACCCGCGCCTCCCGCGCGCAGCCGGCGCCCTTCAGGCATTTGACGACCACGGGAAACATACTGGGCGGAATGGCCAGATAGTACAGCGGCGTCTTTTTGTCGCCGAGGGCGGCGCGCAATTGCTTGAATGTGGCTGGGTCGCGATAATCGCCGTCGACATAGTGCAGCAAGCCGGATAACCGGTCGGCGACCCGTTCATCGAAACCTTCGACCGCGCGGATCGAATCGCGCACATGGGACTTGAAATCGTCGGCGCTCCATTCGGATTTGGCCACCCCGACGACCGGAACGTCGAGCGCGCCGCGCCTGCACATGGCATAGAGCGCGGGAAAGATTTTCTTGTGGGCGAGATCGCCGCTCGCGCCAAATAGGACCAAGGCGTCCGATCGTGCCGCTGCTCCTCTCATCTTTCTATTCAAACCCCCGATATTATTTGCCTGGCGTTTTCTCGGCATGTCCGCCGAATTCGCGCCGCATGGCGGACAGCAGCTTGTCGACGAAATCGGCCTTGCCTTGCCAGGCGAAGCGCTCGAACAGCGCGACGCTCAAGACATGCGCCGGCACGCCCTCGTCGATAGCGGCCTTGACCCCGGTCAGGTGCAGCATGGCGTAGAGCAGCATCGAGGCGTGGCTGTTCGACAGCACGAAGCGGTCGCGGTTCGACCAGATCGGGTCGTCCGGGTCGAAGCGCAAAAAGCGCCGCCACAGCGTGTAGATCACCCGGGCGAGCGCCATCGGGGCGCCAGAATGGCCGGAATTATCCGCCTCGCCCGCATCCATCGACAGGGTGCGGATGGTATTGATGCAAAGCTCGCCGAGCCGGTTGTCCTCGGCTACGGCGTGCGCCAAAGTCCCGGACGCGGATCGCAGTCGCCTGCCGCCAGAAGATGACATTATGCGAACCCCGAGACGTCAGGCTGGCGCCTGCGCGACAATGAATTTCTTCGTTACCGCCAACATCGTTAACGTGGCGGCAGACGGCAAGTTCCAATCCCCAGGCCCCTACGCTATCGCCCAGGTTTTCTGTCAGGCCCATTTTTGAGGAGCTCCCCGAAAATTGGACACTGACGGAAGCTACGATCTGATGTTTGCCAGTCTCCGAGGATGAGGAGATCAGGAATGTCGAAACGCAGAAATCATGACGCCGCTTTCAACGCGCGTGTGGCCCTTGAGGCCTTGAAGGGCGAGAAGACCGCGGCCTAGCTGGCGGCGGCGGCAAAGCAGGACCCAGTCGCCTATCCGCGGGCGCTGCTCGACAAATCGCCGCGCGCCAAAGCCGTCCTCGATCTCGCCGACCAAAAAGCGGGATGGGGAAAGCCATTAGCCGAGTGGAGCGGTCACGGCGTCTCGCTTCAGTTGGTCTTTGTGGGCTATATGGCGCATGTGGCCGAGGTCGAAGTGCCGAAGCAGGGAGCGGTCCGCGCCAGGCGCGTCGTCAGCGCGGTCGATTGCGGTGATCAGGGTAAAAACGCTATCCGGTGTGAAATTCATGCCGCATCGACACCCGGAGGACCGGATCTACACCGTTATTTCGGGCGTCTTCTAGGTCGGTTTGGGCGAAAAATTCGACGGCGCTCGGCCCGCTCGGTCTCGAATATCTGCATGCCGAAGACGATCCGCGCCAATGGCCGCGCGAATGAGGTCGCGCGCTGTCCACGGCATTCTCCGGCCTCCGCATGGTGCCGTCACTTGACAGGTTCACGCGTTACTCGCCGCCGATGTGGCCGCCTTTTTCGGCCACCGAACGTTTCATCACGAGCACGACCAGCGTGAGCGCCAGTGTCACCACGGCCAAAAGCCAGAAGACGTCGAAATAGGAAAGCGCGGACGCCTGCTGCTGGCGCAGATGCTCGAGCGCTTGCCATGCCAGCTGCTGCGCGCCGGCCGGATCGCCGGTCTGCTGCAAGAATCGCGCATGAGCCTGCTGGAGGAAGGTTTGCGCCGCCGGATTGAAGGGATCGAGATGCGCGCCGAGCCGCAGCGTATGGAATTGATCGCGCCTTTCGTGCAGGGTCTGCGCCAGCGATGTGCCGACACTGCCTCCCTCGTTGCGCAAAAGGTTCAACAGGCCGACAGCCGCTCCTCGTAAGGCCACCGGCGTATAGAGATAGGCGGCCACGTTCGCGGGCGCGAAACACATCGACAGTCCCAAGACCATTAG
>CAYRNB010000116.1:0-8253 GCA_964425315.1 uncultured Rhodoblastus sp.
GACATGCAACGGCCGACCGCGATCGAGGGTGAGGAAATTGGTGATGTCGACAAGGGCGTTGATCGGCCGCAAGCCGACGCTATTCAGTCTTTTCTGCAGCCATTCCGGGCTCGGGCCGTTTTTGACGCCGCGCACCAGGCGAAGCGCGAAAAGCGGCGCCAGATGCGCGTCCTCATGGGCGAAATCGAGCGTGACCCGGACAGGGCAGGGAAAGGCGCCGGCGATGGTTTTCACGGGCGCTTCGATCAGCCGGCCCAAGCCGGCGGCGGCGAGGTCGCGGGCAATGCCGAAAACGCTCGCCGCATCGGCGCGATTGGGCGTCAGATTGATCTCGATGAGCGGATCGTCCATCTCCGCCCAGGCGGCGTAGGAGGCGCCGACAGGCGCATCGGCGGAAAGTTCGAAAATGCCGGAGGAATCACCGTCGAGACCCAGTTCTTCGGGCGAACACATCATGCCCGCGGATTCGACGCCGCGAATGACGCCCTTGGCGATGGTGAAATCTTTCGCAGGGATATAGGTCCCCGGCGGCGCGAAGACGGTCTTCAGCCCGGAACGCGCATTGGGCGCGCCGCAAACGATCTGCAACGGCGCGCCCTCGCCGACATTGACCTGACAGACGCGCAACCGGTCGGCATTGGGGTGCCGTTCCGCCGTCACGATCTCCGCGATGCGGAACCCGCCAAGCGTTTCCGCCGGGTTTTCGATCTTTTCGACCTCCAGCCCGATCCGCGTCAGCGTCTCGACGATTTCGTCGAGCGACGCCTCGGTCTCGAGATGGGTTTTGAGCCAGGACAGGGTGAATTTCATTAGTCGGTCTCGAAACTAGATCGCAATGTCAGCTCGACAATCCGCCGGCCAGCGTCGGCAGGTCGAGCGGGCGAAAGCCGTAATGCGACAACCAGCGCACGTCGGCCTCGAAAAAGGCGCGCAGGTCCGGCATGCCATATTTCAGCATGGCGATGCGATCGATCCCCATGCCCCAGGCGAAGCCCTGATATTCGTCGGGATCGAGCCCGCAATTGCGCAGCACATTGGGGTGAACCATGCCGCAGCCCAGAATCTCGAGCCAGTCGTCGCCCTCGCCAAAGCGCAATTCGCCGCCCTTGCGCGAGCACTGAATATCCACTTCCGCGGAAGGCTCGGTGAATGGAAAAAAGCTCGGTCTGAACCGCATTTTGACATGCGGCACTTCGAAGAAGGTCCGGCAGAATTCTTCGAGAATCCATTTGAGATGGCCCATATGCGCCTGCCGGTCTATGACCAGTCCCTCGACCTGATGGAACATGGGCGTATGGGTCTGATCGGAATCGCAGCGATAGGTGCGGCCGGGGCAAATGACCCGGATCGGCGGCGGATTCTTCAGCATGGTCCGCACCTGCACCGGCGACGTATGGGTGCGCAGCAATTTGCGCGATCCATCCGGCTTGCGGTTGAAGAAGAATGTATCGTGCATTTCGCGCGCCGGATGACCGGACGGGAAATTCAGCTTGGTGAAATTATAGTCGTCGGTTTCGACGTCCGGTCCTTCCGCGATGGAAAAGCCCATATCGGCGAAAATGACGGTGAGTTCGTCCATTACCTGGCTGATCGGATGGATACGGCCGGTCTCGAGCGCCGGCGCGCGGACCGGCAGGGTCACGTCGAGCGTCTCTTCAGCGAGCCGCGCTGCGAGCGCCGCCTCCTTCAGCACGTTTTTCCGCGCGGCCAAGGCCTCCGCAACCTTGTCCTTGAGCGCGTTGATTTTCGCGCCTTCGCTTTTGCGTTCTTCCGGCGACATCTTGCCGAGCGTCGCCAGAAGCGCCGAAATCGCGCCTTTCTTGCCCAAAGCGCCAACGCGCACGTTTTCGAGCGCCGCCTCGCCTCCGGCCGCATCAATAGCGGCGAGCGTCTCAGCTTCGAGCTTCGCAAGATCGTTCATTGCATGAGAATCCGTGGGAAATCGCCAAACTGCGGGCGTCATGCCACGCGCTGGCGCTTCTGTCGAGAAAAAGCAAAAAAGCCCGCCGGTAGGGCGGGCTTTTCGCAACGGGCGTTGAGCCTTAGGCGGCGGCCGGCATCGCCGCCTTGGCCCTTTCGACGATCGCCTTGAAGGCTTCCGGTTCGGAAATGGCGAGTTCCGCAAGAACCTTGCGGTCCACCTCGATCCCCGCCTTAGCGAGGCCGCCGATGAAACGGCTATAGGTCAGGCCGAACTCCCGCACCGCGGCGTTCAAGCGCTGAATCCACAAAGCGCGAATGGTGCGCTTCTTGGCGCGGCGGTCGCGCGTGGCGTATTGCATCGACCGATCGACGGCGGCCTTGGCGGCCCGGATCGTATTCTTGCGGCGGCCGTAAAAGCCTTTGGCGGCCTTGAGAGTCTTTTTGTGCTTGGCGTGCGACGTGACGCCGCGTTTGACGCGAGCCATGGACGATCTCCAGAAACTTCGGAATAAGACAGGGGCGGCTGCGGTCAGCCGTTGGGCAGGAAATATTTCTTCACGTTGTCGCCGTCCGACTTGAACATGACATTGGTGCCGCGAAGATTCCGGATCTGCTTGTTCGTGCGTTTGATCATGCCGTGGCGCTTGCCGCGCTGGGCATAAACCACCTTTCCGGTGCCGGTGATCTTGAAGCGCTTTTTCGCGCCGGATTTGGTTTTCAGCTTGGGCATTTTGCTCTCTCGATTGCTTGGCCGGGAGGCCGATCGTCTCTTAAACGAGCGAAAGGCTCCGCCACGGCAGCCCTTTACAGCCGGGCGGAACGAAGGCGCGGCTTTTACGGCAAAAGCGGCTTTTTGGCAAGAGGCGCCGGCGTTTCCCGCCCGCGGCTCATTTCGGCGCCAGAACCATGATCATCTGGCGGCCCTCCATTGAGGGCTCCAGCTCGATCTTGGCAATGCCGTTCGTTTCGGCCTTGACCCGTTCGAGAACCTTGAAGCCGAGGTCCTGGTGCGCCATTTCGCGACCGCGGAAGCGCAGGACGAACTTCACCTTGTCGCCGTCCTCGAAGAAGCGGCGCACCGCCTTCATCTTGGTTTCATAATCGTGATCGTCGATTCCAGGCCGAAGCTTGATTTCCTTGATTTCAACGACCTTCTGCTTCTTGCGCGCCTCGGAGGCTTTTTTCTGCTCATTGAAACGGAATTTGCCGTAATCGAGAATCTTGCAGACCGGCGGATTGGCGTTAGGCACGATTTCGACCAGATCGAGCCCTTCATCCTCTGACAGGCGTAGAGCTTCGAGAATCTCGACGACGCCGCGATTTTGGCCTGAAGAATCGATCAGTTGGACCTCGCGGACGCGAATATCCCGGTTGATGCGGGGACCCTCCTTTTGCGGAACCGGGGGGGCTTTCATGGGACGGCGAATGGCTTGTTCTCCTTGGTGATTGACGATGCAGTAGGGCCGTAAGCGTTTCAGCTACAGCAAAAATCCCCGCGACCGAGACCACGAGGACCGAACCGGTGGCTAGAATGTGACAAAGTTCGCCAAAGTCAACGACGCTTTTGCTCCCAAGGTCGGATTTTGATCTGAATCACGCGGAAATCCCGTCATGCGCCGCCGCCGGCGAAATGCCGGGCGTAGACGCCGAGCGCCAGAGCGCACATCCGCTCCGTGGAAAAATTACGCGCGCGGGCGCGGGCGCGGGCGCCCAAATTTCCGCGCGCGGTAGCGCCGAGCCGTGTCGCTTCTTCGGCTGCGCGCGCCAATGCTTGCGGCTGACCCAGCGGAATGAGCCAACCGGTGCGCAGATGGGCGTCAACCTCTGGCGGCGCGCTGATCTCTTCCACGGGCTCGGCGACGATAGGCTGTTGCAGCAGGGCGACGGGCGCGCCGAGCGCTTGCGCTTCCACCGCAGCCGATTCGCCTGCTGCGGCGACGACCAAGACGGCGGCGATACAGGCGGCCGCTCGGTCGTCGCTTTCGGCCTGCAGAACCTGTGACGCCAAGCCGCGACGCTCGGTCTCGGCCGCGAACGCCGCCTTTTCCGCCGTCCCGGCCGGACCGCGCCACAACCAGACAAAGCGCGCGTCCTGCGTTTCATTGGCGAAAAAATTCTTCTGCTTTAGCTGGCTCGCGGCGGTGAAAAAAAATTCCTGCCTTTCGCGCGGTAAATCTATGGCGACGATCAGCCTTTCATGCGCTTTGACGCCCAGTTGCGCGCGCAGGCGGCCGACCCGGCCGGAATCAACCAGATCGGGCGAGAATTGCCGCAAGTCGACGCCACGTATGCCATGACGCAGCCGTGCGGCGATTTCCGGTCGCGATTTCGCCGTCTCTGCCAGGGCCCTCGGCGTATACACCACGATCGAATCGGCTTCGAACGCGAGATCGCTCCGTTCGGCGTCGAAATCCACGACGAGGGGGATGCGCGCCTTTCGCGCGGCGGCAAGCGCGGCCTTCAGCGCCGCCGAAGCGCGAACGTGGATCAATTCCACCCCTTCCTGCGCGATCAGAGCGTCTAGTCTTCGATGATTCAGCGCGGAAACCAGCGGGTTTCTTGTCGTGGCCACGAAGGGCGCAAATACGCCGCCGCGCGCCTGCAACTCGCTGACCGAAGCTCCGGGCGCGCCGGCGACCAACGGCCTTGCGCCGGCTTCGGCGAGGCTGGCCGCAATCTCAACGCAATCGATCGCTGCCGCGCTTCTGTCGAGCGCCGGCAAAATTTGCAGGATCGTGCGGCCGAATAGGGCCTGGTTGTCGGCCTCCGAGGTCGCTCCCCATGGCGTCATGCGATCTCCGGGTCTAAAAAATGCTCAGAATCACCTGGACGAGCTTACCCGTGACCGAGAACGATCGCCAATCGCCGGACGCCGCTTTTTTCCAATCTGCGCCGCAGACGCCGCGTCTGGCATACCTTCTGCGGCCGGCGCCGGGGCCGAATTCCCCGCCCGGGCTGTTCTGGCTGGGCGGTTTTCGTTCCGACATGCGCGGCGCCAAAGCGACCTTTCTCGCCGCGCTGGCCGGGGAGCAAGGTCGCGCCTGCCTCCGTTTCGACTATTCCGGCCATGGCGAGTCGGAAGGAGATTTCGCCGATGGGACGATCGGCGCCTGGGCCGACGAAGCCGCCGCGATTTTCCGCGCGCTGACCAGGGGCCCTCAAGTCGTCGTGGGGTCTTCGATGGGCGGTTGGATCGCCTTGCTTCTCGCCCGAGCTTTGGCGCGATCCAACGAGAGTTCCCGCCTCGCCGGCATGGTCCTGATCGCGCCGGCGGTCGATTTCACCGAGGAGCTGATCTGGCCGCAGCTGCCAGAGAATGTGCGTGAGGTTATAGAACGCCAAGGTCTTTGGCGCCGTCCGGCCGATGCTTATGGTGATTCCTATCCGCTGACCAAAAGGCTGTTCGATGACGGAAGAGCCAACGCCCTGTTCGGCGGCGAAATCCGCAGCCATTGCCCGGTCTGCATCTTGCAGGGAATGGCCGATCCGGACGTGCCCTGGCCGCACGCGATGAAACTGGTCGAACATCTGGCCGCCGACCCGGTCACTATTACGCTGATCAAGGATGGCGACCATCGTTTGTCCCGTCCTCAGGATCTGTCGGCGCTGAAAAAAGCGATAGAACAGTTCGACGCGTTTTTACCTGCGTAAACCATCTATTAAGGTTAAAATGCTCCCATCGGGAAGGCTCGGGACGCACCCAGCGATTTCGACCGGCGGCTGGATCGACATGCCCCGTGCGAATTCGGCGAACCAAGGCCGGAAGCGACCGGGGGGAAGCGCATGCAAATCGAAAATCAGCCCATTGCGCCTGCCCTGGAATGGTGCCTGCCGGTCGTTTACGATTGCCTGAGCGAATTTTATCATGACCTTCTGCCGGCGACGAACAGCGCGCGCACGAACATGACTCAGGTCCACTTCGCGATTTGGACGATGCTCGCGCGCGAAGAGTTCGACCATTTGCCCGCCAGCTTTTACCTCTTCGTCAGACAGGCGCACGCGCAAAAAATCGACGTTCGAACGCGCCGCGCCGGCGATCGGTATGTCGCATCAGAAATTCTAGACCTTTGTTCGCGCCGCTTTCATCGCAACCCGGAAAAAGCGCGGCTCCACAATGCGGCTCTGCTCACGCTGCTTGAACGGCTGCAGCGGCTCGAGCAAATCTGCGCCACGCAGGCGCCGCTCGCCCGCGCGGCATGAATTTTCCTTGCCAGCGGCCCTTTTCACGCGGTTGACAGGGGCGCCGGCCACCCGTAGAAGACGCGCCGGGCCCAGGTGGCGGAATTGGTAGACGCGCTGGTTTCAGGTACCAGTGGTGCAAGCCGTGGAGGTTCGAGTCCTCTCCTGGGCACCAGCACCCTTGTGCTGAAGCCCTATCACATCAAGCAGTTAGGCCGTTGACGATGACCTTCTTGGTGATACAAGAGGCGATACATCGTGGCTTGTGTAGTGTTCGATAACGGCTATCTGACTGTGAAAATCAGACATGTGACCAGGAAGCCGGACGGCTCGTTTTTCCAAGGCGAGCGGACGAAGCACGGAAGATTCTGGCGGGTTCCTGAGGCGTACAAAATGAGCGCCGAGTTGTCCGCTGGGACGCCTTTCTGATTGGCGAGAAGAGGCGGCGGGGCGAAAATCCTCGCCGTCTCACTTTGCAGGGGGCTTGGTGGAAACCCCAGGGAAACCAGTGAGTTCAGACAGGAGGGTTAGAGACCCACTCGGAGCACTGGTTTTGCACCCGTTTCAGGCGTCACCAGCCGTCACCTATTTCAACATTTTGGCCTGCTGCTGGTTTGCGGATGTTCAATCGAACTAATCCGGCGAAAGACGAATAACAGCTGAACTTGGGGGGCGAATTAACGTTTGTGCAAATAGGCGGGAGGCTGGCTTACCCGCCAGGACATCTGAGCGCAGAACGAGGATCACCATGCAAGAAGCTGAAATCCACGATTACGCACGCCAACTGCTCGACGCCCACGGCGATAAGGCCCTCGCGGAGGCTGCTCAGAAGGCTCGTTCGTGCGAAGAGAAGGGCAAAGCGGAAGAAGCTGAGGCTTGGCGGCATGTTGAGGCAGCAATTAAGTTGATGCTTGGCCCACACCAGAGCTGAGGGGGCGATGGGCTGCTCATAGCGCAGCCTCGCCCGTGCGCCATCGACCGCTCACTGAACAGGCCATTCCGCCTATGACCGAGAACGTGGCCCGAATTTTTTGGGTGGCGCACACACAGAATGGTTCATAAGTAAACCGTCTGACCCTGAAACCCGACGGTCGCCTGTCGGCACGAGTCCCAAAGCCACGAAAGGCGCCCCCTCGTTTCCGAGCGGCCACGGCCTGCTTGCCCATGCAAGCTGGACGCGAGGGCAGCGAAGGGGACCTGAGCGGAATAATAGCGAGGCGTTAGGGGCTTAGAGGAATTATGGGTCGATTTAGCTGCCCAAGGAGGGAAAGCGCACTCTGAAAGTCGCTCACTGCTCGCCGTGACCGAACAACGCGGCTCGCCTTTAGCGCCTTTTTTGAAGTGGGGGGCAGGGGCTGCGTTTGGAAATCGAGCGGCCTGGAGTCCCCCTTCTGGCGTCCTTGAACAACACCGATGAAAGGCAAAGCGAGGTCGGTTTGCCGCAGCAGCGTCCGGCGTCGAAGGCTGCCGTCAGGAGCAAGGTGATACAATCAGTGAAACACACGATTCCCATGCCGAATATAGGCGTTGAGATTCAACCTTTTAGAAGGTCATATCAGGGCATATTCTGCTTCTCCTGGGCGCCAATATTCTGAAAAGCTTCACTGCTTCAAAATGTTGAGCCTCGCCAGAGTGTTGCGCATACCCGGCTGTGCTACAAGGGGGTGCTACAAGGCTCCTCAGATTGGCTCGCCTAAGCCAACGGATGGGCATGAAGTTGGCATTAGGTTTGCCCGCGGGTTGGTCCGCCGACGACCATAAGCGCCGCTCGCCTCATTTGGCGACGCGTGTGGCATTGGGAACGCCTTCGGCGCCCATGTAGACGGCGAGGATGCGTACCGGCACGGTTCCCTTGTTGACGCCGTCATGCGGCCAGTTCATCGGTTCCATCAGGCTGTCGCCGGCCTTGTAGATACGCGTGCCCTTGTCACCATAGTCGATCGTGATCGCGCCGTTGAGCACATAGGCGAAGAGCGGAACGGCATGTTCGTGCCAGCCGGTTTCGTCGCCCGGCGGAACGGTGACGATGACCGCGGTCACCTTGGCCTTGCCGGACGGATAGGCGATCGGCTGACCGAAGATCGTCTCGCTCGCCGACAGCAGCGGCGTCACCAGCGTCTTGTAAGAGAGCGCCTCTTCGGCCGACGCCGA
>CAYRNB010000117.1:0-3146 GCA_964425315.1 uncultured Rhodoblastus sp.
AGCCGACGCTGCAGCATCACCTTGCACTTTTCCAGAGCATCGCTGTCCGAGACGTAATAGTCGAGACGTTTCCGGAACGTCGGGTCAAACCGATCGACGATCTGTCCCTTGTTTTCAATCGAGCCAATTTCCCGTCCCCCGCTTTCTTCATAGAGGTCGATCAGGCGGCGACAGAAGGCTTCATCGAAAACATGGGGCGCGATGAGCACGGGAGCATTCTGGCCGCCCGGCGGGCTGGCGAAAGCCTTTCCCAGCAGCTCAACGGTAAGTCGAACAAATTCATCTGGGGTGTCGAAGGGGATGACGTCCAGGATTTGCAGGGCAGGGCTTAGCAAGAAGGCGGCGGGACGGACGGCGGCTGGCCTCGCCGGGGGCGTGGCGGCCACTCCATATCGCGAAGCGGCGGCCCCATGCGAATCCAGGAGATATAGCCGGCCGGCGCGCCTCGGCAGGCGTCCCAGCGTGAAATCGTCCGGATCATTGCTGACGCCGAGGAAGAGGGCGCGCTTGCCGTCGAATATTTCACCGCTCGGGTCGAGCGAGGAGAGCGCGGCGGCGACGCGAGGCAGGGTGGCGGCGCCAAAAAAGAACAGCAGAATGAAGCGGCCCGCCAACTCGTCAAAGGCGACTGGGTCGGAATTGACGCCGTTCGTCGCGGAGAACCACGGCGCGGGATCGCCGATATCCGGAGCCGGACTTGTCATTTTCTTTCCGCTGATCGCCTCTGTCTCCGTCTTCGCTAAAGGCGTACTGCGCTGGTCATTGTTTCCGATCGGATTGTGTCCCGAGCATGTCGGGCCTCGAAAAATCGGCGGTTTCGGGCGGGCGCCAGCCAAGCCCTGCGACTGCGACCGAATCTACTTCCGCTCGAAACCGTAACAATTCCGTTCTGCATCCAGGGGAACGCTGACAAATTAATCGCGTAAATTGGCGTCAACTGATTATATTATAAATATCGTCCGGTATTTTCCTTGAGAAAAAGCGGTCAATATCCCTCGTGGGTCGATGCTGACGTCACGGCGCCATGCCGTACAAATTAAATAAAATATACAATATTATTAACCCGGCGTAATTAGGTTTTAATTGGCGTTTCCATGCTCTAACTGTCAACTCGCCAAGGTGAATGACCATGTCGAAGCGCCGAGCGTAGGACTGGGGGACGCCATTGAGAAATGCGTTGACTGTTGCCGTAGTGCAACAGTGGAAATTTTTTTATTTGCGTCCGTCGCGCTCCAAAAAAATATAGTTTCTTTCGTGCGTTAGGAAGTAATTTTGAAAAATGACTTCCAAAGCAAAAGCTAAGCTTCAGCTAAATAAGTGGCCATTGCACTGAAATAGCCTTGTGGGAGTCGCGGTTTCGCCCAAAAAAAGCCGTTGGCAGCCGCCCTTTTTCGGCCCACAACTTAGCTCCGCTGATTCTTTTCTGGGGAGTGACCAAGCGAAGTAAGACTGCGCTATACGTTGTGAGATCTCTAAGGAGAAATACCTTGGCTACATCGACTTCGACAACTGGATGGCCTGACGCGACAAATACCGGCGTTCCGGCGGGCGTAACGCTGACTCCGTCGGGAGACGTTGTTGTCACCCAAGCCGGAGCAGTCATCTCCGGGCTCAACATCAGCGGGACCGTCTATATAGATGCCCCGAACGTCACGCTGGTCGACTGCAAGATCACGGCGGCAAGCTTCAGCGTCGTCCAGATCGCGCAAGGCATAACGGGAACGGTTGTCCAGAATTGCGAGATCAACGGTGTCGGCAGCGGCAACGACGGTTCGTGCGGGATCAATGGTCAAGGGACGTTCATTGGCAACAATATCTACAATGTCGAGAACGGCATCAACGTCACCGGCTCTTCGACGATTCAGGACAACTATATTCACAATCTGCTCGCGTCCGGCTCGCCGCATTATGATGGCATTCAGATCGATGGCGGCGTTTCTAATATAACCATCAGCCACAACACGGTCATCAATTCGCACGACCAGGCGTCCGCGATCATGATCGACAACTACTGGGGCGCGGCCTCCAACATCAGCGTCAACAACAATCTTCTCGACGGCGGGGGCTACACTGTTTATGACGACGCCCATTTTAACAGCAGCGCGATAACGGGTGTGTCGTTCACAAACAATCACATGGGCACGGGCTACTGGGGGTACACGGATTTCAACGGCACCAACCCCACCTACACTGGCAATGTCAATGACGGCGCGACATTGATCTCGACCCTTAACACGCCGACCAATGACACGACGTCGACCTCCACGACCACGACCTCGTCAACGGCGCCGGCGGCTCCGGTGATCAGTTCGTTCTCTCACGACAGCGGAACTGTCGGCGACCACATCACCAACGACAACACGCCGACCCTCACCGGCACGGCCGCCGCCAACAGCACCGTGAAGGTGTTCGACGGCGCCACCCAGCTCGGGACCGCAACGGCGAACAGCAGCGGCCAGTGGACGCTGACCACGCCGGCGCTGAGCGACGGCAGCCACAGCCTGACCGCCACCGACACCGATTCCTCCGGCCTCACCAGCGCCTCGTCGAAAGCCTTTTCCATCACCATCGACACCCAAGCGCCGACTGCCCCGGTGGTGACAGCCGATACAGTCACCAACACCAACCACATTCAGCTGTCGGGGACGGCCGAGGCGAACAGCGCGATCACGATCTATGACGGGACCACGGTCGTCGGCACGGGAGTGACCAATTCGAGCGGAAGCTGGAGCGTGACCACATCCTCCCTGTCGACCGGCGTCCACGCATTGACGGCGACGGCGACCGACGCGGCCGGCAATGTCAGCGGCGCGTCCGGCGCTGTCGACCCGACAATCGGCGCGACCACGGCCGCTGCTCCCACGATCGCGTCCTGGTCGCCGGATTCAGGCGTGGTCGGCGACGGCGTCACTGACCACAACGTATTGACGCTCAAGGGCGCCGCTACGGCTAACAGCACCGTCAACGTCTACGACGGCTCGACGCATCTCGGGACCGCCACGGCGGATTCGACCGGCGCCTGGAGCTATACCACCTCGGCGCTCAAAGACGGCGCGCACACCCTGACGGCGACGGACACCGTTTCAGGCGTCACCAGCGCGGCGTCGGCCGCGGTCAGCGTGACCGTGGACACTGTGGCGCCGACT
>CAYRNB010000117.1:3246-8149 GCA_964425315.1 uncultured Rhodoblastus sp.
TGGTCGGCACGGGCGTGACGAATTCGAGCGGAAGCTGGAGCGTGACCACATCCGCCCTGTCGGACGGCGCCCACGCCCTGGCGGCGACGGCGACCGACGCAGCCGGAAACGTCAGCGGCATGTCCACGGCCGTCGACCCGGTAATCGGCGCGACGACGACGTCCTCGGGATCGGTCGAGTTCACCAATCTTTACGAAAGCAGACACCACCACGTCGCCACGATCAGCGGCACGGCCGACGCGAACAGCCATGTCAGCGTGCTCGACGGCAATAACCCGATCGGGACGACCACGGCCGATTCGAGTGGAAACTGGACCTTCAAGACCGGAACGCTGTCCGACACGGTCCACACCTTCACGGCCCAGGAGCTTGACGGCTCCGGCCACGTCGTCGCTACGAGTTCGGGCGAAGCGATCCTTGGCACGCACGGCCACGATGTTTTGACGAGCACCTCGGGTAACGACTACTTCGTGGGCGGCGGTCACCCCGACACTTTCGTGTTCGCCCCGAATTTCGGCCATGACGTGATCAAGGATTTCTCTACCTGCGGATGGCACCACGACACGATCCAGTTCAGCTCCAGTGAGTTCAGCAATTTCGCCAGCGTGCTCTCCCATGCGTCGCAAGTCGGCCAGGATGTGGTCATCACGTCGGGGAGCGATACGCTGACGCTGAAGAACACCAAGCTGAGCTCCCTGCATGCGCATGACTTCCACTTCGCGTAAGCGTGACGTCTGGTCAAACCGAGCTGATGACCAGTCTGTCAGGGGGTGTTTCGATGAAGGCGCGATGCGGGGGCAAGGGTCATGAGTGATTTAGGACGGCGGAAGGACGTCCCCAAAGTCGGAGGGCGGGGGGACCTCCCCCCGCCGGATCGTCCCGACAGCGCCCGCTTGCGCCCGGCGTTCGTCGCTCCCGCGAGCCCTCGGGCCGAGCGGGGGCGCGCGACCGCCACAAAACTCCTTGCGTCGGCGGAGCGGCTGATAGAGGCCGTTCGGCGAAGGGTTTTTCCCGATCGCGTCCGGCCGGAGAGCGATTATGAGGAGGCGCGCTCCGAGGTCGTGGCCTTCCTGGCGTCTTGCCGGCAGATTTTCTGGGGCCTCGGCGCGTTCAGCGGCCTGAGCAATCTGCTGATGCTCACCGGCTCCTTCTTCATGCTTCAGGTCTACGACCGGGTGCTGCCGAGTCGCAGCGTGCCGACTTTGCTGGCGCTGCTGGCTTTGGCGATCGTGCTCTATCTTTTTCAGGGCGGTCTGGACCTCGTCCGCAGCCGGATCGGCGTGCGCATCGGCCGCCATTTTGACGAGCGGTTGGGAATACGGGTGTTCGACGCCACCGTCCGACTGCCGCTGAAGACCCGCGGCGACGGCGACGGTTTGCAGCCGTTGCGCGACCTCGACCAAGTGCGCAGCTTTCTGGCGGGCGGCGGGCCGTCGGCGCTGTTCGACCTGCCATGGATGCCGATTTATCTCGGCGTTTGCTTCCTCTTTCATTTCTGGATCGGCGTCACGGCTTCCGTCGGCGCCACGGTGCTTGTCGCCATCACGGTCCTCACCGAACTTCGGACGAGGGGGCCGGCGATGGCGTTTTCGCGCCTTGCCGTATCGCGAACGGCGCTTGCGGCGGAAGGCCGGAGAAACGCCGAAGTTCTCCAGGCCATGGGTATGCGCGGGCAGGCCGCGCTACGTTGGCAGGAAGCCAACAGCAAATATCTCGCGGCCCACGAGCAGGCGAGCGACGTCGGCAGCGGGCTCGGCGGCGTGTCAAGGGTGTTTCGGTCGATCCTGCAATCCACGGTCCTCGCGGTCGGCGCCTATCTCGTGATCTATAATCAGTCGACAGCAGGCATCATCGTCGCTGGATCGATCTTGACGGCTCGGGCGCTGGCGCCGGTCGAGATCGCCGTCGCGAACTGGAAGGGCTTCGTCGCGGCGCGTCAATCAGGCCAGCGGCTCGATCAACTGCTCAAGCTCTTGCCCAAGGAGGAGGAGCCTCTGGCGCTGCCGGCGCCGGCCAAAAGCCTGGTCGTCGAACGGCTCCATGTCGCCGCGCCGGATTCCGACCGGCAGATTCTGGCGGACATATCCTTCGAACTTCGCAGCGGCCAGGCGGTCGGGATCATCGGTCCGAGCGGATCGGGCAAATCGACGCTGGCGCGCGCGTTGGTGGGGATCTGGCCACCCCTTCGCGGTCGGATCAATCTCGACAGCGCCGCGCTCGATCACTGGTCCGCCGATGCGCTCGGCAAGCATATCGGCTACCTGCCGCAGGACGTCGAGCTGTTCGACGGCAGCATAGCCAGGAACATTTCCCGCTTCGATCCGCGGGCGAGGGCGACCGACGTCCTGAAGGCGGCCGAAGCCGCCGGGGTTCATGACCTGATCCTGTCTTTTCCCGACGCCTACGGAACGAAAATCGGAGAGGGCGGCGTCACCCTGTCCGCCGGGCAGCGGCAGCGCATCGGACTGGCCCGCGCCCTGTACGGCGCCCCGTTCCTCGTCGTGCTCGACGAGCCGTCGTCGAACCTCGACGCCGAAGGCGAGCAGGCTCTCACCAACGCGATCGTCACGGCGCGCGAGCGCGGCGCCGTCGTTGTTGTCGTCGCTCATCGTCCGAAAGCCCTGGAAGGGGTCGACCACGTGCTGGTCATCGGCGAGGGCCGCGTACAGTCGTTCGGACCGAAGGACGAAGTCCTCAGAAAAGCGTTGCGGACGCCCGTTCCTCTCAAAGTCGTTGCGAACCAGGGAGGCGGACGATGGACGGCCGCGTGATGTCAGCGCTGAATTCGATCCAGCGCCATATGGTCGTCGGCATGATTCTCGTCGTGTGCTTGACCTTCGGCATCGGCGGCTGGGCCACGACGGCTCAAATCTCGGGCGCGGTAATCGGCCAGGGCGTCGTCGCGGTGGCTACAGGCGTCAAAAAGGTGCAGCACGAGACCGGCGGCATCGTCAGCGAGCTACACGTCCGCGACGGCGACCGCGTCAAGGCCGGCCAAATCCTGATCCGTCTCGACAAGACGCAGGCGCTGGCCAACGCCAACATCGTTACAAGGGGCATCGACGAATTGCTCGCGCGTGAGGCCCGCCTGGAAGCCGAGCGCGACAAAGCCGACCGGATCGTGTTTCCCAAAACTTTGCTCAGCCGCGCCACGGATCCCGACTCTGACGCCGCGCGGGCCATCGCCGCCGAGAAAAAGCTGTTCGACCTGCGCCGCCAGGCAAGGAACGTGCAGAAGCAGCAGCTCAAGGAACGCAGCGCGCAGCTGCAGGACGAGATCAAGGGCTATGTCGGCGAGGTTGCGTCCAAGCAGAAGGAAGTCGAGCTCATTCACCAGGAACTCGATGGCGTCCGCAAGCTGTGGCAGAAAAAGCTCGTTTCCATTACGCGCCTGACCACGCTGGAGCGCGACGCCGCCCGGCTCGACGGCCAGCGCAGCCAGCTGACGGAAATGATCGCCGAGGCGAAAGGCAAAATCGCCGAAACCGAACTAAAGATCATCCAGATTGACCAGGATCTTCGCAGCGAGGTCGGCAAGGATCTGATCGAAACGCGCGCCAAGCTTTCCGAGCTCGAAGAGCGCAAGATCGCCGCGGTCGATCGGCTCAATCGCGTCAACATCCGGGCGCCCCAGTCGGGGCGTGTCCATGAGCTGTCGGTCCATACGGTCGGAGGCGTAATCACGCCGGGCGAGCAGATCATGCTCATCGTTCCCGACCGCGACGCCATGGAGGTCAAAGTCAAGATCGCGCCGCGCGACATCGGCCAGGTCTATGTCGGGCAGACCGCGGAAATGCGGTTCACCGCCTTGGACCTGAAGACCACGCCGGAGGTCAAGGGCAAGGTCACCATGGTGTCGGCGGACCTGACCCAGGACCCGCGCACCGGCGCCAGCTATTACACGGCGCGCGTCCAGCTCAAGGCGAACGAACTCGCAAAGCTGGGATCGACCAAGCTGGTGCCCGGCATGCCGGTCCAGGTCTTCATCAAAACGCCGGGACGCACGGCGCTGTCTTATCTGACCAAGCCTCTGATGGACCAGGCGGCGCGCGCGATGAAGGAGCGCTGAAGACTTGCATCGCCGGCGGCGCGACGGCGCTGCTTCGGGCCGGACGCCTCACCTGATCCGGGCCGGCGAACCGTAGGCGACGGCGCCGGCCGGGATGTCGCAATTGACCAGGGAATTGGCGCCGATAACGGACTTGTCGCCGATCGTCACCCCCATCTGGATGATTGCGTTCGGCCCGATATAGACGCCGTCTCCGATTTGGGTCGGCGCATAATCGACGGGAAGCCGTCCCAGTGAAGTCGACCTTTTGACCGTGTGGTGGGTGTAAATCTGGGCGCCGGCGGAGATCGAGCACCAGTCTCCGATCCGCAGGCCGCCGCCGGAGCCGTCGAGAATGCAGCCGGGACCAATCCAGCTATTGCGTCCGACCTTGACGTCGCCGAGGACGAGGACGTTGTCGTACATCGTCGTCCCTTCGCCGAATCCGTAAGCCGCGGCGTTGTTTTCGCGCTCGGTGAGCAGATCCCCGATGGAGACCCTGCGGTTGAACTTGTGCTTCTTTCGCGCGGCGAGGATGTTTAGGAAGCCTCGGACCCGCTCAAGCCATGCGTCAACGGTTTCGGCGGACGGCTCGGTGTCAAATGAGGACTGCATGGCTCGTGTCCTGCCCAACTGAAAACGATTTTGGCGGCCCGATATTCGCGAGAACCGCAATGCCCCCCAGCGGTCGCGGCGCGACCGCACAATTCAATAGAGAATAATCTGAATTCAACGGAAAATTAAATGAAAACTCGCATCGGCGCCATTGGCGGCTGAACTGGCGGCATAAAAAATCATGCTGAAGCAAAGACCTTAAAGAGCGGTGGGTTTCCAGGAAAACGCATCGTGCTCTAA
>CAYRNB010000118.1:0-4915 GCA_964425315.1 uncultured Rhodoblastus sp.
CTAAATACGATCCATCCGGCCTTTGGCTGCCGAGGGACGCTTATGGCGCAGCGCAGATCCAACGCTGGCTCTCCGTCGCCCAGGGGCCGGTCTTCAACGGTCCCTGCCGCGCGCGTCTCATCACCGTTTTCGGCAGGGATTTCGACTACGCGCTGGCGAAAACGACGGCGGAAAAACTCCTCGGCGCGCTCGACGGCGAGCTGGCGGCCAAGACCTTTTTGGTCAACGAGCGTCCGACCATCGCCGATGTCGCGCTCTACACCTATATCGCTCATGCGCCGGAAGGCGGCGTCGCGCTGGCGCCGCACGAAAACATTGTCGCCTGGCTGCGGCGGATCGAGGCTTTGCCCGGTTTCACCGCCATGCCCGCAACTAAAGCAGGGCTGTTGGCGGCCTCATAGCAGCGTGCGCGTCGCGCCGCCGATCGGCCTAGCCGTGCCCGACGGCCTGGACGATGCCGGCATATTGGCAAGCGGCGGCGACGGCGACGAAGCCATGCCAGATGGCGTTCTGGAATTTCAGGCTGTTCCACAAATGGAACAGCACGCCAACGGTATAGAACAGGCCGCCGATCAAGATGAGAATGAGCGTCTCGGCGGGCAAAGCGGCGATCAGCGGCCGCGCGGCGAAAATTCCGATCCAGCCGAGGCCGAGATAGACGCCGACGGCGGCGCCGTCGTATTTGCCGGGATAGAGGATTTTAACCGTCGCGCCAGCGAGCGATACGGTCCAGATCACGCCGGCCAAAGTCCAGGCGAGCGCGCGATCGGGCAATTGCGACAGCAGGGCGGTATAGGTGCCGGAAATCATCAGGAAAATGGAGGCGTGGTCGAGACGCCGCAGCAGGAATTTCACATGCGACGGCGGCGTCATATTGTAGGCGCAGGAAAAGCCGAACAGCAGGAAGAATCCGGCCGCGTAAACCGACATGGCCATGGCGTCGGCGGCGTCGCCGCGCAGGGCGATGCGCACGAACAGGACGGCGAAGGCGATCACCCCGGCGATAATGGCGACGGCGTGCACGGCCCCGTCGGCGATCAGCTCGGCCGGGCTATAGGGACGCTTGAACAGGCGCCAATGATCGTCGGGATGCAGCATAACGCAATCCCAACGCTAAAGGTCGAAAATGGTTTCCGCAAGGCGAGAAGGATCTTCACCGCGAGAACTTCTTATATTTCAACCTATGCGGGATGACGCTGTCGATGCCGAGCCGCCGCTTCTTGTCTTCCTCGTAATCGGCGAAATTGCCCTCGAACCACTCGACATGGCTATCGCCTTCAAAGGCCAGCATATGGGTGGCGATGCGGTCGAGAAAAAAGCGGTCGTGGCTGATGATCACGGCGCAGCCGGCGTAATCCTGCAGCGCCTCTTCCAGGGCGCGCAGGGTTTCCACATCAAGGTCGTTGGTCGGCTCGTCGAGCAGCAGGACATTGGCGCCTTTTTTCAGCATCTTGGCGAGATGCACGCGGTTGCGCTCGCCGCCCGACAGCATGCCGACCTTTTTCTGCTGGTCCGAGCCCTTGAAATTGAAGGCCGAGCAATAGGCGCGCGAATTGATCTCGCGTTTTCCCAGATAAATGATGTCATTGCCGCCGGAAATCTCCTCCCAGACGCTCTTCTTGCCATCGAGCGTGTCGCGCGACTGATCGACATAGCCGAGTTGCACGCTCTCGCCGACGACGATCTCGCCGCCATCCGGCTTTTCCTGGCCGGTGATCATGCGGAACAGCGTGGTCTTGCCGGCGCCGTTGGGGCCGATGACGCCGACAATGCCGCCTGGCGGCAGTTTGAAGGAGAGATCGTCGATCAGCAGCTTGTCGCCAAAACCCTTCGACAGATGATTGAAATCGATGACGTTCTGGCCGAGCCGCTCCGCCACCGGAATGATGATCTGGGCATGGGTCGGCGCCTTGTCGTTCTGTTTGGCGACCAGGTCCTCGTAGCGCTGGACGCGCGCCTTGCTCTTGGCCTGGCGCGCCTTGGGGCTGGAGGCGATCCATTCGCTTTCAGCCTGAATCGCCCGCTGGCGCGATTCCTCCTCGCGGCCCTCCTGGGCGAGGCGCTTCTGCTTCTGGCCGAGCCAGGAGGTATAATTGCCCTCATAGGGAATGCCGCGGCCGCGGTCGAGTTCGAGGATCCAGCCGGTGACGTTGTCGAGGAAATAGCGGTCGTGGGTGACGATCAGGATCGCGCCGGGATAGGCGCGCAAATGGCCTTCCAGCCAGTTGACCGTTTCCGCGTCGAGATGGTTGGTCGGCTCGTCGAGCAGAAGCAGGTCGGGCTGCTCCAGCAGCAATTTGCACAGAGCGACGCGGCGCTTCTCGCCGCCGGAAAGTTTCGAAGCCGGCCAGTCGTCGGGCGGGCAGCCGAGCGCGTCCATGGCCTGATCGACCTGGCTGTCGAGATCCCACAGGCCCTTGGCCTCGATCTGGTCCTGCAGTTCGGTCATCTCGTCGGCGGTCTCGTCGGAATAATTCATGGCGAGATCGTTGTAGCGGTCGAGGATCGCCTTTTTCTCCGCCACGCCGAGCATGACATTGCCGCGCACGTCGAGGGAGTCGTCGAGCTTGGGCTCCTGCGGCAGATAGCCGACGCGCGCGCCCTCCGCGACCCAGGCTTCGCCGGAAAAATCCTTGTCGAGGCCAGCCATGATTTTCAAAAGCGTGGATTTGCCCGAGCCGTTGACGCCGAGCACGCCGATTTTGGCGTCGGGATAGAAGGAGAGGTGGATGTTTTCGAGAACTTTTTTACCGCCGGGCCAGGTCTTGCTGAGGCCCTGCATGTGATAGATGAATTGCCGCGCCATAAGCGTGAATGTTCTCCAGGTGGGGGGACGACGAGTTAGGGCGTCTTTTAGACGCGGGGCGCCCGCGGGTCCAGCGTCAAAGCACAATCGTCGTTTTCCCGCCGCCCCGCCCGAAAAAATGCGCTTTTGACCCTCAGCTTGCGCCTTCCATTGCGACTCGCGTAAAAATAACGTCGCGCCCGCCCGGAGCCCTGATTTGTCCGACAACGAAAATCGTCCATCCGATTTCTTTTCCGCCAGCGCCCCGCGGCGGCTTGAACCTGTTCTGTCCCGGGGCGGCGATAAGCCTGCGCCGCGCCCGGCGACCGCCGCCGCCACCCCTGCCGCGGCGGCGCCTTTCGAGACCGACGCGCCCGCCGCGCCCACCGCTTTCGCCGGCGCGCCGCAATTGCTGGTGCTGTTGCGCCGCCTCGCCGAATTCCTGCGCCGCGCCGACGCGCCGACGCCTTTCGCCATCGGTTTGCTCAGCGCCGCGGGCGGAGGCAAGACCAGCGCCTTCAATTGGCTGACCAATAGTCTCGCCGCGCCCGACGCCCCGCCGGTGGTGAAGCTGCGCGCCGACGAACTCGCGGACGAACCGGAGCGCGCCCTTGGCGCCGCCCTCTATCGCGCCTTGTCGCCGCTTTACGGCCCGTTGGCGCAGGAGGCGGCGGAGGACGGCGCGCATCGCTCCGCCGACGCCGGCGCCGCCGCCCGCGCCGCCAATGAAAAACTCGACACCCTGCGCAAAAGGCTTGTGTCGGAGCAGGAAAATCTGGCGCAGACGGAAGCGCGCCGCGCCGCCCTTGCCGAAACCCTGCTCTATGAAACGCCGGGCGCGCGGGTCGACGCCTACGCCCGCCGTCAGCGCGGGGCGTTCGAATCGCGCCTGCGCCGCTTCGGCTTTGCCGGCGACCCGCTCCACGGTTTCAAGGATCGAGTGCGCGACCTCGTCGAGGCTGGCGGCTTCTTTCCGCGTCTCGGCGCCGCCTTGCGCGCGATCTACGCCTATCGCGGCCAGACGCGGCTTCTGGTCTTTTCCGCCTTGAGCTTCGGCCTGATGTGGGGCGCGCGCTGGCTCGCGGCCAACAAGGCGCTCTGGCTCGCCGTCCTTGCCGGCTCAGGCGGCGTCGGCCCGCAAACCGCCGACTACCTGCGCGGGCATATCGGCTGGCTGCCGCAGGCGAGCCAGATTTTCGCCCTTCTCGGCCTGCTTCTGCTGGCGCTCAATTTTTGGCGGGCTTTCGCCTTCATGCAGCCGCTGCTGCACGCCGCCGGCCTGCTCGACGACGAGGTCGAGGCCAAGCGTCACGAACTCGACAAGACCCTGGCGCATCAGGTCCACAGCGTCGATCTCCTCGGCGTCGAAGTCGCGACGGCCGCGCGGCAGGCGTCGGAATCGGAAAGGCGCGCTTCCGCCGCCGGCGCGTCCCAGCAGCCGCCTCTATTTCTCGAAAGCGACCCCGCCGCGCAGAAACGCGCCGTCGCCCGCGGTTTTCTTGAATCCCTTTCGGAGCGGATCGTTCACGGCAAGCAGGGGTTTGCTCCGGCGCGGCTGATCGTCGCCATCGACGGTTTCGAAAGATGCGCGGCCCCCGCCGCCGCCTTCGACCGCCTGCACGACCTGTTGGCGCGGCCGGGCTTCGTCGCCGTCTACGCCCTGGATCCGGACGCTTCCGGCCTGACGCCGGCCGACCTCGCCCGGCGCCTGCAATTGCCGCTGCGGATCGACGCCGGCGGCGGCGAGGAAACGACGGCGCTGGCGCCGCTCGGCGCGGCTTTGTCGCAAGCGGAGACGCAGCTCATCGGCGCCTTGGAGCCGGTCGCCGGCGAGACTTTTCGCGCGCGCAAGCGTTTTCGCAATTTCTATCGCTTCTTGCGGCCGGCGGAGGAAGCGTCCCCGGGCTTGCGCGCCGCACTCGCGCTCGTCCTTGCCGGCGGCCTGAGCGCCTCGCCCGACGATCGGCGCGCGCTCCATCAGGCCGTGGCCAACGAAGGAAACGAACTGGCGCCGCATGCCGGCTCGCCGCAATTGCGCGAGGCTTTGGCGAATTTCGCCGCGGCCGCGGGACCGATCAGCCGCGACGAAACGCTGCGGGCGGCGGCGCTGGCGCGCTATGTCGGGACGGA
>CAYRNB010000118.1:5015-8054 GCA_964425315.1 uncultured Rhodoblastus sp.
CGCGACCTCATTCTCTCGGGCGCGCTCGCCGCGGCGGCCGCCACGACAAAACCCGGGCCGGCGTTGGCCCAGTTGCTCACGGGCGCCGCCGCCGATCCCAATTTGAAATATTCCACTCCCGCCCCCCCGGGCGTCGCATCGCCCGACAAGGTGGAAACCCGTTTCGGAACGCTCAACTTTTTTGACGGCTTCCCGGACAAGGCTTCGGCCCGGAAGCTCTTCGACAACCTCGACTTCCAGCGCGCGGTGCAGGCGTTTCTGTTCGCCATTCCGGCCGTGAGTCAGGTCGCCAACCGCGCCGCGTTCCGCAGCCTCGGCGCCGCCAATACCGTCGTGCCGATTTTCGAAGAGCTGCTGGATTCCCGGGGCATTGTCCTCACGGGCAACGACAATACGGTCTACAGCTGGACCTGGCTGGACCTTGGCAAAGGTCCGGTCGTTTTGGAAGTTCCCCCCAAGGTGCTCGGCACAGCCAATGACATGTGGCAGCGCTGGGTCATTGACGTCGGCGTCACCGGTCCCGACAAGGGCGAAGGCGGAAAGTACCTGTTCCTGCCTCCCGGTTTCAAAGGTTCCGTCCCCGATGGCTATTATGTCGTGCATTCGCCGACTTTTGGCGTCTGGGTTCCGTGGCGCAGCTTCCTGGTTCATGGGAACCCCAAGCCCGGCGTGGACCTCGTGAAGAAATTCACAAAGATCTACCCTCTTGCGGATGCGGGGAAGGCTCATCCGCCGCTGAATTTCGTCGACATGTCGGGCAAACCGTTCAACACCGTCTATCCGGTCGATTATCGCTTTTGGGAACTGCTCGATCAGGTCGTTCAGGAAGAGCCGACCGAGTCGCTGGATCAAATCCGGCTCGGCTTCTACCAGTCGATCGGCATCGAAAAAGGCAAGCCTTTCGCGCCCGACGGGCGCATGAAGCAAATCCTGACCGAAGCCGCCGCCGTGGGCGACGCCACCGCCCGCTCCGTCCTGTTCCACACGCGGGAAAAGGCCGCCTATTATTATTCAAATAGCAATTGGCAACTCGGCTTCATGGGCGGCTATAAGTTCCAGACCGAGCCCGGCGTCCTGAACTTCGACGCGGCGACCTTTTATTATTTTCTGGCTATCCTGGTCACGCCCGCGATGGAAGAGAAGCTGATCGGTCGCGGCTCGCAATATGCCTGGACCGCGCGCGACGCCAACGGCGACCCGCTCGACGGCGGGAAGAGCTACCGACTGCGCATGCCGCCAAATGTTCCGGTAAAGGACTTCTGGTCGCTCATTCTCTACAGCAACCAAACCCGCTCGCAACTTCAGACGGACCAGCGATTTCCGAGCGTGAGCAGCCAGAACAAGGGATTGCAGGTCAATCATGACGGCTCGATCGACGTCTATTTCGGACCCAAGCCCCCGCCCGGAAAAGAATCCAACTGGGCCCAGACCGTCCCCGGCCGCGGCTGGAACGTCGTGCTGCGAATGTACGGCGCGCTGGAGCCCTGGTTCGACAAGACCTGGCGGCCGGGTGAAATCGAATTGCAGGCGTGAGGAGGGAGTCGCATGACCAAGCATGGCGCAATCCGTCGCTTCGGCCGGATCATCACGATTATGGGTTTCCTCTCCCTGCTCGCTGCTCCCGTTTGTGCACAGAAGGCCAAGTCGCCCAAATATTCGGCCAACGTTCCGTCCTACATCACAACGCCGGATACGGTTGAGACACGGATCGGGACTCTGAAATTCCATGATGGCGCGCCCGACGCGGCGACCGTAAAAAAACTCTATGACGAAATCGATTTCATTCGCGGCGTCGACGCCTTCCTGGTCGGCATGCCGGCCACTTCCGTCTATGCCGCCTGCGACGGCTTCAATCAGGTCGGGATCAAGACGAATGGCGGCATCGGCATAACCGAAAACCTGATGGACGCGCGCTCGTTGTTCCTGACAGCGAATACGACGACGGTCTACGTGTTCTTCTGCGTCGACCTCAAACATGGGCCGATGGTCGTCCAGGTCCCGCCCATGGTGCTCGGCCCGGCCGACGACGGCTTCTTCCGCTGGGTGACCGATGTGGGTTTGACCGGCCCGGACAGGGGCAAAGGCGGCAAATATCTCTTCGTTCCGCCGGGCTTTGCCGGCAGCCTGCCGTCGCAAGGCTATTTCGTCGCCAAGCCGCGCACCAACAGGGTTTTGATCTTCTATCGCGCCTTCGTCAAAGGCGGCGACATCGCCGCCGCGGTGAAGGGCGTTAAAGCGCATGCTGCGGTCTATCCGCTCTCGGAAGCCGCGAACCCGCCGGCGACCGAATTCGTCAATACGTCTGGCAAGAGGTTCAATACGATCAGCTCGAATACGTTCCGCTTCTATAAGGAATTGAACGCGGTGGTGCAGAACGAGCCGGCCAATTTCGTCGATCCCGACAAAGTCGGGCTTTTCGCGGCGATCGGCATCAAGAAAGGCCAGCCGTTTGCGCCCGACGCCCGGATGAAGGGCATTCTTACCGACGCGGTTGCGGTCGCCAACGGCTTCGCCCGCGCGAATTTATTCGCGTCGCGCGACAAGCAGACGAAGTTTTATTCCGACCGGCAGTGGTTCACGCCCTTCGTCGGCGGGAGCTATCAGTTCCTGAACGGCGCGGAGCGCCTGCTGGACGCCCGCGACATGTTTTTTTACTACGCGACGGGCATAACCCCGGCGATGACGAAATCGCGGCCCGGCGAGGGGTCCGCCTACGCAATTACGTTCCGCGACGCGAACGGAAAATATCTGGATGGCGGCAAGACCTACAAGGTCGCCTTGCCGGCGCCGATTCCCGCAAAGAACTTCTGGGCCCTGACAGTTTATGACAACCAGACGCGCTCCCTTCTGGAGACCGACCAGAAGCGTGCCGGCGTCGACAGCACCATTCCTGGCGTCAAGAAAAATGCGGACGGCTCGGTGACCATTTGGTTCGGCCCAAAGCCGCCGGCAGGGCATGAAGGCAATTGGGTCCAGACCATGCCCGACAAAGGCTACAGCGTGGCGCTGCGCCTTTACGGACCCTTGGAGCCCTGGTTC
>CAYRNB010000119.1:0-8045 GCA_964425315.1 uncultured Rhodoblastus sp.
ATGTCGGATTCGTTGATGGCCTTCCAGCCGGCGATGGAGGAGCCGTCGAACATCAGGCCTTCGGCGAAGAAATCGTCGTCGGCGAGAGCAACGTCAAAGGTCACGTGCTGCCACTTGCCGCGCGGATCGGTGAAACGCAGGTCGACATATTTGATGTCCTCGTCCTTGATTTTTTGCAGAACTTCCTTGGCGGTCGTCATGTCACAGCCTCTGGTGTTTTGGGGATGCGTCTGGGGGGTGAAGGGTTTTGCAGGCGCGCGCAATCCTCGCGCCGGGGCACGGCGGGAAAAGGTCCTTTTGCGTCAAACCGCGTCCACGCCGGTTTCGCCGGTGCGGATGCGTATGGCGCCCTCGATATTGGAAATGAAAATCTTGCCGTCGCCGATCCGGCCGGTCTGGGCCGCCTTGCGGATCGCCTCGACCGCGCGCTCGACCGCGCCGTCGGCGAGAACCAGTTCGATTTTGACCTTGGGCAGAAAGTCCACGACATATTCCGCGCCGCGGTAAAGCTCGGTATGTCCCTTCTGCCTGCCAAAGCCCTTGGCTTCGGTGACGGTGATGCCGTGCAATCCGGCTTCCTGGAGGGCTTCCTTCACTTCGTCGAGTTTGAAGGGTTTGATGATGGCTTCGACTTTTTTCATTCCTGGGCGATTCTCCCTGTCATGCGCGGCGGACGCGACGCCCGCTCGAACACGATCCGTTTCCGTGGAAACGTCTCTTTGACGAGCGTTCTTGTCACAGCATGAGCTTTTCCGAAAGCCGGCTTCCTGTTTCCGGGATCATTCGCCTGCCGCGCGCAACTCCAGCGTCATAGCATCGCCCCGCGCGACAAGCCAGCGGGCGCAAGGCTTATTTGGCGTCATTTTGCTTTTTCGATGGGCATTTTATCCGAATGTTGGAGTCAGAATCGCCTTTCCGCGCGAAAATCGGGGCAGAATCCAGTCAAACGCGTCCATTCACCGCAGGAGTCGGCTTTTTGGCGCGGACGTTCAGGCCGCTCCGACGACGGCCGGGCGATTGGAGGGCAGGCCCCATTCGGCCCAGGAGCCGTCATAGACCGCGACGCCCGCGCGGCCCATATTGGCTGCGGCGAGCGCCAGTATGGCGGCGGTGATCCCGGAGCCGCATGTGGCGATGGTCGGCTTGGCCGGATCGAAGCCGGAGCTGGCGAACAGCGCCAGGAGCTCGTGGGACGGACGTAGCCGCCCCTCGGCGACCAACTCCTGATAATGCAGATTCCGGCTGCCGGGAATATGGCCGGAGCGCACCTCGGGGCGCGGTTCCGGCTCCTCGCCGCGAAAGCGGCCCGGGGAGCGGACGTCGACGATCTGCGCGGCGCCGTTTTCGCCGATCCTGGCGCTGGCGGCGCGCACATCGTCGAGCGAGGCGACGAGGGCATGGTCGAAGCGCGCGGTGAAATGGCGCGGCTGGGGAAGCGCTTCGCCTTCGGCGGTCGGGCGGCCCTCGGCCAGCCATTTGGGCAGGCCGCCGTCGAGCACGGCCACGTCGCGCACGCCGAAAGCGCGAAAAGTCCACCAGACCCGCGCCGCCGAGAACAGGCCGAGCGTATCGTAAACGACGATCTTCATGCCGTCGCCGATCCCGAGCTTGCGCACGGCGCTGGAAAAAGCGACCGGATCAGGCAGCATATGCGGCAGGTCGGTGTTCTTGTCGGCGATGGCGTCGATGTCGAAGAAAACCGCGCCGGGTATGTGACATTGCTGGAATTCGGTGGCGGCGTCGCGATTGAGTTCAGGCAGGTGCCAGGTCGCGTCGATAATGGCGAGGCCAGGCGCGCCAAGGCGTTCGGCCAGCCAGTCCGTGGTCACCAGAAAGGGGGAGGTTTTTTCGTCGATGTGGCCTGTCATTCTCTACCCTCATGTGGGCGCAAGTTATCCGCTGCGCGCGCCGCGCGATAGGCTCTTTTTCGGATAGGGCCTTCCGGGGCTGTACGGACGGCCTTTCCTACAGCCAGGAGGGAACGGGAAGGTTCTTCTCGCGCAAAAAGGCGGGATTATAGAGTTTCGAGGCGTAGCGCGCGCCCGAATCGGCGAGAATGGTGACAATCGTGCGGCCCGGCCCCAATTCGCGCGCGAGTCTGATGGCGCCTGCGACGTTGATCGCCGACGAGCCGCCGAGCAGAAGGCCCTCATGGGCGGCGAGATCGAAGAGGACCGGCAGGGCTTCCGCGTCGGTGATCTGGTAGGCGATGTCGATCGGCGCATCGACCAGATTGGCGGTGACGCGCCCCTGGCCGATGCCTTCGGTGATCGACGTTCCCGAGGACTTGAGTTCGCCGGTGGTGTAATAGGCGTAGAGCGCCGCGCCCATGGGATCGGCGATCGCGATCTTGACCGAGGCGTCGCGCGCCTTCAGCGCCCGGCCGACGCCGGCGAGCGTGCCGCCGGTGCCGACGGCGCAGACGAAGCCGTCGATCTTCCCTTCGAGCTGGTCCCAGATTTCCGGTCCCGTCGTCGCCTCATGGCCGTTCCGGTTGGCGACATTGTCGAACTGGTTGGCCCAGATCGCGCCGTTCGGGTTCTCCTTGTTCAGGCGTTCCGCCAGCCGGCCGGAATATTTCACGTAATTTTCCGGATTGGCGTAGGGGACGGCCGGAACTTCGATGAGTTCAGCGCCCTGCAGGCGGATAAAACTCTTCTTTTCTTCCGACTGGGTGTTGGGAATGACGATTACGGTCTTGAAGCCGAGAGCGTTGCCGACCAGCGCCAGGCCGATTCCGGTATTGCCCGCCGTGCCTTCGACAATGGTTCCGCCGGGCCGCAGCGTCCCCCGTTCGATCGCGTCGTTGACGATGGCCAGGGCGGCGCGGTCCTTGATCGACCCACCCGGATTCATGAATTCCGCCTTGCCGTAGATTTCGCAGCCGGTCGCTTCCGATGCGGCGCGCAATTTGATCAGGGGCGTGTGACCGATGGCTTCCAGAACCGAGGGCGCGACTCTCATGCTTATCCTTATGAAAATTTCGCGCGATGCTAGCCGCCGTCGCGAGCGCCCGCAAGCGAGGCGAGCTCAAAGTCGGATGGCGCCAAAGGCGGCCAGGGCGCGGCGGCGCGCGAAGCCGTGATCGACGATGGGGCGCGGATAGGTTTCGCCCAGACGAACCTTGGCCTCGGCCAGAGCCGAAGCCGGCGCCGTCCAGGGGCGATGGACGAATTTTGACGGCAGTCCCGCCAGTTCCGGGCAGAAGCGGCGGACATAGGCGCCGTCGGGATCGAATTTCTCGCCCTGAAGCGTGGGATTGAAGATGCGGAAATAGGGCGCGGCGTCGGCGCCGCTACCGGCGACCCATTGCCAGTTCGCCGCGTTATTGGCTTCGTCGGCGTCGGCGAGCGTGTCCCAGAACCATTTTTCACCCTCGCGCCAGTCGATGAGGAGATGTTTGGTCAAGAAGGACGCGCACACCATGCGCGCCCGATTGTGCATGAAGGCGGTGGTCCATAATTCGCGCATGCCCGCGTCCACCAGCGGATAGCCGGTGCGGCCGCGCCGCCAGGCCTCCAAACCCTCGTCGTCCCGAAGATAGGGGAAAGCGTCGAATCGCGGGTTGAAATTGCGCCAGGAGAGATCGGGCCGGGCATAGAGGAGGGAATAAGAAAATTCGCGCCATCCAAGCTCGGAGAGGAATTTGTCGGCCACGCGTTTTTCGCGCGTCGCGGCGAAAATCCGTCGGGGCGAGATTTCGCCGAAATGGAGATGGGCGGAAAGGCGCGAGGTCGCGTCCAGGTCCAGCCGGTCCCGCTTCGTTTCGTAACCATCCAGACCATCGGCCAGAAAGGAACGTAACCGTTCCTGCGCGCCCGCTTCGCCCGGAGCGGGGTCGGGGAAGGCGCGCGCCCAGTCGGGGTTGCGCGGCGCGAGATGGAGGTCGGATATGGCGAGGCGGGGCGGCGCCGCTTCGGGCCAGCTGGCGAAGGAGAGCGGATCGGGCGCGGGCAGGGGCGCCGGCGGCGGGAAATTTTCCCGAAGGGCGCGCCAGAAGGGGGTGAAGACCTGGAACGCGCCGCCTGATTTCGGCGCGATTTCCCACGGCTCCGCCAGCAGCGAGCCGGTAAAACTTTCGACTTCGCGGCCTTGCGCCCGAAGGAGGCTTTCCAGCCTCTTATCGACGGCGATTTCGGCCGCGCCATAGCGCCGGTTCCAGAAGATTTTTGCGGCGCCCGCCTTTTCCGCCAGCGCCGGCAGCAGATCCCCGGCGGCGCCCCGGAAAACCTGCAGGGCGCCGGATCGGGCGGCAAGGGACGCGTCGAGCGACCGGAGCGACAGATTCAGCCGCCAGCGGCTTGCGCCGCCTAACGGACGCAGGCCCTCGCTGATTTCGTCGTGAATATAAAGGCAAAGCAGGGGCAGACCGCTCGCCGCGGCGGCCGTGAGCGCGGGATTGTCCGCGAGGCGAAGGTCGTTGCGAAACCAGACGATGGCGCAGGAGTCGCTCATGACGGGCCGACGGCGCGCATGGTTACGGCGCCAATTTGGTTAGATAACCGATCATGGTTACGTCGCCATCATGGTTACGCGGCTTATCAGGCGAAAATCGTCTCGATTTCGTCCGGTTCGAGCAGGCGATATTCGCCCGGCGCCATGTTTTCATCAAGCGACAGGCCGCCGACGGATTCGCGATCCAGATCGACGACATGATTGCCGACCGCGACGAACATGCGCCGGATCTGATGATATCGGCCTTCGAAAATCGTCACGCGCGCCTCCTTCGGCCCCAACACGTTCAGGAGCGCGGGCAGCAGCGGCTTGTTTTCGCCCGCCAGCATCATTTCGCCGGAAGCGAAAATCGCCGCTTCGTCGCCGCGGAAGGGCCGACCCAGAACGGCGCGATAGATTTTGGAGATTTGCCGGCGCGGCGAGATGATCTTGTGCAGCAAAGCGCCGTCGTCGGTGACGAGCAGCAGGCCGGACGTGTCCTTGTCGAGCCGGCCGACGGTCGAAAGCGGCGGGTCGCGGCGCCGCCAGCGTTCAGGCAGCAGCGAATAGACCAAAGGCCCGGCCTCTCTGTGCGAGCAGGTCACGCCGAGCGGCTTGTTCAACATGAGGACCATGCCGGGCAGGGGATCGAGTTGCTCCCCGTCCACGCTCAAGCTGGCGCGCAAACCTTCGGAGAGATCGAAGCGCCGCTCGACATCGTCGAAAACGGCGCCATCGAGCGTTATGCGGCCCTGGCGCGCCAGAATATGGATGTCGCGGCGCGAGCCATAGCCGAGATTGGCGAGGAGCCGATCGAGCCGCACACTATTCGCGCTCATTTACGCGCCTCGAAGATTTTATAGCCGGCCGTCTCGGCGACCGGCGTCACGCGGCGAAATTTTTTTGCCAGGGCCGCCTCATAGGGCAGGTGGCGATTGGCGACCATGCAGCATTGGCCGCCCGGCCGCAACAGAGCCGCCGCGGTGTCGATGAAGGCGAGGCCGAGCGCCTTGCTTTCCGCGCCATGGTCGTGAAAGGGCGGGTTCATGACGACGAAATCGAGTGGGGGCGCGCGGAAATCCCGCGCGTCGGCCCAGAAAAATTGCGCCCGCGCGTCCGCCACGTTGCGCCGGCAGCAGTCGATGGCGCGGCGGTCGATATCGACGAGAAGCAATTCGGAAACCCGCGGCGAGCGGAGGATGGCGTGGGCCAGCAGGCCAAGGCCGCAGCCGAGATCGGCGCCGCGCCCCTCAAAGTCGGGGAAATGGCGCATCAGCAAATCAGAGCCGGGATCGATCCGGTCCCAGGAAAAGACGCCCGGCTGGGTCCACAGGCCGAGTTCTTCGGAAAAGCGCGGCGCGCCGGCTTCGATCGCCTTTTCGATCGCTTGAGCGTCGCCTTGGGCAGCGGCGTCGCAAATGCGATGATGGCGCTTGGCCGACGGATTGCAGGGGCAGGAGAGTTCGGCCAGTTCCTTGGCGAGGCGGCTGCCGCCCCGGTCCTTGGGCGCGAGGACCCGCAGGGGCGCGCCGGGCGCCAACGCCCGCAAGGCGAGGGCGAGGGCAAAGCGGCGCTCAAGGACGCCGGGCGGCGCCAGCATGACGAGGCCCGGCAATTGGCCGGGGGCGAGCGCCGCCAAATCTTCGGCGTCGGGAAAAAGCGGCGAAAATTGCCGCGCGTCCTCGGCGATCTCCGCTAACTCCGGCGGCGGCGCGCCATAGACATGGCTGAAGGGCATTCTTCGTCCCCCGTCGCCATCCGGCGCGCAAAAAAGGTCGGAAGGGGGAGATGGCTCCCTGAGCAGGACTCGAACCTGCGACCCAGCGATTAACAGTCGCTTGCTCTACCGGCTGAGCTATCAGGGATCGTTTTCACGATTGGGGGCGTATAGCAGCCGAGGATTCGATTGAAAAGTCCGAAAACGACTTTTTCACGACGTCGGCAAGTAGAGGTCGCGCCATGATTGATGGACTCTTGCGGCCGGCCGCCGCTTGCTGCTATAGGCGTCGCTCCGCAGGCGTTCATCGGCCTCGGACCGAGGCCTCGTGGCGGAGTGGCTACGCAGAGGACTGCAAATCCTTGTACGGGGGTTCGATTCCCTCCGAGGCCTCCAGAAACCCCTCGATTTTCAACGAGTTGCTTGTCAGCACCCTGAGACACAACAAGGCCCGGTGCGGGCAATGCGGGCAAATTGGCGGCCTCTGCCAGGAGCTTTGAGGCCTTCGTCAGGTCCTCCGACTCGACGCTTGAATATCCACGGCACGCCGGGTCGCAAATCGCGTGGCGGCCATCGAACCGGAGGAATGGCAGCCCGAACCGACTAACCATACTTCCGCCCCGTTCGAAGGGCCGCCATTCGGCGTCAAGCTGGCGAAGATGGAGGCGTGATTCGGTCGTTATCGGCTTAAACGGAACGCTAATTGTCTTGTGCCGTTGGCAATAAAATAGGCAACGCGGACACAAGCATAGGCTTGCGTCCGCGCCATGAGCCGTCGAATCGACTGAGGCTTAGAACCGGTAGTTAATGCCGAATCGGCCGATGTTGGCAGTCGCCTTCACGTTGACGTTATAATCCGGAGCGTATGACGGGATGGGGTCAATGTTTACGCCGCCCACGTCAAGATACAAATACTCCGCCTTCAGCGACCAATGATTGTTGATGGCGTATTCAACGCCGCCGCCGACCGTCCAGCCGCCCGCCGTACCAGAGCCGGTTCCGACAGCCGGAATGTAATCATTGGCCGTATAGCGAATATCACCCCAGGCGAAGCCGCCTGTCGCATAAATCAGCCAGTTGTTCATCGCATAACCGATGCGGGCGCGGACCGTGCCGAAACTGTCCATATCGTAGCCAGCGACCGAGCTGTCATCATAGCAGGTGCCGGGGCCGGCGTAAGGGCCCGCGCCGCAGCCGAAAAAGTTGTTGAACTTCGAGCCTTGGAAGTCAGCTTCAGCGCCGATGACGAAATTCGGGCTATATTGGTAATTGTAACCAATTTGCCCGCCAAAGAAATAGCCGCCCGAAGAACGGGAATCGTTGACGGGGTTGCTGTCGTAGTGCCCGACTCGGCTGAAATCAGTCCCACCGCCGCCGCCGTTCAAGCCGATATAGAAACCGGTCCAAGTGAAGACGGGCGGCGGGGGTACGAATTCGGGCGCTTCTTTGTTAGAAGGAAGGTCACCCGCAAGCGCAGGCCCAGTGAGCGCGATAGCCGCGATGGTTGCAAAAAGAAGCCGGCGCATCTGATGTGTCTCCTGACAGCTGAACGGTAATTCTAGCTTCCAAATTTAAGCTCGACGATGGACCCGGAGCAATGGATTTGACGTAAGCAATGTAATTTCGCGCGGCGGTGTGGCTGGATGGCAACACCATTTCCGAGATCAGCTTGGGGAACAATAAGATGGCCGATCTATAGTTATGCCCAACCCCATCGCCGCCATGTCCTGAACGCTCTCAAGGGCGAAGGGGAAGGTCTGAATGGTGCAGGCGATGATTTTCTTCCCCGCAGCCAGCGCCTGACCAGAAAGCGCCCGAGGATTTCCGAAAGACTTTGTCGGGTAGCGTCCACGGACGTGGTGGAGATTTTCTGATTGAAGCCGGCGGGCGGAGC
>CAYRNB010000120.1:0-7775 GCA_964425315.1 uncultured Rhodoblastus sp.
AAAAATCCTTCGGCGCGCCGCGCATCACCAAGGACGGCGTCACCGTCGCCAAGGAGATCGAGCTCGCCGACAAGTTTGAAAATCTCGGCGCCCAGTTGGTGCGCGAAGTCGCCTCCAAGCAGAATGACATCGCCGGCGACGGCACCACCACCGCCACCGTTCTCGCCGCCTCCATCGTGCGCGAAGGCGCGAAAGCCGTCGCCGCCGGCCTCAACCCGATGGATCTTAAGCGCGGCATCGACCTTGCGGTCGAGGCCGTGGTCGCCGACCTCAAGAAGAACTCGAAGAAGGTCACCTCCAACGACGAAATCGCCCAGGTCGGCACGATTTCCGCCAATGGCGACACGTTCATCGGCCAGGAAATCGCCAAGGCCATGCAGAAGGTCGGCAATGAGGGCGTGATCACGGTCGAGGAGGCCAAGAGCCTCGAGACCGAGACCGACATTGTCGAAGGCATGCAGTTCGACCGCGGCTATCTGTCGCCCTATTTCATCACCAATTCCGAAAAAATGATCGCGGAATTGGAGGAACCCTATATTCTCATCCACGAGAAGAAGCTCTCCACCCTGCAGCCGTTGCTGCCCATTCTCGAAGCCGTGGTGCAGACCGGCAAGCCGCTGCTGATCGTCGCCGAGGACGTCGAAGGCGAGGCGCTGGCCACTCTCGTCGTCAACAAGCTGCGCGGCGGCCTCAAGATCGCCGCGGTCAAGGCGCCGGGCTTCGGCGACCGCCGCAAGGCCATGCTCGAAGACATCGCCATCCTCACCGCCGGCCAGGTGGTTTCGGAAGACGTCGGCATCAAGCTCGAAAACGTCACCCTGCCCATGCTCGGCCGCGCCAAGAAGGTCCGGCTCGACAAGGAGCACACTACGATCGTCGACGGCGCGGGCGACAAGAAGGACATCGAGGGCCGCATCGCCCAGATCAAGGCGCAGATCGAGGAAACCACCTCCGACTATGACCGCGAGAAGCTGCAGGAGCGTCTGGCCAAGCTCGCCGGCGGCGTGGCGATCATCCGCGTCGGCGGCGCGACCGAAGTCGAAGTGAAGGAAAAGAAGGACCGCGTCGAAGACGCCCTCAACGCCACCCGCGCGGCGGTCGAGGAAGGCGTTCTGCCCGGCGGCGGCGTGGCGCTTCTGCGCGCCATGAAGGCGCTGGACGACGTCAAGATCTCCAACCCCGACCAGAAGACCGGCGTCGAAATCGTGCGCAAGGCCATCCAGACCCCGGCGCGCCAGATCGTCGACAACGCCGGCGCGGACGGCGCGGTGGTCGTCGGCAAGCTGGTCGAATCCGGCGAATACGCCTTCGGCTTCGACGCGCAGACCGGCGAATATGGCGACCTGGTCAAGAAGGGCATTATCGACCCGACCAAGGTCGTGCGCACCGCCATCCAGGACGCCGCCTCGATCGCCGGCCTGATCGTCACCACCGAGGCGACGATCACCGAATCGCCGAAGAAGGAAACCGCGCCCGCCATGCCTCCGGGCGGCGGCATGGGCGGCATGGACTTCTGATCGAAGTTTCATACGAACAAAGAAGGCCGCCGCAAGGCGGCCTTCGTCTTTGAAATGTTGAGCTATTTCCGCTTTCGTCCTTGACATTCGTCATGGCGTCGCCAAACGATGTTTGCTTTGATGGTCAAGCATGACAACCCGCGAATCGCATTCTCTTATTCATATTTGACGGCGCATAAGGCGCTCGATTGACGCCGCGCCCGGAGGGGACGATGGACCGACAGGATAAAGACATAGCTGTCGCCGCCACGCCGGCGGCGGCCGAAGGCAGGGCCACGACGCGCGCGGAATTGCTCGACGCCGTCTACGCGGCGTGTCCTTCGCTGTCTCGCGCCCAGGCGCGCGATGTTTTCGAAATGACTCTGGAAGAGGTCGTCGCCGCCCTTTTGCGCGATGAAATGGTGAAACTGCGGGCTTTCGGCGCTTTCAAAGTGCGCTCCAAACGCGAGCGGATCGGCCGTAATCCGCGTACGGGCGTCGAGGCGAAAATCGAAGCGCGCCGCGTCTTGACCTTCAAACCCTCGCCGACCCTGATCGCGCACGTCAACGGCTTGGAGCCGCCGCGGCGCGAGCGCGATTGACCGCGCCGCGCTCCCTATCCTTATAGGAACCAACGCCGCGATCAGCGCGGCCGGAAGCTTGCGAGCTTCTGCGGGCGCGGCTTGACGCGTTTCGCCGGCGCCTTGGCGGACTTGCCCTTGGCGGCGGCAGCCGGTGCGCCGTGCGCGAGAGAATCGATGAGCGCCGAAAGTTTCGAGGCGGGCGCCCGCGGGGCGGCGCGCGCCCGTTTTTTGGCCTTCTCCTGCTGCTGAATTTCCGCCGCGGCGAGTTTTGCTTCGGCGGCGGTCGGAGCGGTGCGCGCCTCGACGCCCAGGCGCGAATGCGGATCGTCCAGCGCCAGCTCCACCGGCGGCCTGAGCGCATAGGGACGGCTCACGTCCGGGAAGCGATGCGTGAAAACGGGATTTTGCGCGCCGTCGAGATAAACGAGGCGGACGGGGCGAGTCTTCGCCTCCAGCGCGGCCACGGCGGCGTTTTCGGCGCGTTTGATCCGGGCCACGCGCGCCTCGACCGCAGGATTGTATTTCAGCGGCGGGCAAGCGGCTTCGGCGTTCAGCGGCTGGCCATCGGCCGATTTGGCGCCGAAGACGTAATGGCGGGCGCAAACGCCGACCGGGACGTCGCCCCTGGTCGCCTCGAAATAGTCATTACCCCTTTCCAGCTGCCGCCAGAACGCCATGTTGGGATCCAGCCGGTATTTGGCGAGATTCATCGGCGTCATGTGGAAAGGATAGGATTGCATCTGGATGGCGCGCTGGCCGCCGTGGAAGGATTCGCGCGCCAGGGCGTAGATCTCGGCGATCTGCGCGTCGGTCATGGAGAAGCAGCCTGCCGACGAGCAAACGCCATGCACCATGACCGAGCCGCCGGTCGCGCCATGGGCGCGGTCGTAGGCGTTGGGATAACCGACATTGAACGAGAGATAATAGGCCGAACCCGGATTCATCATCGCCGGCGTGATGGAATAGAAGCCTTCCGGCGACTGCCGGTCGCCTTCCCTGGTTTTCGGCCCCAATTGACCGGACCAGCGGCAGATCGGGAAAGTCTTCAGCAGAACGTATTTCCCGTCCGGACGCATTTTCCAGACTTCGAATTCGGACTCCTTCTTATAGGCGCGGATCAGCATGGGCGATTGCGGCGCGACACCCTTCTGCTTCATCAGCGCCAACATCCGGCGCGAAAGCGGTTGTTCCGAACGGGAGATCTGGTAGTCGCCACAGCCGGAAAGCGCCGCCGCCAACCCGAGGCCCACGCCCGCGAGGGCGGCCTTGCGCGCGTAATGAGGAGCGGAGCGATCGCCGCGGCGAAAAAAGCGGTTCATGAACAAATCCCGTCGAACCGGAGTGCAGGCCGCAACGGCTTAGCAAACGGCGCGCCATCCGGCCGCGTTCGTAACTGATTTGCCTTCATTAAGCTTACACCTTTATTGACAAAACGGCGGACAATTCCTCGCCATGGTGAAGCAATTGTTAATAATAAACCAAGCCGGGCGGCTTAAATCAGATCTTCCGCCCCATGGCGAGGAATTTCTCCTCGCGCGCCGCGCGCAGGTCCTGCCGCGACATGTCCAGGAAACGGCGCAACGACGTCTCCATCGCCTCGCCGGCGGCGCGAATGGCGGCCTCCGGGTCACGATGGGCGCCGCCGAGCGGCTCCGGAACGATTGCATCGATAAGACCGAATTTGAGCAAATCCTGGGCGGTGATCTTCATGCTCGTCGCCGCGTCCTGCGCTTTCGCGGAATCGCGCCACAGGATGGAGGCGGATGCTTCGGGCGAAGCGACGGTGTAAATGGCGTGCTCCAGCATCAGCACGCTGTTGCAGGCGGCGATGCCGAGAGCGCCGCCGGAGCCGCCCTCTCCTATGACCAGGGCGATATTGGGGGTTCCCAGGATCAGGGCGGCCTCAGTGGCCCGCGCGATGGCCTCCGCCTGGCCGCGCTCTTCCGCCTCGACGCCGGGAAAGGCGCCGGCGGTGTCGACGAAGGAGAGCACCGGCAGGCCGAAACGATCGGCCAATTCCATGATCCGCACCGCCTTGCGATAGCCCTCCGGCTTGGCCATGCCGAAATTGTGCTCGAGCCGCGAGGCGGTGTCCGAGCCTTTTTCCTGGCCGATCACCGCGACCGACTGGCCGCGGAACCGTCCCAGGCCGCAAATGATCGCCTCGTCCTCGCCGAATTTGCGGTCGCCGGCAAGCGGAGTGAAATCCTCGATCAAATCGCCAATGTAATCGACGCCATGGGGGCGCTGCGGGTGGCGGGCCACTTGCGTCTTCTGCCAAGGCGTAAGACTGGCGTAAAGTTCGGCAAGGGCCTTGGCCGCCTTGGCCTGGAGCCGCGCCAGCTCCTCGGCGATCGGCGGCGAACCTTCGCGCTCCGCCAGGGCCCGCAGGTCCTCGACCCTGGCTTCGAGTTCGGCGACAGGCTTTTCGAAATCGAGATAGGAGGCCATGGTCCGGTTCTTCTGGGCGCGCGCCCTGGCGCGCCTTATCCCGCACGAAGGACCGGCGCGCGCGGAAACTGGCGATTTTGCAGCGCGAAGTCAAGTTGCGCGAAGGTCGGCGCGCGAGCGATCCGATCGATCCGGCCGGATCGAGCGCCGCTCAGAATTTCAGCGCCTTGACGACCCTAACCCCCGGCAGTTTGACAATATGGTCAAACACCGGCTCCGGGACGTCGCCGTCGATGCCGACGAGCGCCACGGCCGAGCCTCCTTGCGCGTCGCGGCCGAGGGCGAAAGTGGCGATATTGACCCCCGCCTCGCCGAGGAGGCTGGCGAAACGGCCGATAAAGCCAGGCTTGTCCTCGTTCGACACATAGATCATCGAGGGCGAGAATTCGGCTTCGGCCTTGATGCCGGCGATTTCGACAATGCGCGGCTTGCCGTCGTTGAACACCGCGCCGGCGACCGTCAGCGTCCGGCCTTCGGACTCGACCGTCAGGGTGATGAGCGAATCGTAATCGCCTTCCGCGGCGCGCGTCACCTCGTCGATGACAATGCCGCGCTCCTTGGCGACGATGGGGGCGGAGACGACATTCACATCCGACAGCATCGGCCTTAAAAAACCCGCGACCGCCGCCGCGGTCAAAGCCTTGGTCTTCAGCGCGCCGACATGGCCCTCGTAGGTGATGGTCAGCTTCTCGACGCCCGTTTCGGTCAATTGCCCGGCGAAGGAGCCGAGCTTTTCCGCCAGGGCGATGAAAGGCTTCAATTTCGGCGCCTCTTCCGCCGTGATGGAGGGGAAATTGATCGCGTTGGAAATGGCGCCGCGGGTCAGATAGTCCGCCATCTGCTCGGCCACCTGCAAGGCGACGTTTTCCTGCGCCTCATTGGTGGCGGCGCCGAGATGCGGGGTGCAGACCACATTGGGATGGCCGAACAGGGGATTCTTTACCGCCGGCTCCTCGACGAAAACGTCGAAGGCGGCGCCGGCGACATGGCCGGAATCGAGCGCCGCGCGCAAGGCGACTTCATCCACCAGGCCGCCGCGGGCGCAATTGATGATGCGCACGCCCTTCTTGGTCTTGGCGATATTTTCCGCCGACAGAATGTTTTTCGTCTGCGCGGTCAGCGGCGTGTGCAAGCTGATGAAATCCGCCCGCGCCAGGAGGTCGTCGAGATCGACCTTTTCCACGCCGAGATTTTGCGCCCGCTCCGGCGAGAGGAAGGGATCGTAGGCGATGACCCGCATTTTCAGGCCAATCGCCCGATCGGCGACGTTGGCGCCGATATTGCCGCAGCCGATAATGCCGAGCGTCTTGCCGGAAATTTCGACCCCCATAAAACGGTTCTTCTCCCACTTGCCGGCCTGGGTCGAGGCGTCGGCGGCGGGAATTTCGCGCGCCAGGGCGAACATCAGCGCAATGGCGTGTTCGGCCGTGGTGATGGAATTGCCGAAAGGCGTGTTCATGACGATGACGCCGCGCGCCGTGGCGGCGGGTATGTCGACATTATCGACGCCGATGCCGGCGCGGCCGATGACTTTCAGCTTGCTGGCGTTTTCGAGAATTTTCGCCGTGACCTTGGTCGCCGAGCGAATGGCGAGGCCGTCGTAATCGCCGACGATGGCGGCGAGCTTTTCCCTGTCCTTGCCAAGCGCAGGCTGGAAATCGACTTCGACGCCGCGTTCCTTGAAAATCGCGACGGCGGCGGGCGAAAGAGCGTCGGAAATGAGCACACGGGGCGCCATGGGGGAATCCTCCGAAAAAATTAGGTTCTTGTTTTGTCTTGAGGAACTGTCATTGCGAGGAGCAAAGCGACGAAGCAATCCACGCTGCGGCTTGAACCAACGGTGGATTGCTTCGCTGCGCTCGCAATGACGCGATGTCAGGCGGCGGCGAGTTCGGCCTTGGCGGCGGCGAAAGCCCAGTCGAGCCATTCGGTCAGAATGGCGACATCGGACGCCTCCACGGTCGCGCCGCACCAGATGCGCAGGCCGGGCGGAGCGTCACGATAGGCGCCGATGTCATAGCCGGCCTTTTCCTTCTCGACCAGCGCGGCGAGCTTTTTGGCGAAAGCGGCCTGGGCTTCGGCCGGCAAAGCGGTGATGGCCGGATCGACCACCTTCAGGCAGACCGACGTGTTGGAGCGGATCGGCTCGGCTTTGGCGAGGAAAGCGACCCAGGGCGTCTTGGCGGCCCAATCGGCCAGAACCTTGGTGTTGGCGTCGGCGCGGGCGACCATCGCGTCAAGGCCGCCAATGCTCTTCGCCCAGTTGAGCGCGTCAAGATAATCCTCGACGCAGAGCATGGACGGCGTGTTGATGGTTTCGCCGTGAAAAATGCCCTCGATCAGCTTGCCGCCCTTGGTCATGCGGAAGATTTTCGGCAGCGGCCAGGCGGGAACGTAAGATTCGAGCCGCGCCACGGCGCGGGGCGAAAGGATCAGCACGCCATGCGCCGCCTCGCCGCCGAGCGCCTTCTGCCAGGAGAAGGTGACGACATCGAGTTTCGCCCAGTCGAGCTTTTGCGCGAAGGCGGCGGAAGTGGCGTCGCAGATGGTCAGGCCGCCGCGCTCGGCCGGGATCCAGCCGCCGTTCGGCACGCGCACGCCAGAGGTCGTGCCGTTCCATGTGAAAACGACGTCATGGTCGAAATTGACTGAGCCGAGATCGGCGATTTCGCCGTAAGCCGCCTTGAAGGTGCGGACCTCCTTGAGCTTCAATTGCTTGACGATGTCCGTGACCCAGCCTTCGCCAAAACTCTCCCAGGCGAGCACGTCCACAGGCCGCGCGCCGAGCAGCGACCACATGGCCATTTCCACCGCGCCGGTGTCGGAGGCGGGCACGATGCCGATGCGATAATCCGCCGGAACCTGCAAAACCTCGCGGGTGAGGTCGATGGCGCGTTTCAGCTTGGCCTTGCCGATTTTGGCGCGATGCGAGCGGCCGAGCGGCGCGTCCTTCAGCCCGTCCAGCGACCAGCCAGGCCGCTTGGCGCAGGGGCCCGAAGAAAAGTTGGGATTTTTCGGCAAAGCGGCGGGTTTATCCATATCCATCCTCCCAGATGGGCGCCTCGCGTTGGGGCGAGGTGTCCCGCCGCCGCGATTACGCCTCCGTTAAGCATGGGTCAAGGGGGCGGAACGGCTGCAGGGACAGGCCGCCTCGTTTAGTGCGACTGCGCCCACGCCGCAGCCGCCCTCCCCGCCGCCCGACCGGTGGCGAAACAGGCGGTCAGCAAATAGCCGCCGGTTGGCG
>CAYRNB010000121.1:0-7694 GCA_964425315.1 uncultured Rhodoblastus sp.
GGCAATCCCAAATTCACCGGTTCAATCGACGAAGTCTCCGAGGGAATCACCCATATCGTCCTGACCCATGGTCATGACGACCATATCGGCGACGCCGCCGACATAGCCAAGAAGACCGGGGCGCAGATCGTCTCCAATTTCGAAGTCTGCATGTTCCTGAATGACAGGGGCGTGGAAAATATCAATCCCGGCAACACCGGCGGCGTCATTCCCTGCGGCGCCTTTTCCGTCGCCTTGACCCAGGCGCTCCATTCCTCTTCCACGACGGTCGACGGCAGGACGGTCTATCTTGGCAATCCCAACGGCGTGGTCATTCTGCCCGAGAATGAGCCCCGGCTCTATCATTTCGGCGACACAGCCATTTTCGGCGACATGGACCTGATCCGCGAAATGTACAAGCCGGAGATCGGCCTCGTGCCGGTCGGCGACCGTTTCACCATGGACGGGCCGACCGCGGCCCTGGCGGTGCGGCGCTTTTTCGACTTCCGCCATGTCATTCCCATGCATTACGGCACGTTCCCGATCATCGACCAGACGCCGGATTCCTTCGTCGCCGCCATGCGCGGCTCGAAAGTGCGGGTGCATACGCCGGCCATCGGCGAGGCGCTGACGTTCTGAGAACATTGGCATTATTGCGCCGCAACGCCGTGAGATGTATAGGCTGACAGCCTCTTGCATCCTATGGAGCCTTCATGTCGGTCGATCTGGCGACGGTGCGGCGCATCGCCCATCTCGCGCGCATAAGCGTGAGCGAAGAAGAAGCGCCTTATTTGCAGAATGAGATCAACGCCATCCTGAGCTTTGTCGAAGAGCTGAACGCCGTCGATGTCGAGGGCGTCGAGCCGATGACCTCGGTCCTGCCAATGCGCATGAAAAAACGCGCGGATGTAGTCACCGACGGCGGCATGGCCGAAAAAGTGCTCGCCAACGCGCCGGCCCGCGAGGACGGTTTTTTCGTCGTGCCGAAAGTGATCGAATAGCCGACGCCGGAATTTAACGAGACCCGCCGATGACAGATCTGACCCGCCTCACGCTGGCCGAAGCGCGCGAAAAACTCCGCGCCAAGGAACTCTCGGCGGTCGAATTGACGCAAAGCTTTCTCGACGCCATGGCGCGGGGGAAAAGCCTCAATTCCTATATCGTCGAGACGCCGGAAAGGGCGCTCGCCATGGCTGGCGCGAGCGACGAAAGGATCGCGAAAGGCGAGGCGCGCCCGCTGGAAGGGATTCCTCTCGGGATCAAGGACCTTTACGCCACCGAGGGCGTGCAGACCACGGCCGCCAGCCATATTCTGAAAAACTTCGTTCCGCCCTATGAATCGACCGTGAGCGCCAATTTGTGGCGCGACGGCGCCGTTATGCTGGGCAAGCTAAATCTCGACGAATTCGCCATGGGCTCGTCGAACGAGACCTCCTATTTCGGCCCGGTGATTTCGCCCTGGCGGCGGAAAAATTCCGACGCCAAAATCGTGCCCGGCGGCTCCTCCGGCGGCTCGGCGGCGGCGGTGGCGGCGCGGCTTTGTCTCGGAGCGACCGCGACCGACACCGGCGGCTCGATCCGCCAGCCCGCCGCCTTCACCGGCACGGTCGGGATCAAGCCGACCTATGGCCGCTGCTCGCGCTGGGGCATTGTCGCTTTCGCCTCGTCGCTCGATCAGGCCGGGCCCATCGCCCGCAACGTGCGCGACGCTTCCATCATGCTGCGCTCCATGGCCGGCCACGACGCCAAGGACACGACCAGCGTGGACGCGCCGGTGCCCGATTACGAAAAGGCCGTCGGCGCCTCCGTCAAGGGCAAGGTCATCGGAATCCCGAAGGAATACCGCCTCGACGGCCTATCGGCGGAAATTGCCGCCCTGTGGGATCAGGGCGTCGAATGGCTGCGCGGCGCCGGCGCCGAAATCCGCGAAATCTCGCTGCCGCATACACGCCATGCGCTGCCCGCCTATTATATCGTCGCGCCGGCAGAGGCCTCCTCCAATCTCGCCCGTTACGATGGGGTGCGCTACGGCCTGCGCGAGACCGGCAAGGACATTGTCGATCTTTACGAGAAGACCCGCGCCGCCGGCTTCGGCAAGGAAGTGCGCCGGCGCATCATGATCGGCACTTACGTTCTTTCCGCCGGCTATTACGACGCCTACTACCTGCGCGCCCAGAAAATCCGCACGCTGATCAAGCGCGATTTCGATCTCAGCTTTGAAGCCGGCGTCGACGCCATCCTTACGCCGGCCACACCATCGCCGGCTTTCGCGCTCGGCGAAAAAGGCTCGGCCGATCCGGTCGAGATGTATTTGAACGACGTCTTCACCGTGACCGTCAATATGGCCGGACTGCCCGGCCTGGTGGTTCCCGGCGGGCTTTCTTCCGACGGCCTGCCGCTCGGCCTGCAATTGATCGGACGGCCTTTCGAGGAGGAGACTTTATTTTCCCTCGGCCAGGCGATCGAAGACGCCGCGCCGAAGATCGGCCTGCCGGAAAGCTGGTGGGGCTGATCGACATAGGGTTTTGTGCGGGGCATGGCGATCGATGACGCGCGATAAGGACAGGCAAGCATTGACGCGCAATGCGGAAATGGACGCCTTGCGCCGCAAGATCGACGCGCTGGACGAAGCCCTGGTCGATCTGCTCGCCGAGCGGCTGCAATGCATCGAGGAGGCGGCGGCGATCAAGGCGAGGATCGGCTGGCCGGCGCGCATTTCGCCGCGCGTCGAAGAAGTCCTGCGGCATGTCGCGGCGCACGCGGCGGAGAAAAATCTCGATGCGGATTTGACGCGCGTCCTGTGGACCGCGCTGGTGGAATGGTCGATCGCCTATGAGGAGCGCCTGATGGGCGCCGAGGCGGAGAAGGATTGAAGCGGCCGACGTGGCCAGAAACGGATCGCCCGATGAACAAGCAAGTCCATCCGTCCAAACTGATCAATGGCGCTACCGGCGACTGGGAAGTGGTTGTCGGCCTTGAAATCCACGCTCAGGTGACGAGCCGGTCGAAGCTTTTTTCCGGCGCCTCGACCGAATTCGGCGGCGCTCCCAACAGCCATGTCTCGCTGGTGGACGCCGCCATGCCCGGCATGCTGCCGGTGATCAACGAGGAATGCGTCGCCCAGGCGATCCGCACCGGCCTGGCGCTCAAGGCCAAGATCAATCTGCGCTCGGTCTTCGACCGCAAGAATTATTTCTATCCCGACCTGCCGCAGGGCTATCAGATCAGCCAGTACAAGAACCCGATCGTGGGCGAGGGCGTGGTGCTGGTCGATCTGTCGCCGACGGAACAGATTTCCGTCGGCATCGAGCGCCTGCATCTCGAACAGGACGCGGGCAAGTCCCTGCACGACCTCGGCGCCAACGATTCCCATGTCGACCTCAACCGCTCCGGCGTCGCCTTGATGGAAATCGTCTCCAAGCCCGACATGCGCTCGGCCGAGGAGGCGCGGGCCTATGTTTCCAAATTGCGCACCATCCTGCGCTATGTCGGCTCCTGCGACGGCAATATGGAGCAGGGGTCCCTGCGCGCCGACGTCAACGTCTCGGTGCGGCGGCCGGGCGAAGACTTCGGCACGCGCTGCGAGATCAAGAACGTCAATTCGATCCGCTTCATCGGCCAGGCGATCGACGTCGAGGCGCGCCGCCAGATCGGCATCATCGAGGACGGCGGCGTTATCGAACAGGAGACGCGGCTCTACGATCCGAACAAGGGCGAAACGCGCTCCATGCGCTCCAAGGAAGAGGCGCACGACTATCGCTACTTCCCCGATCCAGACCTGCTTCCGCTCGAGTTCGAACAGGCTTATGTCGATGAACTAGCGACGAAATTGCCGGAACTGCCGGACGAGAAGAAGGCGCGGTTCATCGCCCAATACGGGCTCTCGCCCTACGACGCCGGCGTGCTGGTGCTGGAGCGCGCCTCGGCCGATTATTTCGAGGAAGCGGCGAAAGGCCGCGACGCCAAGCTCGTCGCCAACTGGGTGATCAACGAGTTGTTCGGGCGCCTCAACAAGGAGGGGACGAGCATCGAGCAATCGCCGGTTTCGGCGGCGCAGATCGGCGCCATTGTCGATCTCATCGCCGCCAATGTCATTTCCGGAAAGATCGCAAAGGATCTGTTCGAGATCGTTTGGACGGAAGGTGGCGATCCGCGCGACATCGTGGAAAAGCGCGGCATGAAGCAGGTGACGGATACGGGCGCGATCGAAAAGGCGGTCGACGAGATCATCGCCTCCAATCCCGAAAAGGTCGCGCAGGCGCAGGCCAAGCCCACCATGCTCGGCTGGTTCGTCGGACAGGTGATGAAGGCGACGGGCGGCAAGGCCAATCCGCAAGCCGTGAATGAAATTCTGAAGAGCAAGCTCGGCATCTGATTCGCGACGCTCTGTCGCGCGAAACGTTTCGGATGCAAATTTTTTGTCACGCCGTCCCCAAGCGGCGCGATTTTTTTTGTGGAGTCAAAAATTTTTTTTTTGACATTCCATTCGCCGTCGTCCGCGTCGAAAAGAGACGGCGCGCAGCGCTGCGCCGAATTTTCGCATCGCGATTTCGCGCCGCGAGAATTGCGACGAAAAGCAAAGGCGGCGCCGCCTGAAACAAGGTTCTGTCTTCGTCGCGCGCACGAAAAATTTTGTGCGGGACAGGTAAAACGTTGCAATGACATGTCATTTAAGTGACGGATTTACAACACGTTTGTCGGTCTGATCGCAGGGCGCCGCAAATGCCGGCCTCATGCGCCGCAGCGGCGTCGCGCAGACTTTTTTCGTCGCGCAAAAGCCGAGACGGCGACGAGATTTCTCTTGGTCGCGCGGCTCCACGACGACGAAAATCGTGCTCTGCATTCGGCTCGCGCGTTGCGCCCGCGCCGCGCTTTGACGCGCCGGTCTCTCGCTTCGCGGGTGAAAACGGAGAGGAATCGTTAAGCGCTCTCTTGCAAGTGTTTAGAACAGGATTACGCTATTCACGCCACTCACCGGCATCCTACGCGCCGGCACGCAAGGGGGAAATTATGGCGCAAGCACCGACGAAGAGAAAGCCAGCCGCGAAGAAATCCGCGGCGCCAAAAGCCGAGGCGACAAAGGACGCGAAACCGCGCGCCGCCAAAGCGAAGACCGCCGCCAGGAAGCCTGCGGCGAAAAAACCTGCGGCGAAAACTGCCGCCCCGAAGAAGACCGCCGCCGCCAAAAAACCGGCCGCGACGAGAAAGCCGGCCGCTGCGAAAAAGGCTGCAGTCGCCAAAAAGCCAGCGGCGAAAAAAGCTGCTGCTGTGAAAAAGCCAACGGCGAAGAAGGCCGCCGCCGCGAAAAAGCCAGCGGCGAAAAGGGCTGCTGCTGCGAAAAGGCCAGCGGCGAAGAAAACCGCCGCCGCGAAAAAGCCAGCGGCGAAAAGGGCTGCTGCTGTGAAAAAGCCAGCGGCGAAAAAGGTTGCCGCCGCGAGAAAGCCAGCGGCGAAGAATGTCGCCGCCGCGAAAAAGCCCGCCGGGAAAAAGCCCGCCGCCAAGACGGCTGCCGCCGCCAAAAAGCCCGCCGCCAAAAAGCCCGCGGCGCGCAAGGCTGCGGCGAAACCCGCGGCCCGCACCGCCGCGGCGTCGCGTCGCGTGACCAAGAAAGTCGCCGCGCCTGCGGCAAAGCCGAAAGCCAAGCGCACGTCCGCGCGCAAGCCGAAAGCCGCGCCAGCCGCCCCGGCGCCTGCCGCGCCCGCGACGGAAGTCAAGGACGAGCAGAAGTAAGAGCGCGCCGGCCGGGGACGATGGTCTTCGAGACGGTCGCCAGTGGAAGGAATTTTCGAGCGCGATGATGTTTCGCAGAAACATCATCGCGCGGCCGTTGGCGGTCGGACGCCCTGGAGGCATGGCGCGCGGCTTGGGTCGCTGCGCCAGGGTTGTGTTTTTCCGCGTAATCGCCGCGCCTCATTGCACGAGGCATTTCTCCGCGAATGTGCGCCAGGTCTTGCCTCTGGCTTGGCCGTCCATTTTCATCTTGCGCCATTTCTCGCCGCATTGGTGCATTTTGGTGCGCGAGGCCTGCGGCAGATAAAAGAAATGCAATTTGCTGATATCGACGTCGACCGGCTCGCGCTCATACGTCGGTGCGGCGTTTTGCCGTTGGGGCTGGGCGTTCTCTTCGGCGGGCGGCTGGGTGAAGTGGCTCGGGCGGTGCGGCGGCTCCGGAATCGCGGCCCATGCGGGCGCGGCGGCGCAGGCTGAGGCAAGAAGGAAAAGCGGAAAGATGAGACTGCGACGGCAGCGTCGCGGCCTGCGCGGATGTCGTCCATAATGGAAGATGGCAGTGACGGCGCGCATGGGTTCGTCTCGTGCAAGTTTTCAACGCAAAGGAAACGGGGCGCGAAATGCTCTGATCCTGGCGCGGTCGCGGCGGAGACAGGGTCCGCCGAACTGGTGTTTTTCCTGGTTTCCGCCTATACGATGTGCGCCCTGAAAATCAAGGGCGTTGACGTACTCGCGTCTTTCGTTGTCCGTCATCGCGCGCCATAATCCGCGTCCAATTGTAAGACCAATTGTAAGACTGGTTTCCGTGGTCTCGCAGGCCGGCTTTTGTAAAGCCAATTTCGGGGCGATTCAATGGCAGGCAAACTAACAGCGCGGATGGTGGCGGCGGCGAAGCCCGGACGATAAGGCGACGGCGCTGGCCTTAGGCTGGTGCTCTCGAATAGCGGCGCCCGCAAATGGGTTTTCCGCTTCAGCTTGGGCGGCAAGGTCACTGAAATGGGGTTAGGCGCGGCGAACGCCGTTAGCCTTGCCCAAGCGCGCGGCGGCGCGCTTGAAGCCCGGCAGGTGGTCGCGGCCGGAAAGAATCCGATTGTGGAGCGGCGCGCGGCGGCGGCGGTCGAAGCCGGTAAGCCGACATTTGGAGCGATCGCCGACGCGCTCATCGCCGTGAAATCGGCGGAATGGCGCAATGACAAGCGCAAAGGGCAACGGAAGATGACATAGGAGGTTTACGCTGCGCCGCTTCGCGCCAAGCCGGTTGACGCAATCGACACGGAAGCCGTCTTGGCCGTGCTGCAACCGATCTGGTCGGAAAGGCCGGAAACCGCCTCCCGGTTGCGGGGGCGGATCGAAGCGGTCCTGGACGCGGCGCGAGCGAAAGGCCACATTCCACGCAGCGAGGCGAACCCCGCGCGCCGGCGCGGCCATTTGGACAAGCTCTTGCCGAAGCGGCTGAGGCTTTCGCGCGGCCGTCATGCGGCCATCTCCTACCGCGAGGTTCCGGCTTTCCTGGCGCGCTTGCGCGAGCGCGAAGCAATCGCGGCGACGGCGCTCGAATTGGCCATTTTGACGGCCGTCAGGACGAAGGAAGTCTTGCAAGCGGAATGGCGCGAATTCGACCTGCAAAGGGCGATCTGGATGGTTCCCGCGTCGCGTATGAAGGCCGGGCGCCCGCATCGCATCCCGCTTCCCCGCCGCGCGCTGGCGATCGTTCAAAGACTGGCCGAGGCGAAGACCGGCGATTTCCTCTTTCCCGGCCAAAAGCCCGATAAGCCGCGCTAGCCCATGTCATAGGCGACAAGACCGAACAAGCTTACACACGATCCGACGCGTTGAAAAAACGCCGGGCGCTGATGGAGGCGTGGGCGCGATACTGTGAGCTGGAAGCCGCCCCCAAAATTGTGCAACTCACGCCGACGCGTTCTTGAATTTCTTGGTCACCGGCAAGGCCGAAACGCTAAGTCTTGTTCGCCGATCGTCTCAGA
>CAYRNB010000122.1:0-1942 GCA_964425315.1 uncultured Rhodoblastus sp.
GCAGCCTCGGCGCGCCGGTGCTGGATGCGCTTTCCGCCGGCTTCGAATGGGCGGCCGATTCCGCCCGCGTCTTTGTGAAAAATTTGGAGACCATCCGCGACTCGGGGTCGTCGATCGCGTCGCGCTTCGCCGACCCGGCGCAACGGGCGCAATGGCTGCGCCTGCTCTTCTATCCGGCGCTCGGCCTCGGCGTGGGATTTTTCGCTTATTTTCTCATAAGCTTGGCGATCGCGCGCGGAAGGCGGGGGACGCGGTTGAAGAGGACGCCGTGGCCGCGGCGGCTGCGTCGCGCGGCCGGCCGTTTCGGCGTCGATCTTCTCCCCATCCTCGCTTTCGCGGCCGTGGCCTTCGGCGCGGCTGCGGCCGCGCCCTTGCCGGAGACGGCGCGGCTCGCCTTATTCGCCATCGTCAATGCGATCACGCTCTCGCTCGCGGGGACGGCGCTGGCGCAGTTTGTGCTGAATCCGCTCGCGGCGCCCTTGCGGCTCGCGCCTCTTTCCGACGACACAGCCGCCTATCTCTATATCTGGACCCGGCGGCTCATCGTCGCCGTCGTCTGGAGCTACCTCATCCTTGAGGGAGGCGCATTGCTCGGCGTGACGGCCGCCGTTCATCTGGCCGCCGCCAAAATTCTTGGCCTGTTCATCACGATGCTGCTCGTCGTCTTCATCCTGCAGAACCGGAAGACAATCGCATCGTCGCTGAGGAGGGGAACGGGGACCTTCGCCCTCCTGCGCGCCCTGCCGGCGTCCTTCCGCGCGCGATTGGGCGAGGTTTGGCATATCGTCGCCACGGCCTATCTGGTCGCGCTCTATGTCGTCTGGGCCTTGGGCGTTCCGGGCGGCCTCGCCTATCTTTTGCGCTCGGCGGTCCTGACGGCGGCGGTGATCTTCTTGCTCCTGTTCGCGGAACGCTGGGTCGCGCGCGGCCTCAACCGGCTTTTTGCAATGGACGCGGGGATTTTCACGCGCTTTCCGCCGGTCGCGCGGCGCGCCAACCTCTATCTCCCGGCGCTGCGCCTGACGCTTCTCTATGCCCTTCGCTTCGGCGCGCTGCTCGCCGTGCTGGCGGCCTGGCGGGTCGATGTCGGCGCCATTTTGCGCAGCCCCGTCGGCAGAACCATATTCGGTCATTTGACCGCCATCGTCTTCATCGCGCTCCTCGCCCTGCTGGCCTGGGAGATCGGGAACGGCGCCATCACCACCTATCTGTCGCGCACCGACGGCGACGGGCACGCCCTGGTCCGCTCCGCGCGAATCCGCACCCTGCTGCCGCTCGTGCGCAACGTGCTCCTCGTCACGATCAGCGTCCTGTCGGCGCTCATCATCCTTTCCGAACTGGGGATCAACATCGCGCCGCTGCTCGCCGGCGCCGGCGTGGTCGGCCTGGCGCTCGGCTTTGGCGCGCAGAGCCTGGTGAAGGATGTGATCACCGGCGCCTTCATCCTGATGGAAGGCACGATCAATATCGGCGACGTCGCGGTGATCAACGGCCAGAGCGGCGTGGTCGAGGGCCTGACCATCCGATCGATCCGCCTGCGCGACCTCGCCGGAAGCGTGCATACGGTGACCTTCGGATCGGTCAATTCGATCACCAATATGACAAAGGATTTCTCTTATTACGTGTTCGAAGTCGGGGTGGCCTACCGCGAAAACACCGACGAAGTGGTGGCGCTGCTGCGCGAAATCGACGAAGAAATGCGCGCGGACCCCGTATTCGGGCCGAACATTCTCGAGCCGATCGACATATTGGGCGTCGACCAGCTCGCCGATTCGGCGGTGATCATCAAGGCGCGAACCAAGACATTGCCGATCCAGCAATGGAGCGTCGGACGCGAGTTCAATCGTCGCATGAAACAGAAATTCGACGCGCGCGGCATTGAAATCCCGTTCCCGCACCGGACCATCTATTTCGGCGAAGACAAAACCGGGTCGGCGCCGCC
>CAYRNB010000122.1:2042-7662 GCA_964425315.1 uncultured Rhodoblastus sp.
CGCAATTCCAGCGCCCGGCGCTGAGCGCGGATTTCCGGGCTGGCGGTGACGAAAATTTTAATGTCCGCCTTGGGCGCGATCACCGTGCCGATGTCGCGCCCGTCGAGAACCGCCCCCTGCGGCCTCGCGGCGAAAGCGCGCTGCATTTCGATGAGCGCGGCGCGCACCGGCGCCAGTTCGGCGACGACCGAAGCCGCCTCGCCCATTTCCCGGCCCCGTAGGCGCTCCTCGTCGAAATCGAGCAGCGCCAGGCCGCGCGCGGCGCTCACCGCCTTGACCGCATCGTCGAGCCGCGCCCCCTGGTCGAGAAGAACGCGGGCGGTGGCGCGATAAAGCAGGCCGGTGTCGAGATGCGGCAGGCCGTAATGTTCGGCGAGGCGGCGGGCGAGCGTGCCCTTGCCGGAGGCGGCGGGTCCGTCGATGGCGATGATCATGCGGCAAATTCCGCGCCGAGCCCCGCCATCAGCGGGCGGAAGGCAGGAAAGGAGGTGGCGATCATGGTCTCGTCGTCCACCGTCACCGGCTTTTGCGACGCGAGGCCCATGACCAGAAAACTCATGGCGAGGCGATGATCGAGATGGGTCTCGACCAACCCGCCGCCGGGACAGGTTCCCGCCCCGCCCTCGACGATGAGATCGTCGCCTTCGATTTCCGTTTTAACGCCGTTGGCGGCGAGGCCGGCGGCGACCGCCGCCAGACGGTCGGATTCCTTCACCCGTAATTCCTGCAGCCCGTTCATCCGCGTGGCTCCTTTGGCGAAGGAGGCGAGAACGGCGAGGATGGGATATTCGTCGATCATCGACGGCGCGCGGGCGGCGGGGACATCGACCCCGGTCAGTTCGGAAGCGCGCGCCCGCAGATCGGCGACCTCTTCGCCGCCCTCCTCGCGTTTTTCCAAAATGTCGATGCGCGCGCCCATTTCCATGAGAGTCGTGATGAGGCCGATGCGCAAGGGATTCATCATCACGCCCTCGACGACAATGTCGGAGCCCGGAACCAGCAGGGCGGCGGCGATGAGAAAGGCGGCGGAGGACGGATCGGCCGGGACGGCGATCGGCCGTGGCGACAGTTCCGGCCGGCCTTCCAGCGTAATCTTACGGCCATGCTCGCCGAAGGGCTCCGAGGTCAGCTGCGCGCCGAAAAACCTCAGCATTTTCTCGGTATGGTCGCGGCTCGCCTCGCTTTCGATGACGGTGGTCCGGCCGAGCGCGTTGAGGCCGGCGAAAAGCACCGCCGACTTGATCTGGGCGGAGGCGACCGGCGTGCGATATTCGATCGGCGCGGGCTCGGGCGTTCCCTTGAGCAGGATCGGGCAGCGCCCGCCTTCCGCCTGCTCCAGCGCCCGCGCGCCCATCAGGACCAGCGGATCGAGGATGCGGCGCATCGGCCTTTTGCGCAAAGAGGCGTCGCCGTCGAAACGCGCCGTGATCCCGTGGCCGCCGACGACCCCCATCATCAGGCGCGAGCCGGTGCCGGCGTTGCCGAAATCGAGAGCCTCCTTCGGCTCGAGCAAGGAGCCGAGGCCGGCGCCGAAAATGCGCCATTTCCCCTCCCCGAGCCGTTCGGTCCTGGCGCCGAGAGCGGCGCAGGCGCGCCCGGTATGGAGAACGTCCTCGCCCTCCAGAAGCCCTGAAACCTGGGTTTCTCCCACCGAAAGCAGGCCGAGAATGAAGGCGCGATGGGATATGCTCTTGTCGCCCGGCGGACGCGCCCGGCCGCTCAGCGGGCCGGATTTGCGCGCGGTCAAGGGTTTCGGGGCCGGGGCGGGTTGAGACATGGGGAAGCCGTTAGGGAGTGGCCGCGTTCAGCGCACGGTCTTTTCGATCTGCGGCAGCAGCACGTCGTTCAGGGCCTGTTCGGTGAGCGGCCCGGTATATTTATAAGCGATCGTCCCGTCGCCGCGGACGATATACGTCTCAGGCACGCCGGTCAGGCCCCAGTCTATGCCCACCCGTCCGCTCGCGTCCGAACCGACGGCGGCATAGGGATTGCCGTCCTGGGCGAGGAAATTCCTGACATTGGCCGGCTTGTCCTTGTAATCGACGCCGACGAGCTTCACCCCCACGGCGGCGAGCAGCTTGTTGGACGCAAGCTCCTGGAGCACGGGATTCTCCATGCGGCACGGGCCGCACCAGGAGGCGAACATATTCACCACCGTCGTATGGCCCTGGCGCAGATCGGCGTCCGATAGGCCCGGCTTTTTCAATCCCGGCACCGCCGGCAGGTTCAAGGCGGGCGCCTTATGGCCGATCAGCGGCGAGGGAATGAGCCTCGGATTGCCGCCGACGTCAAGGCGGTTGCCGAAAAGCACGGCCAGACCCACAAAACCGAGAAGAGGCAGGGCGGCAAACCAGCGCCACCAGCCCGCCGCGGCTTTCCCCTCGACGGTTTGCGCGTCGCTCATCGCCTTTTCTCCTGGTCCTCGAAGCGGGACAGTTTTTTCTTCAGATTGCGGTAGTCGAGGACGATTTTCGCCACCAGGAAGCTGACGACGATCGCGGCGAAGGCGTAAGCCGCTTCGATATAGCCGTAATAAGTCTTCACTGGGCCGCCTCCGGCAGGAAGTCGGGTTCTTCGGCGCTGGCGGCGAGAATGCTCAGGCGGCGCAGGCGGCGGCTCAGAATTTCATTGCGGATCGCCATGAAATGCAGCGTGAAGAACATCAGGGTGAAGCCGACGAACATGACGATCAAGGGCCAGAGCATGCTCTCGGCGATGGTCGGCCCGCCGAGACGGAAGACGGAGGCCGGCTGGTGCAAAGTGTTCCACCAGTCCACCGAGAATTTGATGATCGGAATATTGATGACCCCGACGAGGGTCAGAATGGCGGCGGCGCGCGCCGCCTGCGACGGCTCCTCGATCGTCTGCCACAGGCCGATCAGGCCGAGATAGATCAGGAACAAAACCAGGACCGAGGTCAGCCGCGCGTCCCACACCCACCAGGTTCCCCACATCGGCTTGCCCCACAGCGAACCGGTGACGAGGCAGATCAGGGTAAAGCCGGCCCCGATCGGCGCAGCCGCCTTTTGCGCGGCGTCGGCGAGCGGATGGCGCCAGACCAGAGTGCCGAGCGCGGCGGAAGCCATGACCATGTAGCACATCATGGCGAGCCAGGCGGAGGGCACGTGCAGATACATGATCTTCACCGAATCGCCCTGCTGGTAGTCGTCCGGCGCGACGAAAAAGGTCAGGTAGAGGCCGACGATGATCGTGATCGCGGCGATCGCGGCCAGCCAGGGGATGACCCGGTTGGCGAGCGCAAGAAAGTTGGTCGGGTTGGCGTATTTAAGCATGAACCTTCTGCCCTGGAGCAACGCGATCCGTCTGATTAGGCGCTGGCTGCGGCAAATGCAATTTTTTCCCGGCCTCATCACGACGAAAAGACGGCAAAATGCGGATTTAGCTCCTGAACCTCAGTAGCATTCGGCTAAGCTTCCCGCGCCCGCAAGGCGGCGGCGGCGGCGAAAGGCGCGCCGGCGATTGTCGCCAGCGACAGGGCGCAGAGGATGACGAAGGGCGTGCGGAACGGCACCGGCCCCCCGCTCGCCGCCTCCGCGCTGGCGACGCCGAAGATCAGCACCGGCGTGGTCAGCGGCAGGATCAGAACCGCCATCAACAGGCCGCCGCGGCGCAGGCCGGCCGTCAGGGCTGCGCCGATCGCCCCGAGCAGGGTGAGGGCCGGCGTACCGGCAAGAAGCGAGGCGGCGACGCCGGCGAGCGCCGGCGCGTGCATGCCGAGCGTCAGGCCGAGCAGAGGCGTAAAGGCAATCAGCGGCGCGGCGGTCAGCACCCAGTGGGCGGCGCATTTGACCAGAACCGCCAGTTCGAGCGGCGTCGTCGACAGGGTGAAAAGATCGAGCGAACCGTCGTCGGCGTCGGCCTGAAACAGGCGATCGAGGCCGAGAAGCGTGGCGAGCAGGGCGGCGATCCACAAAATGGCCGGGCCGACGCGCGCCAAAAGGTTCAGGTCCGGGCCCATGGCGAAAGGCGTGATGCTGACCAGAATGAGAAAGAAGACGACCCCCATGGCGCCGCCGCCGCCGATGCTGCGGGCGATACGAATTTCGCGCCAGAACAGGGCCAAGAGCGTGGAATTCATGCGACGGCTCCCGCTTCGGCGGCTTGCCGAGGCCGCGCGTCGAGGCGCAACTCCTTGGCGTCGGCGAGGCCGATCGGCGCATGGGTGGCGGCGATGATCAGCCCGCCCGCGTCGCGATGGGCGGCCATGGCCTCGCCCAGCCTCTGCTGCGAGGCGACGTCCAGCGCCGTCGCCGGCTCGTCGAGAATCCACAGCGGGCGCGGCGCGACAAAAAGCCGCGCTAAAGCGACGCGGCGCTTCTGGCCGGCCGAGAGATAGCCGACGGGAAAATCGCCGACGCGCGCGAGGCCGACTTGGGTCAAGGCTTCGAGCGGCGTCAAGCCACGCCGATCCGGGTCGCCGAGCATCCGCGCCCAGAATTCAAGATTTTCGAGGCCGGTCAGCGCCGTCTTCAGCCCGTCGGAATGCCCGACATAATGCGCCTTCTCGGGGAGAGGCGAGGATTCGTCGCCGCAGGAAAATTCAACCGCGCCGGCGCGTAGCGGCAGGAGGCCGGCGAGCGCGCGCAAGAGGGTCGATTTGCCGGAACCGTTGCGGCCGAGGACAAGCAAAGCCTCGCCTGCGGACAGATCGAAATCGACGCCTTTGACGATGGCTCGCCCGCCGCGATCGACGCGCAAGCCGCGCGCAACCAGGCGCGCGGGCGGAAAAGGGGAATGTAAGGCCAAGAAATTCCTCGTGTTTTCTTGCGGCGGGATCGGCGTCATTTTATGCGACGCCGCGACTTTTGTTTGTGTAGCCTGCGTTTCGAGAATTATCTATAAGCCCACCGTATCCACCCCGTCCTCCCCGACAGATTTTTTTGGATCTCATCGCCATGGCCTCTCTCGACAGCTTCAAATGCCGCAAGACGCTGAAAGTCGGCTCCAAGACCTATCATTATTTCTCACTGAAAGCGGCCGAGAAGAACGGTCTCGCCGGCATAGCGCAATTGCCTTATTCGATGAAGGTCCTTTTGGAAAATCTTCTGCGCAACGAAGACGGCCGCACGGTCACCAAGGAAGACATCCAGGGCGTCGCCGAATGGCTGAAGAACAAGGGCAAGGCGGAAAAGGAAATCGCCCTCCGCCCGGCGCGCGTACTGATGCAGGATTTCACCGGCGTTCCGGCCGTGGTCGATCTCGCCGCCATGCGCGACGGCCTCGAGGCGCTCGGCGGCGATCCGGAAAAGATCAATCCGCTCGTTCCGGTCGATCTGGTCATCGACCATTCGGTGATCGTCGACGCCTTCGGCAACAAAAATGCGCTGAAAACCAATGTCGAACATGAATATGCGCGCAATGGCGAGCGCTACACTTTCCTCAAATGGGGCCAGGGGGCGCTGGACAATTTCTCCGTCGTGCCGCCGGGCACCGGCATCTGCCATCAGGTGAATATCGAATATCTCGCCCAGACCGTGTGGACGCGGAAGGAGAAATACAAGCCGGCGCGCGGCAAGCCGACGACGGTCGAGGTCGCCTATCCCGACACGCTGGTCGGCACCGATTCGCACACCACCATGGTCAACGGCCTGTCGGTGCT
>CAYRNB010000123.1:0-7401 GCA_964425315.1 uncultured Rhodoblastus sp.
AGCCTCAAAATGGAAAGCGGCGGGATATCCCCGCCGCTTTTCTTTCGCGTGAGTTTGGGCGGCGGCCTTCAGTTGACGATGATCTTGTAACTTTCGCCGGCCTTGATCTTCGGGCTGTCGAGGCCATTGAGCAGCAGGAATTGATCGAGTGGGCGATCCGGCGCCGCCATTTTCGCCGCCAGCGTCTCGGCCGTGTCGTTCGGACCGGCGACGACGACCTGCAGGCGCTGGGGCTGATCGGCCTTGATCGCCTCCACCACGGTCAGCGGGTGGAAGGAATCGATCGACCGGAGGAAGGTCGCATCGACCGACGGCGTCAGCGCCCTGACAGCGAATATGATTCGATAAGTGTCGTCGCGAAAGCCGATGATGGCGACGCGAAAATTCCATTCGCCGGCGCGCGCCGTCGCCAGCACAGCGGGCAAGCCGTTGACCTGGGCTTTGTGGATCGACGAAGCCATCAGGCCGTCGATCCAGCCGGAGATCAGATACTGGCGCAGCGTCTTGCCCTGCGGGGCCGTAACGCTGTCAAGCCGCAGCGCCTGGGCGCCGCCGTACGCCACGCCCAGCACCGCCTGCGACGAATTTTCCAGCACGAAGCCCGGAGGGGCCTCGAAGGAAAAGCCGAGGCGCGGATGAATGAATTCGCGTCCGCGAATCGCGCCGTCCTTCGGGTCGTCGCCGAAGGCGATGCCATTGATCGACGCGAGATAGGCCGCGCGCGCCCTTTGGCCGGTTCCCGGCGGGCCGAATTGGCGCGCCTGTTGCAGCGCCGCCTGTATGCGCGCCGGCGTCGAGGGATGGGTGGCGAGTATGTCCGGCCTGCCCGCCTCCTTCTGGCCCATCAACGAAGCGCGCAGGGCGGCGGAACGCTGCAGCGAATTGAGGAAACGCGCCGCGGCGTAAGGATCATAGCCGGCCCTGGCGATCACGCGAATCCCGATGCTGTCGGCCTGCAATTCCTGCATGCGCGAATAATTGGCGATGATGAGGGCCGAATGGGCCGCGACCTGTTCGCTCTTTTCCCGGCTCTCGATAACCCGCGCCGCCGCGTCGATCACCGCCTCCTTTTTCTCCTCCTCTGCCCGCAGAAAAGCGTGATGGGCCACGACATGGCCGATTTCATGCGCCATGACCGCAGCGATTTCCGACGTGTCATTGGCGAGGGCCAGCAGGCCGCGCGTCACGAAAAGGTCGCCCGAAGGCAAGGCGAAAGCATTGACCACGCCCGAATTGAGGATGGTGACGCGATAGGGCTCCGCCGGCGTGTCGCTGGCCTTGGCCAGTCTGGCCAGGACGTTGTTGAGATAGGCTTCCGCCTTCGGCCAATGATATGCGCCGCCGTAAAGCGCCACCAACCGCGTGCGTTCGGCGTCGTCCGGCGTTCCCGCCCCAAGGACTTTCGGCGCGGCGGCCGGAGGCGCGGCGGGAGGCGAGGGGCTTGTCGGCATGAAGCCCTGGCGCTCCAGAGTCACGCAGCCGGAAAGCAGCAAAAGCCCGGCGCAAGAGGACGCCACGCGCGCCGCCCTGCGCCGACCGCGCTTCGATTTCGGCAAATCATCCGACATTCGCGCTTGAAGCCTCGCCGCCCAATCTTTCTCTGGTCGGATGGGAAATCCGCCCTCCCCGCCCCGCGTCCCGCGGCCCTGTGACCGCGCCTCGCGTCAGCGCTTGTCTTCAATAAACTCGATTTGATCGGGATGGAATAATTCGATTTGCGGCCCGGCCCGCATTTCCACCACTCCCCGCGCGCGCAGGAATTTATGCAAAAGCTTTTGCGGCGAGAGATTTGCGCGCGCGAATTCCTTCAGGCGGCGACGGGCGATGGTCAGGGAAAAGTCGCGCCGCCCCGGACCAAAATTCAGATAAGTGCGCCATCGCGTGTGGCCGATGCTTGTCACCCGCCCTTCGACGAGGGCCAGGGTTCCGGCGCGGCGGGCGAAGCTTTCCGGCCTGTCGGCGTCGAGCACGGCGAAATCGGGATCGGCCCAGACGCCGAGGGAGGCGGCGCGCGCCTCCGCCTCCGCCGCGCGGACCTGGGCGCCGCAGCCGCCGGCGCCGATGCCGGCCATGACGAGGCCGGCGGCGGCCAGCGTCACATCGACCGATTCGGACGAACCGGGAACGAAAAGTTTTACCGGAATCCGGCCCCAGCGGTCCGGCCCGCCGAGCTTTTCCATTTCCAGATCCCGGCCCGCGAGGAGCGAGGTCAGTTGCGCCGCAACGTATCGCGGGCGGTCGGGCGCGGCGGACGTGGCGCGCGGCGGCTCTAAGGTGGGAAAATAAACCAGGCGTCCGTCGGCGAGCAGAATGTCGAGTTTTTGGCCGATTTTGGCGACCCGGACTTTTTCGCGCGGCGCCGAAGCGCGGCAATTCAAGGCTTCGGCCGCGCGGGTTGGGGCGGACGTAACCAAGAGAAAGGCGGCAGCGAGGGCGATAAGGCGCGTTTTCATTTCCGGTCCAGGCTTATGCGCCGACCCGGAATTTTGGCAAGACCGGCGGCTGGTTTTTCGTCCTGGAATTTTATGTTAGGGAGAGGCGCGGCGGCGGTCCCAGACGCCGCCCTAAGTCCCGGTAGCTCAGCAGGATAGAGCAACGGTTTCCTAAACCGTAGGTCAGGGGTTCGAATCCCTTCCGGGACGCCAAAAGTTCAAGCGATGTGGGAGGGCTCGCCATGTCCTTGCGCGAGGACGCCGGCGTCGAGGGCGCGCCGCAGATCGTGGCGATGGAGATTCGCGTGCGCGGGCGCGTGCAGGGGGTCGGCTTCCGGCCGACGGTGTGGCGCATCGCGCGCGAGCTTGGCCTTTCGGGCGAGGTTCTCAACGATTCCGAGGGCGTGTTGGCGCGTGTCGGCGGTTCCGAGCGCGCCATAGCCGATTTTCTCACGCGCCTGCAAAACGAGCCACCGCCGCTGGCCCGCATCGATCGCATCGAAACGCGGCCCTTCGACGGCGAACTGCCCGGCGCGTTCCGCATCGCCGAAAGTCTCCCCGGCGCCGTCCACACCCAGGTGACGCCGGACGCCGCCATCTGCCGGGCCTGCGCCGACGAAATCCTCGATCCGCGGGAGCGCCGCTTCCGCTATCCTTTCGCCAATTGCACCCATTGCGGACCGCGCCTGACCATCGTCCGCGCCGTCCCCTACGATCGCGCCAACACCAGCATGGCGCCCTTCCCCCTTTGCGCAGCCTGTCAGAGCGAATATGAAAATCCGGCCGACCGCCGTTTTCACGCCGAAGCCATCGCCTGCCCGGTCTGCGGCCCGCAGGCGCGCCTGGTCCGGTTGGACAGGGGGCTGACAGACGTCGAGCAACATGAGACGCGCGACGACGTCGAAGCCGCCGCCGGCCTCATCGAAAATGGCGAAATCGTCGCGATCAAGGGGCTGGGGGGCTACCACCTCGCCTGCGACGCGACGCAGGCCGAGGCCGTGGCGCGGCTGCGCCGCCTCAAAAAGCGCGACTTCAAGCCATTCGCGCTCATGGCGCGCGATCTCGACGTGATCCGCCGTTATTGCTCCGTGACGGAGGAGGAAGCCGATCTCCTGCAAAGCCCGGCCGCGCCCATCGTCCTGCTTGCCGCCGACGGTCGGCGGCGCCTGCCCGAGGCGGTCGCGCCCCATCTCGCGACCCTGGGCTTCATGCTGCCCACGACGCCCCTGCATCTCCTGCTTCTTCTGCGCCTCGACCGGCCCCTGGTCATGACCAGCGGCAATCTGTCGGAGGAGCCGCAGGCGACCGGGGATGCGGAAGCGCGCGAAAAACTCGGCGACATCGCGCCCTATGCCCTCGTTCATGATCGCGATATCGCCAACCGCGTCGACGATTCGGTGGCGCGCCTGATGGCTGGCCGCTTACGCCTTCTCCGTCGCGCGCGCGGCTATGCGCCGGCGCCGATCGCGCTGCCTCAAGGCTTCGATTCCGCCCCGGACATTCTGGCGCTCGGCGGCGAGCTGAAGGCGACCTTCTGCCTGGTCAAGGATGGCGAGGCGGTGCTGTCGCAGCATCAGGGCGATCTGGAGAATGTCGCAACCTTCGACGACTATCGCAAGAACTTGGCGCTCTACGAAAAAATGTTCGAACATGCGCCCGCCGCTCTGGTCGCGGACGCCCATCCCGAATATCTCTCCACCAAACTCGCCCGGGACTGGGCGCTAGCGCGAAAAATTCCGCTGATCGAGGTCCAGCATCACCACGCGCATGTCGCGGCCTGTATGGCCGAGAACGGCCGCCCGCTGGATGGCCCGTGCGTGCTCGGCGTGGTTCTCGACGGCCTGGGCTGGGGCGAGGACGCGACCATCTGGGGCGGCGAATTCCTCCTCGCCGATTACCGCTCCTATAAACGACTGGGGGCGTTCAAGCCGGTCGGCATGATTGGCGGCGCGCAGGCGGCGCGCGAGCCCTGGCGCAATCTCTACGCCCATCTCATGGAATTGGGCTGGGCCGAACTGGCGGCGAATTTCTCCGAACTCGAAGTTTACGCCGATCTCGCCCGCCGGCCGCGTTCCGTTCTCGACGCCATGCTGCGCAACGGCGTCAACACGCCCATGGCCTCATCCTGCGGGCGCCTGTTCGACGCTTTCGCGGCGGCGCTGAACATCTGCCGCGAACGTCAGGCCTATGAAGGCGAAGCGGGCGCGCGGCTGGAGGCGATCGTCGATCGCCGCGCCTTGCGCGAAGAGCCAGAGGACCTGGCCTATCCGGCGGCCATCTCCAACCTGCCCGGAACGGAACTGCCCATTATCGAGCCTTCGCCCATGTGGCGCGCAATTCTTGGCGACCTGCGCGCCAAGACGCCGGCGGGCGTCATGGCCGCGCGCTTTCACAAGGGCCTCGCCAGAGCGATCGTCGCCATGGTCGCGAGGCTGGCGCGGCATGACGAGGCGGGCCGACCGCTTTTCGACACAATCGCCTTGTCCGGCGGATGCTTTCAGAACCGGGTCCTGTTCGAAGAGGTTTTATGGCGGCTCGAGGAAAAGAATTTCGCCGTGCTGACCCACGCGCAGGTCCCCGCCAATGATGGCGGCCTCGCCCTCGGGCAGGCGGCGATCGGCGCTGCGCGCATGATCGACGCGATTCGCGCGCCTTAGGCGCTCGCGGCCGCAAGGAGTCTTGATTGCTGCAGCAGGGCGGCTATCTGGCCCGCCGGCATGGGCTTGGCGATGAAATAGCCCTGGATCTCCTGGCGCCCCTCGCTGCGAACCGCCTCCAATTGCTCGATTGTTTCGACGCCCTCGGCGGTGGTGGCGATGCCGAAGCTGCGGCCAAGTTCGATGACCGCGCGGATGATCGAGCGCGCGCTCGAATCGGAATCGGCGTCGCGGACGAAGGACTGGTCGATCTTGATCTTGTCGAAGGGGAAGGAGCGCAGATAGTTCAGGGACGAAAAGCCGGCGCCGAAATCGTCCATGGCGATCGAGACGCCGAGGTTCTTGAGCTGGACCAGGGAGTTGATGGTCTGCTCGGTTTCCTGAAGCATGGCCGATTCCGTCACCTCAAGTTCGAGACGCGAGGGGGAAAGGCCGCTTTCGGCCAGGGCGCCGGCGACGACCAGCGGCAGACCGGCGTTCTTGAATTGCACAGCAGAAACATTGACGGCGATCTTGAGCCCAAGCGGCCATTTCGCCGCTTCCTGGCAGGCGCGGCGAATGACCCATTCGCCGAGCGGCGTAATCAGGCCGGTTTCCTCCGCCACCGATATGACGACCAGCGGCGAAACCCGGCCGCGGGTCGGGCTGTTCCATCGCAACAGCGCCTCGAAGCCGGAAATGCGATTGTGACGCAGATCGAACAGCGGCTGGTAGAACAGTTCAAACTCGTCGTTTTCAATGGCGCCGCGCAATTCGAGCTCCAGCGAGCGCCGCTCCGTGAGATTGGCGTCCATGCCCGGCTCGAAAAAGCGGAAGGTGTTTCGGCTGTCGGATTTGGCGCGATGAAGGGCGAGATCGGCGTTTTTCATCAGGCGGTCGGCGTCGTCGCCATCCGTGGGCGCGAAGCTGACGCCGATGCTGACCCCGATCTGAAACTGCCGCCCTTCGATGTCGAAGGCTCCGCCGACGGCGTCGATCACCCGTTGCGCCGCCAGCGCGGCGGCGCGGTGATCGCGGGCGCCGAACTGAATGAGCGCGAACTGATCGCCGCCAAGGCGCGCGACAATGTCGCTTTCGCGAATGGCGCCCCGCAGGCGGTTGGCGACTTGGCGCAAAAGCTCGTCGCCGACAATATGGCCGAAACTGTCATTGACCGTCTTGAAGCGGTCGAGATCGATATAATGCACGGCGAAGGCCGAGCCGCGCGCGTCGCCGGAAAGACGAAGCTCCAAAAATTCGTGAAACATGGCGCGGTTGGGCAGACCGGTGAGCCCGTCGTGGCGCGCCAGGTGCTCGATATGCGCCTGGGCGTTCCTTTTCTCGGTCACGTCCTCATGCAGCGTGACTATGCCGCCGTCCCTGATCCGCGTGGCGACGACTTCGATGATCGCTCCGTTCGCCAGCCGCCATTCGGAGCGCAGGACGTCGCCCGGCGTCTTGCCGAGCGCGACAGAGCGAAGCTTTTTCCGCGCCTTGCCGTCGCGACTCGTCTCGCGGCCCTTGATGGCGCGCAGCAGCCGCGACAGGGCGACGCCGGGCCGAGTCAGCTCTTCCGACAGCCCGTAGATTTGGCGATAGCGCGAATTGGCGACGACGAGCCGGTTCGGTTCGTCGAAAATGCACAGGCCGTGCGACATATTTTCGAGGGCGGGAACGAAGCCAGCGTTTTCCAGCCCGAACGCCTTGATGGCCGCTTCGAGGTCGCCGGTCAGACGATTGTTTTCCTCGATCATCAGCTTCATTGAGCGCTCGACGCGTTCCCTGTCGCGCGCGAAGTCGTCGTAGGTCGCGGCGATCGCGGCTTTCAAGGCTTCAAGATCGAGCGCGCCTCCTTCGGAGGTCGCCTTGGCGATCTGCTTTTCGATGATCCTTCGTCCTTCAGGCATCAGATGGCCTCGGCGTATGTCGTTGCGTTCATGATTTGCTTATGCTCTTGACGAATTTAGGAAGGCGCGCCGGAGGATTTTGTGGCTCGTATGAGGATCCCTGGCGTCGTCGCCGGACCCGATACGGCGCGGCGCGCATAGGCGACATGGCCATGCGCAGCAACATAAAGGTTGAAGGCGGCCGGCTCCGCAGCGGCGCCGATTTCGCTCCATTCCCTGCTGGGATTCCAAATCAGGACCTGCGCCCGCATCGCCACCCCCCCGTCTGAGCAAGGGAATGATACTCCGAGCGGGCTAATCATAGTTGAATTTCATATAGTTAGCGTAAATCAGTAGTTACTGCTGTAGAAAAAACCACAACTCGGATACGATGGAAAATTAGTGCCGCTAAAGGACTGCCAAAACGACTCGGCTTCCGGCGAATGC
>CAYRNB010000124.1:0-7364 GCA_964425315.1 uncultured Rhodoblastus sp.
GCCGGATCGTTCCACTTGGTGATCTTGCCGAGGTAGATATCGGCGAGAGTGGGGCCGTCGATCGCCAGTTCGCCGGGCTTGATGCCGGGAACGTTGAGGACCGGCACGATGCCGCCCATCACCATCGGCCATTGCAGCAGGCCGTGCTTTTCCTGAACGTCGGGCTTGAGCGGCGCGTCGCTGGCGCCGAAAGTGACCGTCTTGGCCTCGATCTGCTTGATGCCGCCGCCCGAGCCGATCGCCTGGTAGTTCAGGCCAATGCCGGTTTTCTTATGATAGCTGGCGGCCCATTTCGAGTAGATCGGGTAGGGGAAGGTGGCGCCGGCGCCGGAAATATTGGCGGCGGAAGCGGCCGAGCTCAGGCCGAAACCGCCGGTAATGACGGCCGCGGCTAAAGCAGTGCGCAGGAAGATTTTCGACATGCGAGACCTCTCTTGAGGTTGAATTTTTCGCTTTGGCTCAAGGCCTTCGACCGGAGCCGGCGAGCAGGCGACGACGGGACCGCCGCCGTTGCGCGATTGCGCTCGCGTCATCTAGGACGGCCAAATGACAGTTAAATGACAGCGCCTTTCGATTCAGGACCGGAAAAGAGGCACGTAAGCAGTAAAGATCGCGCCGCGCCCAAGCTCCGAATGAATTCCCAGCCGGCCGCGATGGCGCGCCAGAATATGCTTGACCAGAGCGAGGCCGAGGCCCGTGCCCCCTTTGGCGCGGCTTTTGCCGACGTCAACACGGTAGAATCGTTCGGTGAGGCGCGGTATGTCCTCCGGCGCGATGCCCGGCCCCTCGTCGCGCACGCTCAAGACGCCATGGGCGTCGCGCGTCCGCGTTTCGATCCAGACGGCGCGCGGTTCTTCGTTGGGATCGGGAGCGCTGTATTTGATCGCGTTTTCGATGAGGTTTTCCGCCACGCGCAGCAATTCGTCGTGGTCGCCGCGCACGACGGCGGGTTCCGCCGTCATCCGCAGCGCGATGCGATTTTCCTCGGCGAGCGGGGCGAGGGCGTCGCAGACATGGCGCGCCAAAGGCGCGAGATCGACGGCGCTGCGGGGCTGCACATGCAGGGTCTGCTCGATGCGCGACAGCGACAAAAGATCGTCCACCAGCCGCGACATGCGGCGCGCCTGGTCCCGCATGATGGGGAGAAAGCGTTTTCTCGCTTCGGCGTCGTCGCGCGCCGGGCCCTGCAAGGTCTCGATAAAGCCGAGGAGCGATGCAAGCGGCGTCCGCAATTCATGGCTGGCGTTGGCGACGAAATCGACCCGCATCTGTTCGAGGCGCCGCGCTTCGGTCAAATCGTGAAGGGTGAGGGCGACGAAAATCTGCCTGCCGCTGGGAAAAGCCGCGACGTGAACTTGAAACAGCCGCTCCAGCGGCACGCGCTCGAGCCAGGGGACGTCTTCGGCCGCGCCGGAATTCTTGACCCGCGCTATGGCGTCGTGCAGATCGACGGCGCGCAGGCTCGAGGAGAGCGGCGCCTGGAGACGCAAATGCGGAAACAGGGCGCGCGCCGGCGCATTGGCGGCGACGAGGCGCACTTCGTCGTTGACCACGAGCACCGGTTCCGGCATGGCTTCGACCAGTCGGGCGATAACGCCGTCGGCGGCTCCCGTCGTGACGTTCATGCAGCTTCGTTCCTTAGATCCCGACGCGTCTCCATGAGGGCGCATCGTAATCTAATTTTCTGATTGAGCATGAACTTTTCCGAAAGCCGGATTCCACTTTCCGGGATCATGTCCACATGCCCTAATCGTCGCTGCGCTCCTCCTGCGCGCGGTTCATGGTCTCGCGCAGGGCGTCCCACCGGCGTCCGCCCTCATTGGCGCCAAGCAGGGCCAAAGCCAATATGAAGGGGATGACGTAATAAAGAAGCCGGAACATCAGCAGCGAGGCGAGCAGCGCCTCCTGCGAGGGGGCGGGAACGACCTTCAGCATGGCCGCCTCGAAAACGCCGATGCCGCCGGGCGCGTGGCTGACGATGCCGAGCAGGCTGGCGACGACATAGAGCGAGGCGAAAGTCATGAAATCCAGCCCCTGGTGGCTGGGCAGCAGCACATAAAGCGCGGCGGCGGCGCTGCACAGATCCATGACGCCGAGTGAAATCTGGCCAAGCGACAGGCCGAGGCCGGGCAGTTCGAGCGAGAAATCCTGCCAGCGGGCGTGCCGGGGGCGCGACGAAACCCAGTAAAGGTAGACAAGAATCGCCGCCAGCACGCCGAATCCGATCAGGCGGTTGAGACCGACCGTCAGGTGGTCGAAGTCGGCGAGCGGAGTCGCCTCGACGATCATGCCCATTCCGATCACCGCGGCCATGCCGAGCCAGAAGGTGACGCCGGCGACAACCGTCAGGCTGGCGATCTTGCCCGGCCGCACCCCGGCGCGGGAGTAAATCCAATAGCGCACGGTGCCGCCGGTGAAGATGGGAAAACCGAGATTGAAGGAGACGGCGTAGGAGGTGAAGGAGCCGAGCGCCGTGGTGCGATAGGGCACGCGCAGCTTGAGCTGATGCAGCGCCACGGCGTCATAGCCGGTGAGCATCAGATAGGAGGTGGCGACGAAAACCAGGGCGAGAGCGATCTGGCCCCAGGACGTCGCGGCGATCGCGGCCCGCAACTGGCCGATATTGAGATGGCTCAGGGTGCGGGTGAGGACGAAAACCGCGAGCAGGACCAGGATCAGGCTGGCCGCCGCGCCGATGCGAGCGGCGAGCTTGCCGTGACGCGCCGCCGCGCCGCCGGCGCTCGGATCGAGCGGGTCGGCGGGACGTTCCGGCGCCGAATGTGACGCCTCGGTCTCGCGCTCTCTCTCGCTCTGCATGCTTTCCATCGCTGACGCCGCCAAAGGTCCGGCTGTCCGCCGGACTTTAGGGCTCATTTACGGCGCCGGGACTGCTTCGGCAAGCCGCGCGCGTCCGCGTGGTAAAGCGGGGCGGCGAAACGAAACGGGCTTTTCGGGCGCGATTGAGCCACGAAAAGCCCGTAAAGACGCGGGAGGGGAAGGTCAATGGCGCGCGGCGCGCCTTTCGCGATCACGGCGACGGTCCTGCGCCGGCTGATAGGCGATGCGCGCATGATAGGCGCAATAGGGGCCGATGCCGATCTGCATTTTGGCGCCGCAATAGCGGAAATCGGCGCTGGCCGGATCGCCAAGCGGCCAGCGGCACATGGACTCGCGCAGCTCCATAATGCTGACGCGCTCGCACATGGGAATGACCACTTCCTCAGCTGCGGCCCGTGGCGCCGGCGCCGGCGACGGCCGCACCGCCGCCGCCAGAGCGAGATTGCCGCTACTGAGCGGCGCGGCGGGGCCGCGACCGTGGTCTTCGGCGCCGCTTTTGGCGCGGGGCCGCGGCGACGGGGCGGGAGAGGGCGATTTGACCCGGCCTGACAGGCCGAGCCGGTGCACCTTGCCGATGACGGCGTTGCGGCTCACGCCATGGCCCAATTCGCTGGCGATCTGGCTGGCGCTCAAGCCTTCGAGCCACATTTTTTTTAATTGCTCGACGCGTTCGTCGGTCCAGGACATCGCAATGACCCCCATTTTTTTCTGTTCTGCCGGGCGCGAAAAAACGTTCCCCCCCATGGCGCCGTCCGTCGTCGAAAAACCCCCGCGGGGCCGCGAAGACGCGGCCACCCAACGCTCCAGCTAAACGAGGACTGACGAAAGACGGCGCCTGAACAACGCGCGCCGCACGAGATGTCGTAGTCGACGTCGAGAAGACTACACTAGTCGTTGAATCGCGCGCAAGAGTCAGCAAGGCGCGGGACGGGTTTTCAACAGGCCTTTCGGCAAGATGGGGCTCCAAGGAAAATTTGACCTTGTCGCGCGGATTTCCTAGATTGCCCGCCTTCCGACGCCGTCCCCGCGGGGCGGCGCTTTCTTTTTCGGGTTTGGCGGCGGGCGGCGGCGCATTTTCAGCTCCGGCTTGGCCTATGGGGGTTTCCACGTGAATTCGGCGCTGCTTCCGACTTATGCGCGTTATCCACTGGCCTTCGAGAGCGGCGAGGGGGTATGGCTGACCTCGACCACGGGCGAAAAATTTCTCGATTTCGGCTCCGGGATCGCCGTGACCAGCCTCGGTCACGCTCATCCGCGCCTGGTCGAGGCTTTGACGCGACAGGCGCAGAAGCTGTGGCTGACCTCCAATCTGTTTGAAATTCCCGAGGCCGAAGTTTTGGCGCGGCGGCTGACCGAAGCGACCTTCGCCGATCTGGTTTTCTTCGCCAATTCCGGCGCGGAATGCGTCGAGCTGACGATCAAGATGGCGCGCAAATGGAATACGGCCAACGGCCAGCCCGAGCGCTTCCGCATGATCACTTTCGAGGGCGCCTTTCACGGCCGGACGCTCGCGACCCTCGCCGCCGCGGGCAATCCCAAATATCTCGACGGCTTCGGCCCCAGGGTCGACGGCTTCGACCAGGTTCCCTTCGGCGATCTTGACGCCGTCCGGGCGGCGATCGGGCCCGAAACCGGCGCCATTCTGGTCGAGCCGATCCAGGGCGAAGGCGGCATAAGGGTCGGCGGGCGGGATTTTATCCGCGGCTTGCGGGAGATCTGCGACGAGAACAAGCTGCTGCTCTGTTTCGACGAAGTGCAGTGCGGCATGGGGCGGACCGGCAAGCTCTACGCCTATCAATCCTATGGCGTCGCGCCCGACATTCTCGCCTCGGCCAAGGGCATCGGCGGCGGCTTTCCCCTTGGCGCCGTGTTGGCGACGGCGGAAGCCGCGAAGGGCATGACGGTGGGCAGCCATGGCACGACCTATGGCGGCAATCCGCTCGCCATGGCCTGTGGCGGGGCCGTGCTCGACGTCCTGCTCGCGCCCGGCTTTTTCGACGAGGTGGCGCGCAAGGGCCTTCTCCTGCGCCAGTCGCTCGCCGGCCTGGCGGCGGGCCATCCCGACGTGGTCGAGGAAATCCGCGGCGAAGGGCTGATCCAGGGCATAAAATTGCGGATTCCCAACGCCGAATTCGTCGTCGCGGCGCAGGCGGAAAAGCTGATCCTCATTCCCGCGGCGGAAAATGTCGTGCGCATTCTGCCGCCGCTGATCGTCAGCGACGAGGAAATCCGCGAGGGCGTCGCGCGGCTCGAAGCCGCCTGCCGGGCCTGCGCCACGGGCGCGCCGCCGAAGGCGACAGCTAAGAAGGACAAGCCATGAGCGCGCCGCCCATCGACCCGGCGCGGCGCTGTTTCCTCGATATTGCGGATTTTTCCCGTGAGGAGCTGCGCGCCATCCTCGACCGCGCCGCAGACATCAAGAGCCGGCGACGCAAGGGCAAGCCCTCACCGGACCAGCCGCTCGTCGGCAAGATGCTGGCGATGATTTTCGACAAGCCTTCGACCCGGACCCGCGTCTCCTTCGACGTCGGCATGCGCGAGCTTGGCGGCGAAACCCTGATGCTGACCGGCGCCGAAATGCAACTCGGGCGGGGCGAAACCATCGCCGACACCGCCCGCGTGCTGTCGCGTTTCGTCGACTCCATCATGATCCGCATTCTCAACCACGACCATCTGCTGGAAATGGCGGCCTACGCCAGCGTGCCGGTGATCAACGGCCTCACCAAGCGCACCCATCCCTGCCAGGTCATGGCGGATGTCATGACGTTCGAGGAGCATCGCGGCAAGATCGAAGGCGCGCGCGTCGCCTGGATCGGCGACGCCTGCAATGTTCTGACCAGCTGGATCCATGCGGCGGTTAAATTCGGCTTCGCCATCGACATAGCCTCGCCGGAGGAACTGGCGCCGCGCAGCGAACTCATCGCCTGGGCGCGCGCCCAGGGCGGCGACGTCAATGTGATGCGCGACCCATTCGAAGCGGCGCGCGACGCCGATTGCGTCCTGACCGATTGCTGGGTGTCGATGGGCGACAAGGACGAGAAGCTGCGCCACCAATGGCTCGCGCCCTATCAGGTCAATACCAAACTGATGCGGGCCGCGGCCAATGACGCGGTGTTCATGCATTGCCTGCCGGCCCATCGCGGCGAGGAGGTCACCGACGCGGTGATCGATGGTCCGCAATCCCTGGTCTTCGACGAGGCGGAGAACCGGCTGCACGCGCAAAAGGGCGTTCTCGCCTGGTGCATGGAGGAGAGTTCGTGACCAGCGGATCCGGCCGCTTCGCCGCTCAGCCCCTGCCGACGGGGACGGAAGGCGACGATTGCGTGCTGCCTTTCGCGGTCGCTGCGCTCGATCTGCGCGGCAGGCTGGCGCGGCTTGGGCCGGCGCTCGACGCTATTTTGACCCGTCACGCCTATCCGGGGCCGGTGGCGCTGCTGCTCGGCGAGGCGGCGGCCCTGACCGTTCTGCTCGGCACGGCGCTAAAAATCGACGGCCGCTTCCAGCTGCAGACCCGCACCGACGGCGTGGTCGACATGCTGGTCGTCGATTTCGACGCGCCCGACCGGCTGCGCGCCTTCGCGCGTTTCGACGCCGCGCGTCTCGCCGGCCCGGAGGGCGCGGCCCCGGAGGCGCTACTCGGGCGCGGCCATCTCGCCTTCACCATCGAACAGGGCGCCGAAGTCGCCCGCTACCAGGGCGTGGCGCCGATCGAGGGCGGTTCGCTCGAACAGGCGGCGCAACTTTATTTCCGCCAATCGGAACAGATCCCGACCTTCATCCGGCTGGCGGCCGGCCAGGCGGTGACGCCGCAAGGCGCGACCTGGCGCGCCGGCGGCCTGCTGGCGCAATTCCTGCCGCATTCGCCCGAGCGCCAGCGCATGGAGGATTTCGCCCCCGGCGACGCGCCCGAGGGCTTCGCCGCGCCGGAATGGCGCGAGGACGAGAAATGGACCGAGGCGAAGGCCCTGGCCGCCACGGTCGAGGACCATGAATTGCTGGACCCCGATCTGCCGCCGGAAAATCTCGCTTTTCGTCTCTATCACGAGCGCGGCGTCGCCGTCTTTCCGGCGCGGGGGCTGCGCGAGGCTTGCCGCTGCTCGGACGAGCGGGTCGCCGCCATGCTGCGCGGTTTTAGCCAATCCGAGCGCGACGACATGGTCGGCGACGACGGAATGATCGGCGTCACCTGCGAATTCTGTTCGACGCTGCGCCGTTACGATCCGCGCCAGTTCGCGGAATGATCGCGTCCTGACGGAACCTTTGCCGCGCCGCCGTGTTTTGCCCGCGCAGCGTTTTTTATCCGCATCGGCCACAAGGGTACGGGGGCGATAGAGCTGTCGCCAGCCCTTGTCCTTAGGGATAAGCTGAAGCTCAGGGTCGCGCGGCGTCGCGATCGGGTGTCGCTGTTGCCGCGTCAGCGGACGGACGCGAGCAAAGCAAAGGGGGAATGACATGTTGCGTAAACTGGCTTATGCGGCCGCGGTCGCGGCAATGCTCGCTCTTCCGGGTTCGGCCATGGCCTTTAA
>CAYRNB010000125.1:0-7320 GCA_964425315.1 uncultured Rhodoblastus sp.
CGATCTGGCTGCGGTTGCGCCGTTTTGCCAACGGGGCGTAAATCATTCCTGCTATCGATTTGGGTTTCGACGCAAGCCATAGGACAAGAGACGTCGGCGAAGACCCGCGACATCCGCGCTAAAAGGCGAAAATGCGAAAGATTGTTCGACTGGTGCGCGACAGCGTCGAAACGTTTGTTGGAGACGACGGCTTCGCCATGGCGAGCCACATCGCGCTGTCGGGTTTGACGGCGCTTTTCCCGTTCCTGATTTTCGTCACCAGCCTCGCCGGCTTTTTCGGCGCGCAGACTTTGGCGGATAAGGCCGCCTCGACCTTCTTCGAAGTTTGGCCGGAACGCGTCTCCGGGCCGATCCTGGCGCAAATTCACAACGTCTTGAGCAACCGCCACGGCGGCCTTTTGACGATCAGCGCGGTTTTGGCCCTTTATTTTTCCGCCAGCGCCGTCGAGGCCCTGCGCACCGGTCTGAACCGGGCCTATGGGGCGCGCGAAACAAGACCGTGGTGGCTTTTGCGCCTGGAATCGACCGCCTATGTCTTCGTCGGCGCGCTGGCGCTTTTGTCTCTTGCGTTTCTTCTGGTGCTGGGCCCGATGGTCTGGGCGGCCATCGTCATGGAGGCGCCGCCTCTCGCGGCGCTGACGCACACTGTCGTCATCGGTAGATATGTTGTGGCGACGACCATTCTATTGTTTGCCTTGATCATCGCGCACCGCGTTTTGCCCAATATCAAACTGTCATTATGGCAATTGGCCCCAGGGATTGCTTTAACACTTTGTGCGTGGATGGCGTTTGCCTGGCTTTTCAGTTATTATCTTTCGCAATTTGCGCTTAATTATGTGGCGACTTACGCGGGACTTGCGTCCATAATGATCGCAATCCTGTTTCTCTATTCAACAGCCGTCATTTTCATTTTTGGCGGCGAATTCAACGCGGCGCTTCGGCGCGCCCGCGAGGCCCGGCAAGCGGCGGAAACCGGCGCCGCTGATTAGCCCCCGCACGCAATTCAATCTTGGCGGCGCGCGCCAGACCCCCGAAAGCTGATCGTTGGGCTGCCTTCTCCCCTCGCGTGAGAAGGCTCCGTCCGTCAAAAATGCTCCTCTTCCGCCTCCGGCTTGACCTCGTGTTTTAGAATCAGCGGCGTCTGGGCGAGGGCGAAAATGACCGTCAGCGCCATGGCGCCGAAACTTTTGTAGGCGACCCAGATATCCCAGCTTTCCATCCTGCGCACGACTTCATTGAGGCCGGCGAGGAAGAAGAAGAACAGGCCCCAGCGGATGGTCAGCTTGCGCCAGCCTTCCTCGTCGAGATGCATGACGCTGTCGAACACGATCGGCAACAAAAGCTTGCCGAAGGCCAGCCCGCCCAGCAAAGCCGCGCCGAACAGGCAGTCCACCAGGGTGAGCTTGACCTGGATGAAGGTCTTGTCCTGAAAAAGGAAGGTCAAGGCGCCGAAAAACATCACGGCGATGGCCGTCACCACCGGCATGACCGGCAAATGTCGGGTCAGGAACCATGAGACGGCGAGCGCCACGAGCACGGCGATCATCAGCACGGCGGTCGCCGTCATCATGGGGATTTTGTCCGCCGGCAATTTGGCCGGCAAAAAGTCGCCGATCAGCCAATGGAAAAGCTCCGGCTTGGCGTTGGCGACGAAAAACAGGACCAGCGGCCCCATTTCCAGCACGAATTTCAGCAGCGGGTTGATTTTCTTGTGTTTTTTTGCCGGTGTCGTCGCGGTCATGAAATTATCCTATTCCTCGTCGAAGCCGGCGATGGCGCGGGCGAAATCGCGCGCCTCGAACGGCTCCAGGTCCTCGGCCTGCTCGCCGACGCCGATGAAATGCACCGGCAGGCCGAATTTTTCCGCGATCGCCACCAGAATGCCGCCGCGCGCCGTGCCGTCGAGCTTGGTCATGACCAGGCCCGTCACTCCCGCCGTCCGCCCAAAAATCTCGACCTGGCTCAAGGCGTTCTGGCCGACGGTGGCGTCGAGCGCCAGCAGAACCGCATGCGGCGCTTCGGGGTCGATCTTTTTCATCACCCGCACGATTTTTTCCAGTTCCGCCATCAGTTCGGTGCGATTCTGCAGCCTTCCGGCCGTGTCCATCATCAAAATGTCGGCCCCCTGCTCCTGCGCCGCCTTGATGGCGTCGAAGGCGAGGCCGGCGGCGTCGGCGCCGGGTTCTCGGGCGATGACCGGGACATGCATCCGCCCGCCCCAGATTTTCAACTGCTCGATGGCGGCGGCGCGAAAAGTGTCGCCGGCGGCCAGCATCAGCTTCCTGCCTTCGGAGGCGTATCGGGCGGCGAGCTTGCCGATGGTCGTGGTCTTGCCGGAGCCGTTGACCCCGACGACCAGAACGACAAAGGGTTTTTTCGCCGCGTCGATCTCCAGGGGCTTGGCCACCGGCGCCAGCACGCGCTCGACTTCCGCCGCGAGAATGGCGCGCACTTCGTCGGGCGAAATCTGCTTGTCGTAGCGGCCCTCGCCGACGAGTTCGGCGATGCGCGAGGCGGCGGCGACGCCGAGATCGGCGCGCACCAGCACGTCCTCCAGATCCTCCAGCATGTCGGCGGACAATTTGCGCTTGGTGAAAATATCGGCGACGCCCTGGCGGATGGAGGAGGAGGAGCGCGCCATGCCGCGGCGCAGCCGCGCCCACCAGCCGATTTTTTCCGCCGGCGCGGCAACGGTTTCGACGACGGAAGCCGGCTCGACGACAGGCGCAGGCTCCGGCTGGGGCGGCGCGGCTTCGGCGGCTTCGGGGGGCGGAGCCGGCTCTGGCTCTGGCTCTGGCTCAGGCTCCTCTTCCGGCGGGGGCGCAGGGGCCTCGGCAGCCTCGGCCGGCGTCGCCGGCTCCGGCTCCAGCGCCTGTTCTGGCGGCGGCGGCTCCGGTTCAGGCGCGGGCGGCGCGACCGCCTCCTTCCCGACCTTTTTCGGCTCGGCCTCCCCTTCCGGCTTCTGTTCCCAGAACTCATCCTGGGCATGGCGAAACTTGAACAGCCGGGCCAGATAACCCACGTTTTCTTTCGATTCCGCGCTCATGCGCTCCCAACTCGTTGCTACGTCAGGGCTGCCGCCCTTCTCAATCCTTCGGCTTTTTGCGATATAGAGGCCCTGCCCTGCTTCGCAAACAATTGCGCCGCCCCCTCGATAGCCTGTCCCGCATGACGCCGGAAGAAATTTATGCGCGCCTCATCTATCGCGATGGGATGATTCTGGTCTTGGACAAGCCGGCTGGCTTAGCCGTCCATCGCGGCCCCAAGGGCGGCGAGAGTTTCGAGGATTCCTTCAAATTCCTGCGGTTCGGCCTGCCGCGCGACCCGGCCCTGGCCCATCGGCTCGACCGCGACACCTCCGGCTGCCTGGTCCTCGGGCGCCATCGCAAGGCGCTGGAAAAACTTATGCTTTTGTTCAAGCAAGGCAGGATCGAAAAAACCTATTGGGCCGTGGTCGCCGGCGGGCCGGCGCAGGAGGAAGGGCTGATCGACCTGCCGCTCGGACGCCGCGATCCCTCGCGCGGCTGGTGGATGAAAGTCGAGGCAGGCGGACTGCCGTCGCAAACGCGCTGGCGGGTTCTGGGACGCGGGCGCGACGCCGCGGGCGAAAAAATCGCCTGGCTGGAATTATCGCCGCTCACGGGGCGCACCCATCAGTTGCGCGTCCATTGCGCGGCGGAAAATTTTCCCATTCTCGGCGATCCCATCTATGGCGTCGGCGGCGCAAGCCTGCATTTGCATGCGCGCTCGATCCGCATTCCCTTATCGAAAAACAAGCCGCCGATCGAGGCGGAAGCCTGCGTTCCGCCGCATATGCAGCAAAATCTCGCCGCCTGCGGCTGGAGCGCGGCGATCGACGCCGCCGTCATCGAAGGGCGCACGCGGGAAAATTGAAAAAACGCCGATGCGCCAAGGACGGAAGGCGCATTGCCCTGACCGCAAGCTTGCTGTAGGCATGCGCGCGCCAACATCTGGAGAGAACCATGGGTTATAAGGTCGCCGTCGTCGGCGCCACGGGCAATGTGGGCCGCGAAATGCTGGATATTCTCGCCGAGCGCCGTTTTCCGGCGGATGAGGTCGTGGCGCTCGCTTCGTCGCGCTCGATCGGCACGGAAGTGTCCTATGGCGACAAGATCCTCAAATGCAAGCATCTCGACACTTACGATTTTTCCGATTGCGACATCGCGCTCATGTCGGCGGGCGGCTCGGTCTCCAAGGAATGGGCGCCGAAGATCGGCGCGAAAAACTGCGTGGTGATCGATAATTCCTCGGCCTGGCGCTATGATTCCGACGTGCCGCTCGTCGTGCCGGAAGTAAACGCGGACGCGCTTGAAGGTTTTGGCAAGAAGAACATCATCGCCAATCCCAATTGCTCGACGGCCCAGCTGGTCGTGGCGCTCAAACCCCTGCACGACCGTTTCGGCATCAAGCGCGTCGTGGTTTCGACCTACCAGTCGGTTTCAGGCGCCGGCAAGGAAGCGATGGACGAGCTTTTCGCCCAGACCCGCGCGGTCTTCGTCTCCGATCAGGTCGAGAACAAGAAATTCCCCAAGCGCATCGCCTTCAACCTCATTCCCCATATCGACGTCTTCATGGAGGACGGCTTTACCAAGGAAGAGTGGAAGATGGTGGCCGAGACGAAAAAAATCGTCGACCCGAAGATCAAGCTGACGGCGACCTGCGTGCGCGTGCCCGTGTTCATTTCCCATTCGGAATCGGTCAATATCGAATGCGAGAAGCCGGTGACAGCGGAGGAAGCCCGCGAAATTCTGCGCGCGGCGCCGGGCGTGCTGGTGATCGACAAGCGCGAGCCCGGCGGCTACATCACGCCCCACGAGGCGGCCGGCGAGGACGCCACCTATATTTCGCGCATACGCGAGGACAATACGGTGGAAAACGGCCTCGCCTTCTGGTGCGTTTCCGACAACCTGCGCAAGGGCGCGGCGCTCAACGCCGTGCAGATCGCGGAAGCCCTCATCAACCGCAAGCTGCTGGCGCCGAAAAAGAAGGCGGCCTGAGCCGAGACAAGGAAACGCCGGGGAGACCCGGCGTTTTTCGTTGGCGGACAGGCGGAAAGCGCGACCTTCGCGATCGCATTTTTCAAAGCGGCGCGCTTTTCGTCTCCGGAAACCGCGCCGCTGTTTCAGTGCAGGCTCACCACCCGCCGGGACCCCAGTCGCCTCCGCGGCCGCGGTTATAGCCATTGCCCCAGCCGCGTCCGCTCATGTCGGAATCGCCGCCGAAGCTGAAATTACCGTGCATGCGGCCGTGTCCCCGGCCATAGCCGCGACCATAGCCGCTGCCATAGTAATCGTCGTCATATGGTCCGTAGCCATAGCGGGGGCCATAGCCGTAGCCGTAGCCGGGGCCAGGGCCATAGCCGGGGCCAGGACCGTAGCCATAGCCGGGGCCATAGGCCGGCGGCGGCGGCGGCGGCGCGCCCCAATTGGGGTTCTGCGCCTGCTGCTCCTGACCGGGATTAGGACCGGCCGACGGAGGCGTTTGCTGGGCGAAAGCGGCGCTGGCGACGCCGACCGCGCCGAGGACGAGCGCCAGTCTGATCAAACTTTTCATCTTTTCACTCCCTTACTTTTGTGCTTCGGGGTCGCAAACGCGGCCCTACAAACAAGACGGCCGAACGCCTGCGCGTTCGCGCCGCCGGCTCCACATTTGCGCATTGGTCGGTCCTGAAAGCGGAAGACCCCGCGGCGCAGACATGAAAGGCGTATTCAGGTCCGAGAAATTGAACGGACCTGCCGTAGACTTGACCCCGCCGAAGTTTCAGGCCGCAGTCGGCCCGTTCAGCAGGTTGCGTTTTGGCGAAGTTCAGCGGAAGGCAGGATGCCGCGCCATGCGTCCCGACTATTTCAGGTGTACTTGGACCCTTAAGCCGCAACGGCCGCGCTTAAAGGCATTTCAATCCCAGCGATGATTTCGCGGAGAAGATCGGAAAAAGTCGCCCACGCAGAAGAAAAAACAAGTATTGGCGGCGGACGACCGATAGAAGCTCTGCGGCGCTGGCGAATGCCGCGCGCTCGGGGTGTCGCAAGAGTCAGGGCCGAATGCCCATGAGGCTCCACGACGCTCGTTTTCGCGCTTGACAGATATCGATCTTCACTAGATCGGCCTTTCCGACGATCATTACTTTTGAAGAGCAACCTGCCGTTCAATTAAAACATTCATACATGACGATGTAAGGGTATAATGGCGCGGACGGACGAGTCAAGGCGCAAACCGGAGGTGGGTAAATTTACTTAGCTAATTACTTAGCAAAGAATGTCCGCGCGCGCCCGAACGGATTGGAATCCCTGCGTCTGATCCAAATTCCCCGGCCCGGGAGCGGTCCTGTCTCGTCAAGAGAGGGCAAAGCATCAATAGTCTTTACATTCCGGCGTTGAGCTTCGCCTTGGCGATTTTCTGCGCGCCCGCGCCCTTGCCGGCCTCTGTTCGTAGAACATCGAATAATGGACGTCGGAATCAAAGCGGCCGCCGAGTCTTTGCGCGAACCGGCGTTGGATCATCCTCCCTAAAACCTCGGCGCGGCGCCGAGCGCTCTTTTGTGCGCCTCTGCCGCCACCTGCCGGAATTCACCGCTTTTCTCGTCGAGAGCCAGCAATTCGCCGCCGGCGACGCCGAAATAGGCGCCGTGCAGCTTGAGCCGGCCGCGGCTTTCGAGCGTTTCGATATAGGGAAAGCTGCGCAGGTTCTTCAGGCTCTGCTTCACCGATTCCTGGGCCAGAAGCTCCGCCCAGTTGTGCAGCGGCTCGCTCGGAGCGCCGAGCTTTTCCGCCGCCACGGACAATAATTTGATCCAGCGGCCGATGAAATCGCCCGGCGCCAGCGGCCGCATATAGGGATCGTGCTGCATTTCCGCATAGGCTTTGACGCCGCCGCACTGGGCGTGGCCCATGACGACGATATGTTTGACCTTGAGCCCCATGACGGCGAATTCGATCGCCGCCGAAGTGCCATGGTAGTCATCGTTCGGCTGGTAGGGCGGCGCCAGATTGGCGACATTGCGCAGAACGAACATTTCGCCCGGCCCGGCGTCGAAGATCAGTTCGGGCGAGACGCGCGAATCGCAGCAGCCGATCAGCAGGATTTCCGGGCTTTGGCCCTTTTCCGCCAGGGTTTCGAACCTTTCGCGCTCGCGCGGAAATCGGCCGCCGAGAAAATTTTCATAGCCCTCGGTCAGCCGCCTGGGGAAGATCTCGTCTTCGGCGCTCTCATCGTTGTCGTTGGTTTTCAAGTGCTTCTCCGCGTGAGCCTTGGGCGCAGTCTTGCGGCAGTGCGGCATGAAGGCAAGTCATGAATTCGGCT
>CAYRNB010000126.1:0-7098 GCA_964425315.1 uncultured Rhodoblastus sp.
GAGTCTGCATCCAGCCCTTCATCCAGCGCGCCCGCTGTCCGAGCCAGCCGGAAAACTCAGTCGGCGCGTCCTCGAAAGTGGCGGAATCGATAGTCTCGACCCGATAACCGAAGCGCGCCAGCCTTAAGCCCAGATCGGCGTCCTCGGTGACGTTCCAGGCGTCCCAACCGAAGGCGCGCCGCAGGAGACGGGCGCGGAAATGATTGGAGGTTCCGCCGAGCGGCACAGGCAGGCCGAGCGCGGCGAAGCCTGGATTGATCACGTCGAAGAGCGCCGCATAGCTGATGGAGAAGAAATAGGAGAGCCAGGACTCATGCCCGTTATCCGTCACGAGGCGCGCCTGCAGACAGGCGATATTTGGGGCGGCCGTTGCGAAAGCCGCCGCCGCCACCCGCAATTGATCCGGCGCCGGCCGGTCTTCGGCGTCATAGACGGCGATCAGTTCGCCGCGCGCCAGCGGCAGGGCGACATTGAGCGCGCGCGGTTTGGTGCGCGGCATGCCGTAAGGCGCAATGACGATCTCCATATTCGGCGCCAGCTTGGCGCGGCGCAGCGCGGCCGCCGTCTCGCCGTCGTCGTCTTCGAGCACGATCTTGATGTCGAGCTTCGCCGCCGGATAGTCCAGGGCCTTCATGGCGGCGACGAATTGTTTCGCCACGCTCGCCTCGCGATAAAGGGCGGCGATGATCGTATAGGTCGGCAGGGCGCAGTCGCTCAGCGGCGGCGCCGCGCGCGTCTCCGCGCCGCTCGCCACAACCGCGCACAGGCGCGCATAAACGCCGCCGAGAAACAGCGCGGAAAGGACGAGCGAGGAAAGGATCAGCAGAATGGACGAAGAAGCGACCAGTCCAGCGAGGATCAGGGCGCATAAGAGGACGGCGACATAGGCGCTGCGCCGAACCTGCGGCGCGCCGGCGCTGAGTTTGGCGTTGGCGCGCGGCAGAGCGAAACTTGCGTCGTCGGACAGGGCGCGGCGGCTCTTGGCGCGCGCCAGGGCGGAAAAGAATTTCGGCGCGCACAGGGCGATGCGCTCCCGGGTTCCGCCATGATCGGCCATGCTCAGGAGCTCGGCGATCTGCGCGCCGCGTGGCGCAAGAAGGAAATCGAAATCTTCATGGCGCCGATCGGCGCGCGCGACGCCGGCGCGCATGGCGGCGCGATAGTCGAAGCCGGAGCGAAGCGCTACGGCGCGTTCGAGATAGGGGCAGTTCAGCCGGCGAGCGAGGGCGCGGTAATAGAATTCTTCCTCGACGAAACCTTCGGCGATGAGGACTTCCTCGGCGAAAACGCCCTGGTCGCGCGCGCGCCGGGCCGCCTTGACGAGAAGCTCGGTCTCGACGCCGGCATCCGCCAGAAAGGCGATTTCCCGCGGCGGAGCGTCGGCCGGCCTCGCGGCGGCTGTAAATTTCCGGTTGCTGCTATATAGAGAGCCAGGACCCATGGCAGAATCGGAATCGGCAAGTGACGTATCGGAAACCGACGCCCTTTATCCGCCAAATTCCGGCCAAGGCCAAGGCCTTAGCGGCCAGCTTGCTGATTTTTTTGGAAATTCTCGCGACAAGTTGCATGATGGGCCCCGCTTTGGCGCAAACCTCGCCTTCGCATGGCGTTTTCATCCCGAAACTCTTCGATCCCAACAATCGTCTGGTTGCGCCCGATCTGGCCAATGTAAAGACGATCCGCTTTCTCACCGCCGACGACTACCCCCCGTTCGAATTCATAGGCGCGGATGGCAATCTCGCCGGCTATAACGTCGATGTCGCGCGGGCTATTTGCGAACAGCTGAAAATCTCCTGCACCATTCAGCCGCGCCGCTGGGACAATCTGCTCGCCGCCCTGACCGCGAAGGACGGCGACGCCGTCATCGCTTCGATGAAGGAGACGCCGGCGGCGCGCGAGAAGGCGCGTTTCACCCTGCCTTATTATCTCACTCCGGCGCGTTTCGTTATTCTCGCCGGGAGCAAGAAGCCCAGCGCCGAGCCGGAAGGACTGCGCGGCAAGACCATCGGCGTCCTGGCGCATAGCGCGCATGAGGCTTTCCTTCGCGCCTTTTTCTCGCGCTCGAAAATCGAGACGTTTCCGAACCGCTGGAAGCTTATGGAGGCGTTGCGCGCCAAGAAGATCGACCTCGCCTTCGGCGACGCCATCAGCTTGGGCGTCTGGATGAACGGGCGGCAGGCGGAAAATTGCTGCGCTTTTGTCGGCGGCCCCTATTTGGAGCCGGAATATTTCGGCCATGGCGTCGGAATCGCCGTGCGGCCGGGGGACGACGCTTTGCGCGAGGCGCTGAACTGGGCGCTGCAAAGGCTCGAGGAACGCGGCGTGCTCACCGAGCTCTATCTGAAATATTTTCCCATCGGAATTTATTGAGTCTTTCGCGCCGGGTCGCGGAGGGAGTCACAACTGCGCCCGCAATTCCGCCGCCGCCTTCTTTGCCGTGCGGTTGACGTTGAACGGGCGAACGAATTCGCCATTGCGGTTCATGAGATAGATGACGGCGCTATGGTTCATGGAATAGCCGCCGTTTTTTTCCGGAACCTTGTGGGCGATGACGCGATATTCGTGCATGACCTTGTCGATTTCGGCGCGGCTGCCGGACAGGCCGATGAACCGCGGCCCGAAATTTTTCGCATATTCCTCCATCAGATCGGGCGTGTCGCGCGCCGGATCGACGGTGATGAACAGGACCTTGATCTTGGCCTTCGGTCCGAGGGCATGCAGGACGTTGGCTATTTCGGACAAAGTGGTCGGGCAGATGTCGGGGCAATGGGTATAGCCGAAATAGACCAGGAAGGGTTCGCCGCGCAGATCGGCGTCGGTGACGATTTTGCCGCCGCCCGTCTCGAGCCGGAACGGCCCGCCGATGGCGGAGGGGGCGACGCTCGGCCGCTGGGTCGCCAGCATTCCAAGGCCGATGGCGCCGGCCGCCAGCACGGCGGCGATGATGACCAGCGTCCAAAGGGCCGCGTTCGACTTGGTCGTGGTCGACGGCTTTTTGCTGTTTGCGGCCATGATACCCTCGTCTGCGAAAGAGTGGCGATGGTCCAGGCCGAAGGCGGCGCCGGACGACGAGCAAGGGGCCGGATGGGGCGGCGGGGACGAATGCGACACGCCTTGGAGCGTTGATTTTCCGCTGATTCGTCGCGAAGCCCGCATCGGCCAGCCCCCTGTCGGCCGACGGCGCCTGCCCCTATTTGAACCGCTGAACGACCTTTGTCCAGCGCGGCGGCGCCGCGCCGCCGCCGCCTCGTCCGGCCGCGCGAGACGGGGCGCGAAGGCGGCGAAAAGGTTCGCCGCAACCTGCCGGCGGCCGCCAACGCCTCCTTGCCAAGCGTGGACAATCTGGCTAAGACCGGCGCCGAGATCGCCGCAATAGCTCAGCTGGTAGAGCACGTCATTCGTAATGATGGGGTCGGGAGTTCGAATCTCTCTTGCGGCACCATTCCCCCCAATTTGGGACGGGATTTTACGGAAGGCCGCGTCAAGGCCGATCGGCGCACGATCCGCGCCGCTTTGACGCCGGCGCCATGGCCGATGGAAAACGCTTATTCGGAAGTCGACGCTTGAGTAAGATCCGCATCGCCGTGACCGGTCTGACCGGGCAAGTGGTCAGCGCGCTCATCGAAAATGCGCCGCGCGACATGGAATTGATCGCGCTCGGCCGCCCCCAGCTCGACCTTTCCATACGCGGCGCCGTTCTGGCCGCCCTGCGCGCGGCGCGTTGCGACGTCATCATCAACGCCGCCGCCTATACGGCGGTCGACAAGGCGGAGAGCGAGCCGGACGTCGCGATGCGGGTCAATGGCGAGGGCGCGGGCTTTGTTGCGGAAATCGCCGCGGAACTAGGCGCGCCATTGCTGCATCTCTCGACGGATTATGTCTTCGACGGAAAGCTCGACCGCCCCTATCGCGAGGACGACGCGACCTGTCCCGCGGGGGTCTATGGCCGGTCGAAACTGCTTGGCGAGGAAAAGATCGCCGAAATCCATCCCAATCACGTCATTCTGCGGACGGCCTGGGTTTACAGCCCGTTCGGGACGAATTTCGTCCGCACCATGCTGCGTCTCGGCGAGACGCGCGACGAGGTCGGCGTCGTCGCCGATCAGATCGGCAATCCCACCTCCGCCCTCGATATCGCCAAGGCTTTGCTCGCCATCGCCGAACGCGTCCAGGCCGACCCCTCTCCGCATCTGCGAGGCCTGTTCCATATGACCGGTTCGGGCGAAGCTTCTTGGGCGGATTTCGCCGAAGCGGTCTTCGCCGAGGCCGAGAAGCATGGACGCGCGCCGGTGCGGGTCAGGAAAATAACCACGGCGGACTATCCGACGCCGGCGCGACGCCCGGCCAATTCGCGCCTGGAAAACGCCAGGCTCCAACAAACTTACGGGGTCGTCCTGCCTCCCTGGCGCGAGTCGACTGCGCAATGCGTTTCCCGTCTTCTGTCGCCTGTCGGCCGTGATGGCGCGACGTAAAAGCCAAGGCCCGATTTCCCCACGGAACGTTGCGGCGCGTCGATTTTGCGCTAGTTTACCGCCTGCGACGACGATAGTTTTGCAATTGCGCGCCCGGACGAAATGGCTTTTCCTTCGGCGCGGCGGCATCGAATGAGAGGGCTTTCATGATCAAGCGCAAGCAGCTGAGCAAAGTCGCGGCCGTCGCCGCATTGGTCCTGGCCTGGACCGGCGGTCGCGCCAGCGCGGCGCAATGCGGGACGTCGGCGGCGGGTTTCAACGCCTGGAAGCAGGAATTCTCCCAGGAGGCGAGGGCCAAGGGCGTCGGTGAACGGGCGATCGCCGCCTTGATGTCGACGCATTACAACTACCCCACCATCAGGGCGGACCGCGGCATGAGAAGCTTTCATTTGTCGCTTAACGCCTTTTGCGCCAAGCGCGGCTGCTCGATCATCGCCTCGCGCGGGCGCCGATTGAAACGCGCCAACGCCGGCCTGTTCGCCTCGATCGAGCAGCGCTACGGCGTGCCGCCGGGGCCGCTGATCGCCATTTGGGGCATGGAGACTGGCTTTGGCCACTATCTCGGCAATCAGAACCTGCTCTCTTCGGTGGCCACCCTCGCCTATGACTGCCGCCGCCCCGCGTTTTTCACCGACCAGCTCTACGCCGCGCTGAAACTGGTCGACCGCGGCGTCATCTCCGCCAGTACGCGCAGCTCGATGCACGGAGAGATCGGCCAGACGCAATTCATGCCCAAGACCGTTCTCCAATATGGCGTCGGCGATCTCGAAACCTCGTCGGGCGCGCTCCGGTCCACCGCGAATTACCTGCGCGCCCATGGCTGGCAGGCCGGTGAGGGATACCAGCCCGGCGAACCCAATTACGCCGCGATTCAGGCGTGGAACGGCGCCTCGGTTTACGAGCAGGCCATCGCCATGGTTGGCCGCGAGATCGACGGCGGCGATCGCTGAGACCGCGCCCTTGATCGCGCAATCACTTTGTTCTGGCGCAAATAGCGACGCTGGTCGCCGTTTCGCCGGTCCTCGGCCTCGTCTAATCTGTCGCGACGCGCCGCTGATCATGGAGACGAGGGATGAGCGTTCCCGAGCTTGACGCCGAAGGCTATCTGATCGATCCCGCCGCCTGGAGCGAGGCGTGGGCGAAAGAAACCGCCGCCCGCCTGGGCCTCGAATTGAACGAGGACCACTGGTCGGCGATCCGCTTCATGCGCGCCTTTTACGACGAGCATCTCGTTCCGCCCGACGCGCGTTTCGTCATGCGCCATCTGACCGAGGCGCGCGGCGCCGACCGCAATCGCCTGTTCGAGCTTTTTCCCTATGGCTACCCCGGACAGGCCTGCAAGATCGCCGGCATGCGCCGCCCAAGGGTGTGGAGCACCGGCTGACGGGTTTCATATCCGCGCGAAAAAAGGGGCCGACTATGTCGGCCCCTTTTCTTTTTGGCTGCTTTCCAGGCGGGACGGCTAATCCCGGCGGATCAGTATTTCGCCACGACCGCCGGCGGCGCGCCGAAGTGATAATTGTAGCCCAGCGTGAGCGCGAGCTCTTCGAGGTGGATGTGGATGGTGGATCCGGGAGGGCTGAACGGGTCCGGCCCGGAAACGGTGACGGTTGGCGAATAGAGGGCGGAGAACTCCACCGAGGAATTTTGGCTGATGAAGTAAGAGAAGCCGGCGCCGATGTGGCTGGTGACGACGCCCGGCGCTAGAACGTTCAGCAAGACGTTGGCGGCGGTGATGGGCTGGGTGCTATAGGCATAGCCCGCGCGCAGGGTGAGCGCGTCGCTGTATTTCCATTCCACGCCCAAAGCAATGACGTCGACGTCTTGCCAACCGAAGCCGGGGCCGTTGCCGCTGCCCAGCGGGTGGCCGAAGAAAAGATTGGACAGCGGATTGGCGATCGACGGCACATCCGAGTAGAAAATGTGCTTGTAGTCCAGCATGGCGGTCAAGGTCGGCATAATCTTATACGCCACGCCGGCGCCGATCGTCGCGGGAATATCGAAGCTGCCGGACTGCGCGAACAGGCCGTGGTAATTGGTGAAGGGCTCGCTCCACATCGGCGTGGAGCCGGCGACCGCGACCGAGAACTGCTCGTTCACGTGATAGATTGCGCCGGCGCGCACGCCGGCGCCGAGGGAATAGGACGGCGAGTGATCGGTCACAAATCCGGGATACTTAGAATAGCCTTTGAAAGCTGAGAGGCCGTAGGCGGAAAAGATCTGCATCGACAGGACCGGCGCGATGCCGACGGACAGATTGCCGAAGCGTCGGGCATAGCCGACGCTGAACAGCGCCTGATTGAGATCGACGCCGGTGCGGGCCAAGCCGCCAGCGCAACCGCCGTAAAAGACGCCGCAACCGGCGATGCCGTTGTGCGAGGCAAAGGTCGTGTCCATGCCGCCGTTGCCGACCATCGAAACGCCCCAGGCCGAATCGGGGCTCGTGGGCAGCGAATAACCAAGCGCCGGAATGGGGAACACATTGCGGTAGCTATTGTAGCTTCCGGGAGAGAGCGGCGAGAATTGCGGGTTTGAATTAGAGCTATAGCCGCGCCAGGGCATGAAGGCCGTGACGTCCATATTGAGCTGATGGCCGACGTCCACCAGGCCCGCCGGGTTGTTGGCG
>CAYRNB010000127.1:0-7095 GCA_964425315.1 uncultured Rhodoblastus sp.
CGGCTCGGAAGCGAAATGAAGTCAGCCGCCGACCGTGTCGATATTGTAGACATCGTTGCGGAAATGCACGGTTCCGTCGTCCGAGGCCCAGCCCGTCATATAGACCCAGATGACCGGCGTCGGCTTGACCAACTGGATGGTCTCGCGCGCGCCGGTCGCGATTTGCTCTTGAATCAATTTGGCGGTCCACACGCCGCCCGATGGCGCCGGCCGGGGGTCAGGGTCGTAAAGCGACGAATCCTTCGCCGGAGTCGCGTCGGTCACGGGCGTGCCCTGGAGCAGCCAGGCGGCGAGATCATAGACGCCCTGAACGCGCACGCAGCCATGCGACAAGAAGCGGAATTCCTTGGCGAAGAGATAGCGCGACGACGTGTCGTGCATATAGACCGCCTGGGAGTTGGGCATGTTGAGGCGGATCCGGCCGAGGGCGTTGCCGGCGCCGGAGTCCTGGCGCAGGATGTAATTGGTCGCCTTGTCCGAATCCCAGTTGATGGAGCGCGGATTGATTTCCTGGCCTTGATAATTGAGGATGCGGATGTGCTCGCGCGAGAGATAGTGCGGGTCCCTGCGCATTTTCGGAATGATCTCGTTCTTGATGATCGATTTCGGCACGGTCCAGGTCGGATTGAGGTTGATGGCGACGATTTTCGTCGAAAGCCGAGGCGACTGGTGGTCGATCTCGCCAACGATCGCCGCATAGCGATGCACGACCCTGCCGTTCTGCACGGCGTCCACCGCCAGCGAAGGAATGTTGACCACGACATATTTGTCGCCGAAGGGGAAATTGATTCCCGCCAGTCTCTGCGCGGTCGAGGCCAATTGCTTGAAGCGCACATTGGCCGGCACATTCAGGGCGCGCAACGTCGCGCCGGCGACGATTCCGGTGCGGCGCAGGCCCATGCGGAACTGGAAATGCTTCACCGCTTCCGTCAGCGCACGGCTCCAATGCTCACCCCAACCCTGGTCGGTGGGCAGATCGCCGACCATCGCCAGCCGCCGGCGCAGCGCCGCGACCGCGGGGCCCCTGGAGCCGGGCCGAAGATCGCGCGGCACGCGAGGCCAGCCGCCAGCGTCTGCGATATGCAGATAGCGCTCCGACGCTTTCGCCGTGGCGTAGAAGGTGTTCGGCTGCAGCGCCGGCGTCGGATCGTCGGAGAGCGCTATTTCGTTTCTAGGCGTGTAAACCCTTCGCCGGCGCTTCCGGACAATCCTTTCGCGCTTGTGCTCGGCGGCTTTGCGCCTGGGCGCGGCGGCGGGCTTGGCCGCTGTGGTTTTCTTGGCCGCGGGCGCTGCGGCTTTCTTGGTCGATGCGGCCGGAGCAGGCGCTTTGGCGGGGTTCGGGGCGGCGGGAGCAGATGGAACGTGGAGCGCCGGCTGGTCGGCCATGGGCGTGGGCGATAGCGGGCTTTGCGCGAATGCGGCAAAGGGCGCGGCAGACAAAGCCGCCGCCGTCAGCATTCCGATCCAATATCTCGCCCGCGCCATAGTGAAATTCGGCTCCAAACCGGCCCTGGATGAGTTCTTGCCCCAGAGGAAGGCGGATTTCGCTCCTTTTCCCGGCGAAACGCACAAGATTGAAAATATTCAGCGTTGCCAGGATCTTCCGAGGCGTGAAGAGCGAATTGCCTTTCACTGTGGCCATTTTACGGCTTTCGCGGCCGCAGGATGACGGAAATTTCATCTGCGCTCGCCATTGCGGCGCCATCGAGCCGGCCCATATTGCGAGCGTTCGGCCGTGAAAGCCGCCGTTCGCAGCAAAGGATCGACTCATGTCGCCCGAAGAACGCCAATTGCTCTCTGAACTTTTCGAACGGGTCCGCGGCCAGGCCAATGCGCCGCGCGACCACGACGCCGAGGCCTTTATCGCCGACGCGGTGCGCGCCCAGCCTTACGCGCCCTATCTGTTCGCCCAGGCTGTGATCCTACAGGAACAAGCCTTGCGCGCAGCTGACCAGAAATTGCAGGAATTGCAGGCGCAGGTCAGCCATCTGCAGGCGCAGAACCAGCCGCGGCCCTCCGGTGGAAGCTTCCTCGGCGGCCTTTTCGGCGGCGGATCGTCGCATTCCGCAGCCCCGCCTCCGCCTCCGCCCGCGCCGCCCGCCAATCCATGGGGCGCCGTCCCGCAGCAACAGCAGCAGCCGCAGCAGCCGGCTTATTCGCCGCCGCAGCACAGCGGCCCGGCCCCGGGCCCCTGGGGCGCCGCGCCGTCTTCGGGCGGCGGCTTTCTCAAGGGCGCTTTGGGCGCGGCGGCGGGCGTCGCCGGCGGCGTGCTGCTCGCGGATACGATTCGCGGCCTGATGGGCGGCGGCCATCAGGGCGGCCTGTTCGGCGGCTCGACTGGCGGCTCGACTGGTGGCTCGATTCTTGGCGCCTCCAGTCTCGGCGGCCTCGGCGCGCTCGGCGGCGCCGGCTCCGGCGCTGGCGGCGAGACGGTGATCAACAATTATTATGATTCGCCCGCGGATTCGACCGCGCCCGACCTGAACCAGGCCGGCTACGATCCGTCGCAGGACGGCGACCCCGGCGGTTATCAAGACTCGTCATTTGATGACGGATCCTTTGACGACGCGTCCGGCGACGGCTTCAGCGACGACGATTTCACCACCGACGCTTGAGCTTTCAGCGAAACGCCCCGCCGGAAAACCGGCGGGGCGTTTCAATCTCCTCTCGGAAAAATCATTTCTGCTTGCGGCGCAGGCGGACCACCACATCGACGCGGGCGATCTCCATGCCTTCCGGCGGGGGCGGAAGTTTGCTGAAGTCGACCAATTGCTGCGACAGGTCGGTCAGCACATGGGCGTCCTCGGTCAGAAAATGCTGATGGTCGGCGAGATTGGTGTCGAAATAGGTCTTGGCGCCGTCCACCGCTATTTCGCGCAGAAGGCCGGCGGAGGTGAACTGGTTCAGCGTGTTGTAGACCGTCGCGAGCGAGATCGGCGCATGGGCGGCCAGGGCTTCCTCATAGAGACGCTCCGCCGTGACATGACGGTCGCCGGAGCCGAAGAGCAGCCAGCCCAGGCGCAGGCGCTGGCGCGTCGGCCGCAAGCCGGCGGCCGAGAGCTTGCGCCGCAGGTCATGCATGGGGCAGCCGTCGAGACCGGGCTCGGAGACCGGGGGCTTGCCGAATTTGCGCGCGCGCGCAGCGGCCGGCGGCCGGCGGCTGCGGGAAAAAGGCTGCGCTTGCCCTTTGTCCATAAGTCTCCCTCCGCCCGCGAAAATCGCGGAGATCGGGCGCGCGCGAAACGCGACGCGCCACCTCCGTTTATAAACCCTTGTTTGCGCGGCGGCAACATCGCGCGCCTATGTGTCGGCGCGCCGCCGCGAAGCGAAAAATGGCCGACGATTCGATCCTTTGCGCGGGCTTTCGGCAGCGGTTCCGCTATGTTAGAAGGCGCGGTTCTCGAATCACGCCGGCCAGGCTCGAAAACCCTTATCGTCGCGCATCTTTCGCGCCAGGTTCAATTCAGGCTCCGCCGGAGCCGAGCAAGGAAAAGTCCCATATGGGCGATAGACGCTCCAGTTACGCATATGAAGACCTTCTGGCTTGCGGCCGCGGCGAGCTTTTCGGCCAGGGCAATGCGCAATTGCCGGCGCCGCCCATGTTGATGTTCGACCGCATCGTGGAAATCACAGAGGAAGGCGGCGCCCATGGCAAGGGTCATGTCCGGGCGGAATTCGACATCAAGCCCGACCTGTGGTTTTTCGGCTGCCATTTTCTCGGCGATCCCGTCATGCCGGGCTGCCTCGGCCTCGACGCGCTCTGGCAATTGACCGGTTTCTTTCTCGGCTGGCTCGGCCTGCCCGGACGCGGCCGCGCGCTCGGCGTCGGCGAGGTGAAATTCGCCGATCAGGTGCTGCCGTCGGTGAAGAAAGTCGTCTATGGCGTCGATTTCAAGCGCATATTCAAGGGCAAGCTGGTGCTCGGCATCGCCGACGGCTGGCTTGAGGCCGACGGCGCGCGCATTTATGAAGTGAAGGATATGCGCGTCGGGCTGTTCCAGCCCGCGACCTGACCCGAGAGCATAAGCCGCAAAGCGCACAGGAGCTTGCTATGAGGCGCGTCGTCGTCACCGGCATCGGCATCGTTTCCGCCATCGGCAACAACGTCGAGGAAGTCCTCGCCTCCTTGCGCGCGGCGCGTTCCGGCATCGTCAAGGCGGAAAAATACGCCGAACTTGGCTTTCGCTGCCAGGTGCATGGCGCGCCGACCCTGAACCCGGAAGAGGTCGTCGATCGCCGCGCCATGCGCTTCCATGGCATGGGCACCGCCTGGAACCACGTCGCCATGGATCAGGCCATCGCCGATTCTGGCCTCGAGCCCGGCGACGTGTCCAATCCGCGCACCGGAATCATCATGGGTTCGGGCGGCCCCTCGACCCGCACCATCGTCGAATCCGCCGATCTCACCCGGACCAAGGGCCCGAAGCGCGTTGGCCCCTTCGCCGTGCCCAAGGCCATGTCCTCGACGGCTTCCGCCACGCTCGCCACCTGGTTCAAGATCAAGGGCGCCAATTATTCCATATCCTCGGCCTGCGCGACCTCGTCGCACTGCATCGGCAACGCCGCCGAAATGATTCAGTACGGCAAGCAGGACGTGATGTTCGCCGGCGGCTGCGAGGAGCTGGACTGGACGCTTTCGGTGCTCTTCGACGCCATGGGCGCCATGTCCTCGGGCTATAACGATACGCCGGCGACGGCCTCGCGCGCTTACGACGTCGACCGCGACGGCTTCGTCATCGCCGGCGGCGCCGGCGTCGTCGTGCTGGAGGAATATGAGCGCGCCAAGGCGCGCGGCGCCAAAATCTACGCCGAACTTGCCGGCTATGGCCTGACCTCGGACGGACACGACATGGTCGCGCCTTCCGGCGAAGGCGCGGAGCGCTGCATGCGCATGGCGCTCGAAACCTGCAAAACGCCGATCGACTACATCAACCCCCACGCCACTTCGACGCCGGTCGGCGATCTCAAGGAGATCGAGGCGATCAGAACTGTCTTCGGCGCCGACAAATGCCCGCCCATTTCGGCGACCAAATCGCTCACCGGCCATTCACTCGGCGCGGCGGGGGTGCAGGAGGCGATCTATTCCCTGCTGATGCAGCAGAATAATTTTATTTGCGAAAGCGCCAATATTAACAATCTCGATCCGGCCTTCGCCGATATGAACATCGTCCGCAAGCGCTTGGACGATCGGCCGCTCGGCGTGGTCCTGTCCAATTCCTTCGGCTTTGGCGGCACCAACGCCACGCTGATTTTCAAACATATCGACGCCTGATCGAGAGTTTTCGTCATGAATATTTCCGCCAAGGGACTGATGACAGGCAAGCGGGGCCTGATCATGGGTGTCGCCAACAACCATTCCATCGCCTGGGGCATAGCCCAGGCGGCGGCGGCCGAGGGCGCGGAACTCGCTTTCACCTTTCAGGGCGAGGCGCTCGGCAAAAGGGTGAAGCCGCTCGCCGCCAGCCTCGGCGCCACGCTGATGATGCCCTGCGATGTCGAAGATATCGCCTCTGTCGATGCGGTTTTCGCCGAGATCGAACGCGAATGGGGCGCGCTCGATTTTGTCGTCCACGCCATCGGCTTTTCCGACAGAAACGAATTGAAGGGCCGCTATATCGACGCCACCACCCGCGCGAATTTCTCGCGCACCATGGTGATTTCGGCCTTTTCCTTTACCGAAGTCGCGCAAAGGGCGATGCGGCTGATGCCGAACGGCGGCTCGCTGCTGACGCTCACCTATGGCGGTTCGACCCGGGTCATGCCCAATTACAATGTCATGGGCGTGGCCAAGGCGGCGCTCGAAGCCAGCGTACGCTATCTCGCCGCCGATCTCGGGCCGCAAAAAATCCGCGTCAACGCCATTTCCGCCGGGCCGATCCGCACGCTCGCCGGCGCAGGCATTTCAGACGCGCGCTTCATGTTCGGCTTCCAAAAAAACCATGCGCCCTTGCGCCGCAATGTGACGATCGAGGACGTAGGCGGCTCGGCCCTTTATCTACTCTCCGATCTTTCTGCCGGCGTGACCGGCGAAATTCATTACGTCGATTCCGGCTACAACATCATTTCCATGCCCGTGCCGGGGAGTCTCAAGGCGGATATGGAATGACGTTTCTTCCGTGATTGGGCTGCATGCCCTTGGCGGCAAGACCGGGCGATGTGGCGACGGCGCGGTTCTTCCTCTGACGAAATTGTGCGGCGCCACAAGTTGACTCGAAAAAAATCTCACGCAGGCAAAAAAACTAGCGCCAGATAAAAAATAATATTTCTCCGGCCTTGTTTTTGGCGCCGGCTACGTCTATTTTTCCGAAATCGATATTTTCGGCCGAAGACTTGGCCTCGCGTCTTGGACGCAGCTGACGACCTCCTCTAAAATTTTCGATATAGATGGCTCATCTCCCAGGATGAGGACGGTTCAAGCCTATTTACAAGGAGGGGCGACCCATGGCTACCGGCACTGTTAAATGGTTCAACGGACAAAAGGGCTTCGGCTTCATCCAGCCCGACGACGGAAGTAAGGACGTTTTCGTTCACATCAGCGCCGTCGAACAGGCGGGTCTTCGTGGTCTCAACGAGGGCCAGAAGATCAGCTACGAAGTCGAAGCCGACCGCCGCACGGGCAAGTCTTCGGCTTCGCGCCTGCAGACGGTGGAATAAACCAAATCTCTCGCGGGAGCGTCGACGTTCCACGGATGTACTGGCGCGACGCGTCGCGAGATCGAGAAGCCTCGGGCGACCGCCCGGGGCTTTTTAGTTTCCGCCTGGCCAGCGGGGGACGAAAGCCGCGCCGCCGCCGGGGCGGCTGCTGGACCAGCGCGATCGAAAGGATGTCTCGTGAGCGACAAACCACAGAAGCCCGCGGCTGACAAAACGCGGCGGGGCCTATCGGGCGCTGGGCACAAATTCCCGCTCGGCGCCATGGTCGCCCTGACCGGCCGTTCGGAGCAGACCGCGTTCAAGATCACCCGCCTTCTCCCGGACGGCGGATCGGGGCTTCAATACCGGATCAAGAGTGAGAGCGAGACTTACGAGCGGGTCGCGACAGAATCGCTGCTGACCGCGATCCGCAGGTGAGGCGGCGGCCGCCTCCGCCGCGGC
>CAYRNB010000128.1:0-6943 GCA_964425315.1 uncultured Rhodoblastus sp.
GCCGGCCATTTCACACTGTAGGCGAGGCGGATTTCCTTGGATTTGCCGGGCGCGAGATCGAACTTCCACACCAGCAGGCCGCGCTTGCCGTCTGGCGACTTTTCATCCGGCGGCGTGGTCCGCGGCAGCAGATCGACGGTGATCGCGCTATTTTCCGAATAGGGCGTCTGGTCGGTGACGACCATGTGGACCGGGAAATCGTGCAGGTTGCGAAAAATCGTCCTGTAGTCGCGCGTCATCACCTTGCTGCGGCCGAACAGGCCCGGCCCGGTTTCCTCCGCCTTCACCGGCTCGCGCAGAACCGTCACGCGCGGGTCGGGGCCAAAACCGAGGACGCTCGCTTCCTGCGGAGCGATGAGCTTCAGCTTGGCCTTGCCGACATAGGCGCCGTCACGATAGATCGAAACCGCGCCGGGAAGCAGCGGCGCCTTTTCCCCATTGACGAAATGCGCGGAGAGAAAGGCTCTGGCGTCGAGCGCCGGTGAGACGCGCCAGGACAATTGGGCCTGGGGATCCTGCGTCGAAAGCCTTATGTTCGCCGCGCCGCCGCCCGACTTGACGCTGACCCGGCCCGGCGCATGGAAAAAAGCCTGAAAGCGCTTGGCTTCGATCCGGCTCTGCCGTTCCTTGGCCGGCGTCATGTCGCGCCGCAAATTCTGCGCGGCCGGCGCCGCCGCCCCCGTGGCCGCCGATTTGGCGCGGGGCGCGGCGCCGGACAGTCCATGATAGACGATCGGCGGCTCGTAAAAGTCGACGGGCTTGGGGTGAACCTCCGGCGCGCTGGTTCCGCCGGCGGCGGAGAAGGAGGCCAGCGTCAGGTCGATATTGTTCCAATCCTCGCCGGTCTGCTGCGAAACCAGGGCGCGGCGCACGATTTCCAATTTCGGCTTGCCGTCCTTTCCGCCGCTGTCAAGCCGCGCGTCATAGGCCGGCGTCCAGCGCGCGCCTCTGACACGATATTTCAGCGAGAACTCCGCCTTGCCGGCCGCCGCGGCCTCGACCTGGATCGCCACGTCCTTCGTCGCCCCCCAGGGCGAGGGCGCCGGCTGGGCCGCCTGAAGATTTTTGATCTTGTCGTCAATTTGCGTGGCGGCGGCGTGGGCGAGGCGCAAGTCCTCTCCCGTCTTCTGCAGGCCTGCGCCGACCGCGTCCCAGGCCTTGCTCCATTCGTCCGGGTCGAGGCTCTTGCCATTTCCGTCGCCCTTGTAGGGCGCGGTGCGCGCATAAAGCAGCATCATCGCCTGTTTAGCCGCCAGGGCGTCGATTTTCACTTGGGCGGCGTCGCGCTGCGCCTGCAAGGCCTTGAGCTGGGTCTGATAAGCAGAATCGGCTTTGGCGGCCGGCGCCCTTTTCACCTCGACGGCGCCGATCTCGATCTTTTCTCCGCCCTTGCCGCTGATGCGCAGCGAAGCCGGATCGACTGAGGCCGGTAGACCATGAAAAAGCAGCCGGCTGTCGCCCGCCGGCAGGTCGACCTCAGCCTTGCGCGTCACGATCGCCGCATCGGGATAGACCATCGCGGCATCGACATGGGACGCCGCATCGATGTCGCCGGCATAAGCTGGGCTCAAGGCGCAAAGCGCCAGAAGGGACACGGAGACGGGAGAGATCCTGTTCATGTTTCCTCAACGGCCGGCTCTAAGCAGGCATTCGGCGCCCGATTTGTTGTCCCAGCGGGATATTGGTCCGAAAACCGGCGCGTGTTTTTCGGAAATCCTGCTAAGCTTGGCGGTATGATGCGCGAGCGATTGAAGAATTTTTTCGACAGTTTTGTCCAGGGCGCCAATTAAGTTAAGCCTTGAACCGAAAGTTTTCCCTCCGCCGCGTTGAAATTTGAGCTTATCATGCGCCGCCGCCAATTTCTCGCCTTCGCTCTCGCCCTTGTCTTCGCCACGCCGGCCGGGGCGCGCGATTTCGCCGCCTTCCTCCAGTCTTTTCGCAGCCGGGCGCGCGCGGCCGGCGTTTCCGACGCCCTGTTCGACGCGGTCGTCGCCAGTGTCGCGTTCGATCCGTCGCTCGCCGGCAAACGGGCGGCCCAGGGGGAATTCGTGCGCCCGCTGAAGACGTATGTGGACGAGGCCGCCTCCGGCGCCCGGGTCGTCCAGGGACGAGCGATGCGCGCCCGATACGCCAGGCCTTTGCGGGACATCGCGACGAAATATGGCGTTCCGGCGTCGATCATCGTCGCGCTGTGGGGCATGGAGAGCGATTACGGCCGCTCGCGGGGCGACCGGGACATCCTGCGCTCGCTGGCGACGCTGGCTTTTCTCAATCCCGATAATCCGGTGTATGGCGACGAATTCGTCTACGGGCTCGTTTTGCTGAAAAAGGGCGTCCCGCGCGCCAAATTGCGCGGCTCATGGGCCGGGGCGATGGGCGATCCGCAATTCATGCCTTCGGCCTATCTCAAATACGCCAGGAGCTTTTCCGGCAGGGGGAGGCCGAACATCTGGACGAGCGCGCCCGATTCGCTCGCTTCGATCGCCAATTTCCTGAAGGACTCAGGGTGGCGGCAGGGCCTGCCGCCCCTGATCGAAGCCCGCGTCCCGCCCAATTTCGACTATGCGACGCTGCGGCAGGATTTTTCCCTCTGGCGGCGGCAGGGCTTTACGCGCGTCGGCGGCGGCGCTCTGCCGGAGAGCGGCGAGGCCATGCTGTTCTTCCCCGAGGGCGCAGGCGGGCCGGCCTTTCTCCTCAGCCAAAATTTCTTCGTGCTGAAAGCTTATAACTTTTCCGATTCCTACGCCTTCGCCGCCTCGGTCCTGGCGGACAGAATCGCCGGCCGGCCGGTGCTGCGGGAGAAATGGCCGCGGGAATCGCAGCATCTCACATTGGCCGAACGCAAGAAAATTCAGACGGAACTGACGCGGCGCGGCTTTTACAAGGGGAAGATCGACGGGCGTTTTGGGCCTATCACGCGGATGGCGATTCACACGTTCCAGCGCCGCGCAGGAATAAGGCGCGCAGACGGTTTCCCGTCGCGCGCCTTGTTAAGGGCGTTGGAGCGGAATTAATTATTCCGCGGCGCGTTTCATCACAGGGTAGGTGCAGTCGGCGTCGTTGGCGAAAGGCGCCTCGATCTTCTTCGGCTCCACGAAGGGAATGCGGAGCGTTTTCCACACGTCGACCAGGGCTTCGACCAGATGCGCGATATGGGCGTCGCCGTGATAGGGGGTCGGGGTGATGCGCAGACGCTCGGTTCCGCGCGGCACGGTGGGATAATTGATCGGCTGGATATAGATGCCGTGCCGGCCAAGCAGCATGTCGGTCGCCGACTTGCACAAATGGGCGTCGCGCACCATGACCGGCACGATATGCGACGGATTCTCCAGCACCGGCAGGCCGGCGAGCATAAGAGCGTGCTTGGTCAGCCAGGCCTGGCGCTGATGCGCCATGCGCAGGTCGGGACGGGTCTTGGCCAGACGCACCGACTGGGTCGCCGCGGCGGCCACGGCCGGCGGCAGGGCGGTGGTGAAGATGAAGGAGGCGGCGTAGGAGCGCACGGCGTCGCAAATGGCCTCGCTGGCCGCGATATAGCCGCCGATGACGCCAAAGCCCTTGGCCAGCGTGCCTTCGATAATGTCGATCCGGCTCATCTGGCCTTCGCGTTCGGAGACGCCGCCGCCGCGCGGGCCATACATGGCGACCGCATGGACCTCGTCGATATAGGTCATGGCGTTGTATTTTTCCGCCAAGTCGCAGATTTCCTTGATGGGGGCGATGTCGCCGTCCATCGAATAGAGGCTCTCGAAGACGATCAGCTTGGCGCGCTCGATCGGCTGGGCGGCGAGCAATTCCTCGAGATGGGCGACGTCGTTATGGCGCCAGATCTGCCGCTCGGACTTGGAGCGGCGGACGCCTTCGATCATCGAATTATGGTTGAGAGCGTCGGAAAGGATCAGGCAATTGGGCAGCAGATCGGCGACGGTCGAAATGGTGGCGAGATTGGAGATCCAGCCCGAGGTGAAGACCAGGGCCGCCTCCTTGCCGTGCAGGTCGGCGAGTTCGGCCTCAAGGCCGACCAGAGGATGGCTCGTGCCGGAAATGTTGCGGGTGCCGCCCGCGCCGGCGCCGTGTTTGCCGGCGGCGGCCTTCATCGCCGCAATCACTTCGGGATGGACGCCCATGCCGAGATAATCGTTGGAGCACCAGATGGTGACGTCCTGGGGCTTGCCGCTGGCGTCGCGCCAGAGAGCGTGCGGAAAACGCGAGGCGTCGCGTTCGATGTCGGCGAAAACTCGGTAGCGTTGTTCAGACTTAAGCTTGCTGATCGCGTCCTCGAAAATTTGCCGATACTGCATCTTCGCCATCCCTTGGCCCGTGCGGGCGTTATCGATCGAACCGTTTCCCCCAGGCGATCGCCTTGTATAATGACTTTTCCGCTCGCATGCGAGCGTCACTTTGTCGCATTTTGCGTCAAAAGCGACGTTTTTGCCGACTGCGGCGCCAAAACAACACCTTCGGCCGACGCTTTCTTTGCGCTGGATCATTTTGGCGCTTTTTTTCAATGCTTGGCAAGGAAGATGTTGGTCCAACGCCGCCCGCGCGGCCCCGTCAGCGGCGGATAAAGCCCGACGCGTAAGGCGCAATGGACAAAGCATTAAATAATTTTAATTTTCCAGCGGCTGCGGACGAAGGCGAATTTTCGGCGCCAAAGAGCAATGCGCCGTCATCCACAAGGCGAATTCGATGGATTTTATGCAGTTTTGGCTGGACGGCATTCATCGCTTGCGCATATTCAACTAGAGTATAAGAATGCAAGAAGTAGGATTGACAAGCATCTGAACCGTTTCGCGGAGCTTCCGCGCCACGGCGCAAGATGAAGCGAAGCCAAGATAGACGCTAAAGACAAGACGACGCAGGGAGGGAGAGCTGGAGCAGCAGTCAACGCGCATATTGATCGCCGACGACCATCCGCTTGTCCGGGGGGCCTTGCGTCAGGCGGTGGCCAATGCCGTGGCCGGCGCGCAAATCGTGGAATGCGGCAGTCTGCAAGAGGTCACCGCGGCGCTCGACGCCGACGGGGACGTCGATCTCGTCCTGCTTGACCTCGCCATGCCCGGCGTGCGCGGCTTTTCCGGCCTGATGGTCTTGCGCGCGCAACATCCGGGCGCTCCGGTCGTCGTCGTCTCCGCCCGCGAGGAGCGCAGCGTCATCCGCCTCTGCATCGATTTCGGCGCCTCGGGCTTCATCCCCAAGAGCACCGACATCGAAACCATGCAGGGCGCCATTCTCTCGGTTCTCGCCGGCGACCTCTGGGTTCCGCCGGACATCGATCTCAATGGGCCGGTCGATCGCGACACGGTCGACAGCGTCCGCCGGCTCGCCTCGCTTACGCCGCAGCAGGTGCGCGTGCTGATGATGCTTTCGGAAGGGCTGCTCAACAAGCAGATCGCCTATGAGCTTTCGGTTTCGGAAGCCACCGTCAAGGCGCATGTCTCGGCCATTCTGCAGAAGCTTGGGGTCGAGAGCCGCACCCAGGCGGTGATCGCCGCCGCGCGCATCGAGGCGATGAGCGGCGCCGACGCGCTCGACGGTGTGAACGGCGGCGGCTGACGCCCAAGCTCTTGATCCACCCTGGCGCGCCGCCGCGGCCTTCTTATCTATAGGCCGCGCGGCAGGTCACATCCGGCGCGAGAGACGGTCAAACATGAATCGTATCGCAAAATCGCCCGCGGAGGCGCGAAAGAAGGCGCGGAAGGCGGCTTTGGCGGCTTTCGCCGTGGCCCAGTGCGCCGCATTCGGCGCCGGCGCCGCTCAAGCCCAATCGGTCACGCCGCGACCCCCGCCGCCGCCAAACCCGACCGCGCCGCCGCCCCCGCCCGGCCCGGCCAATGGCCGCTTCACCATGACTCCCGTCGCCAATGGCTTTTTACGGCTCGACACGCGCACCGGCGCCGTTTCGCTGTGCACGGTCGCATCGGGTCAGGCCGAATGCCGCGCCAGCGCCGACGAAAGGGCGGCGCTCGAAAAGGAAATCGGCAGGCTGTCCAAGGAAAACGCCGCCCTGAAGGCGCAAATCGCCAAGAACGGAGGCGAGGGCCAGGACGAACGACGCTTCGATCGCGCGCTCGACCGGATGGAGAAATTCATGCGGCGGATGATTCAGCTTTTCCGTCATTCCGACAAAACGCCGCCGACGGCGCTGTAAGCGCAGGCGCCTCGCTCTCGATCAGGGATTTCATCATGTCCGACCAGAAGGCTCCCACCCGCCATCCCTTTGCTCCGCGCCATGCCGACATCGAGGCCGACGGTCGTCGCCGGCCGTCCGAATTGGAGCGCTTTCTCGGCGGGTCGCCGCTCTCCGTGGCGATCAGGCTTCTGTTCCTGTCGTTGCTCGTCGGCTTTTTCCTGGTCTGGCTCGACATCAGGCCGATCGACGTGCTGCGTGGATTGGAGCAGATGGTCCAGCGCTTCTGGAACATGGGTTTTCAGGCCTTGCGCGAGATGGGCGCATATGTCGCGGCGGGCGCCGCCATCGTCGTGCCGCTATGGCTGGTCCTGCGCCTGTTGAACGTGCGGCCGCGCAACTGAAACAATTTTTGCGGATTCTCGACGGTTTCATCATTTGGCGGCGGAATTTTATATTCCGGTCACAAGACTTTGAAATTGTCGCTTCATGCGAATCTGCATTGTCACGGACGCTTGGCGTCCTCAGGTGAACGGCGTGGCCATCACCCTCGCCAATCTCGTGGCGACGGGCGAAAGGCTCGGGCATGAATTCGCGGCGATCACGCCCGACCGCTTCAACACGATCGCGGCGCCGTCCTATCCGGAAATTCGCCTCGCTTTGACCAGCCCGAAGGCGGTGGGCGAATTGATTCGGGCGCAGCGGGCCGACCATGTCCATATCGCCACCGAGGGGCCGCTCGGCCTGGCGGCGAGCTATTGGGCGCGGCGCAGGGGCGAAATTTTCACCACCTCCTATCACACGCGCTTTCCC
>CAYRNB010000129.1:0-6780 GCA_964425315.1 uncultured Rhodoblastus sp.
CGGTCGGCGGCTATGCCGCGCTGAACAAGTACACCACACTCGGCGGCACGCTCACCGTCTTCGCGCTGCCGAGGAGTTGATCGGCGGATAACAGGCGCCGGGCGAGTCGGCCCCATCCGCCCCCGTGAAATCAAGAGAACTTGGCGCCGCCTGCGATTCGACCGAACTGCGGGCGGCTTTTTTTGATTTCATCGCGAAAAAGTGTTGCAGGAATTCATCCGGCCCGATTGCAGCCCGCGCTCCAGCCAGTTGACGCGCTGGGTCGACGTGCCGTGGGTGAAGGAATCCGGCACGGCGAAGCCGCGCGACGCCTTTTGCAGCCGGTCATCGCCGATCGCCTGCGCCGTCCGAACCGCCTTTTCGACGTCGCCCGGCTCGATCACCTGCCACTTCTCATTGGCGTTGGCGGCCCAGACGCCGGCGAAGCAATCGGCCTGCAATTCGATCCGCACCGAAATGGCGTTGGCGGCGGCCTTGGAGCCGGCCTGCCGCTGCGCCGCCTGCGCTTTCGGCAGAATGCCGAGCAGGTCCTGAATGTGATGCCCCATTTCATGCGCGATCACATACGCATAGGCGAAATCGCCGCCGCCGCCGAATTTCGTCTGCATGTCGCGGAAGAAGGAGGTGTCGAGATAAATCTTCTTGTCTTCCGGGCAATAGAACGGCCCCATGGCCGCCCGCGCCAGACCGCAGCTCGAATGGGTGGCGCCGTTGAACAGAACCACCGGCGCAGGGACGAAGCGCACGCCCGCCTGCTTCGGCAGCACGTCCTTCCACACATCCTCATTTTCGGCCAGGACCGAGGCGACGAAACGGCCCATCTGATCCTTGGGCGCCCCCATCGGATGGGAGCGCGCGACCTGTTGCTGCTGCTGTTGGCCGCCGCCCATCCGGCTCATCATTTCGGCGCCGCCGATCAGCACGCGCGGATCGATGCCGAAGGCGTAGCCAAGCAGGCCGAGGACGATGATGGCGCCGAGGCCGAGATGGCCGGAGGAGCGGAACCCGGCGCCCATGCCGGCGCCGGCGTATTGGTCGCCGCGGCGGTCCTCGATATTGTCGGACTCGCGAAAATCTTCCCACCGCATCGCCAAGCGCTCCCGTTAAGCAGGAACTGGTTGGTCCGCCAACCAAGTCCCGCTTAAATTCTTTTGTTTCAGCCGGATATTTGTCCGAAAATCGTCGCCTGCCTTTTGCAAATCCTGCTTAGGCGGCCCGCCTTTTATCAGGCGCGAGAACGCCCCGCCAGCCTCATTGATAAACGACGCAAAGCCCCAGACGGTCGAAGGCCTCGTCGATCGCCTCAAGAATTTTCTGCAATTCGCGCATGCCGATCTCGGTTTCGTCGTGCGGCGGGTCCCAGCAGACGAGATCATCGAGATCGACGACAAAATCTGCGCCCTCCTCGACGTCGGGGGGCAAGGGCGAGGGCAGAATCGTGCGCATGCGTCCGCCGAAGACCACGCGGATCGCACCTTCCGTCAGTTCCACTTGCGGCCTGTCGGCGACCTTCCTGCTCATGCGCTTCCCCCGCGCGCCTGCGCATCATGGACCGATCTGCGCGCCTGACAAGTCCGAATTGGCGAGAAAGGCCCTTGCGCGCGCCTCCACCTTGCGCATGACGCTGGGCAAGGCGGCGGCCCGCAGGTCATTTTCACCGAGCCAAAGGCAATTTTCAGGCGCCGAAGCGCTCGCCCGCGCCTCGCCGACGAAAACGGTCAGATCCAGGGCGAAATGGGTGAAGACATGGGCGATCTCGCCCGCGACCCGCCAGGCTACTCCGGCCAGAGGGGCGAAATTCCCGCCATGGCGCAGGGCCCAGTCGGGCGCGCGCTCCGCGCGCCAATCGCTTCCGCAAAATTCGACCATGCCGCCGAGCAGGCCGCGCGGCGGCCGCGTGCGCGTCAGAACGGCGCCATCGGCGCGGCGCAGATAGAAGACGGCGCCGCGCCGAAGCGGACGCGGCTTTTTCGACAATTTGCGTGGATAATTTTCGGGCATGCCCGAAAGATGAGCGGCGCATCCGGATCGAAGCGGGCAATTTCCACAGCCGGGCCCCCGCGGCGTGCAGACCGTCGCGCCGAGGTCCATAAGCCCTTGAGCGAAATCGCCCGGCCGCTCCTGCGGCGCCCAGGCATCGACAAAGGCGAAAACCTGCTTTTTTCCGGCGGGCAGCGGCGTTTCCAGCGTCATCAGCCGGGCGGCGACGCGCTCGACATTGCCGTCGACGACGATGGCGCGCCGGTCGAAAGCGATCGCCGCGATCGCCGCCGCCGTATAGGGACCTATGCCCGGAAGGCTGAGCAATTGCGCCTCTTCCGAAGGGAAGCGCCCGGAAAAATCGGCGACGATTTTTTGGGCGCAGGCGTGCAGATTGCGCGCCCGCGAATAATAGCCGAGGCCGGCCCAGGCCTGCATGACCGCTTCGATCCTGGCGCCGGCGAGCGCCTCCACATCGGGCCACAGCGCCAGAAACTTGCGGTAATAGGAGGTGACCGCCGCAACCGTCGTCTGCTGCAGCATGATTTCGGAAAGCCAGACGGCGTAAGGATCGGGCTTTTCGCCCGGGGCCGCCCGCCAGGGCAGGTCGCGCCGATTCCGGTCGTACCAGGCCAGCAGTTTTTTCGCTTCGTCCCGGCGCTTGCTTTTATCCATGACTCTTCCAACAATGGCGCATGACGCCGCGCAAAAAACCTTCCAAACCCATGCCGCTCGCCGATTTCCTCGGCGGCGCGGTCGATCCGGTCCTGGCCAGGCAGGGTTTTGGCCAGTCGAGTCTCATATTGCACTGGGAAGAGATCGTCGGCGAGCGTCTCGCCGCGGCGAGCGAGCCGATCAAGCTGCAATGGCCGCCGCGCGCGCCGATGCGCCCGCCGGAAATGCCGCCCGATCCGGCGACGCTCGTCCTGCGCGTTTCCGGCGCCATGGCCCTCGAAATCCAGCACAGCAGCCCGCAACTGATCGAACGGGTCAACGCCCATCTCGGCTGGCGGGCGGTGGGCAGGATCGCTTTGCGTCAGGGGCCGCTGCAAAGGGCCGGTCAAAAGCATTCCATCACCCCGCCCGACCCCGAAGCGTTGGCGCAGGCGCGCGAAGCCGCGCAGGGAATTGAGGACGAAGGCCTGCGCGAGGCGCTGGCGCGGCTGGGCGCGAGGGCTTTGCGCGGCAAAGCCGGTCAGGAATAAGCCTTAAAATGGAACCCTTAAGCTTTTGCGACTCGGCCTTTGACCGTATATGAAGATCGCGACGCCTCCCTCAAGCAGGAACCGCTCCATGCCCAATTTTCGCCCAGGCCCCGACCGCCGCGCCTTTCTCGGCCTTAGCGGCGCGCTCGCCCTCGCCGCCTCTGTTTTGCCTGTCCGCGCGCAAAATGCGCCGTCGTCCGGCGACAAGGCGTCGGTCGACCTGCTCATGGCCCCCCAAGCCCTGCCCGACGTCTGGATGGGCGATCCGAAAGCGCCGGTCACCATGATCGAATACGCCTCGATGACCTGCAGCCATTGCGCCGATTGGGAAAACCATGTCTTCCCCATTCTGAAGTCCAAATACATCGACACGGGCAAGGTGCGTTACACCATGCGGGAATTCCCGCTCGACCCGCTCGCCGCCGCAGGCTTCATGCTGGCGCGCTGCTCCGACAATCGCCAGGCCATGATCGAGCTTTTGTTCGCAAAGCAGAAGGACTGGGCCTTCGTCAAGGATCCGCTCGACGCCCTGCGCGACCTGGTCAAGCAGACAGGCATGAACGCCAAGGATTTCGACGCCTGCCTCAACAACCAGAAAATGTTCGACAAGGTCAACGACGTCCGCGACGAGGCGGCGAAGAAATTCGGCGTCAACGCCACGCCGACCTTTTTCATCAATGGCGATAAGAAGCCGGGCGAAATTCCGCCTGACCAGCTCGACGCGGTTCTCGCCCCCTATCTCAAGAAATAGGGCGCCGGCCCATGCGCTACCTGCCGCTCAGCGCTGACGACCGCGCCGACATGCTGGGGCGCATCGGGGTGGATCGAATTGATGATCTCTATGCCGACGCGCCTGCCGGAACCTTGCTCAAGGCCCCGCTCGACCTGCCCCGCCGCCAATCGGAACTGGCGGTCGAGCGTCATCTCGCCGCCCTGGCGGCGAAAAATGTCGCGGCGGGCGCGGTTCCCTTTTTCGTCGGCGCCGGCGCCTACAGGCATCATATTCCAGCGAGCGTCGATCATCTGATCCAGCGCTCGGAATTCCTCACCTCCTACACCCCCTATCAGCCTGAAATTTCGCAGGGGACTTTGCAGGTCCTGTTCGAATTCCAGACCCAGGTCGCCAATCTGACCGGCATGGAGGTCGCCAACGCCTCCATGTACGACGGCTCCACCGCCGCGGCCGAAGCCATTTTCATGGCCCACAGGGTGACCAAGCGCAACAAGGCGCTGGTCTCCGGCGGACTGCATCCGCATTACGCCGCGACCGCCCGCACGCTTTCGGCAATGGCGGAGCACGAAATCGTCCTGCTGCCGCCCGACCCGATGGCGGCGGAAGACCTCGTCGGCGCGCTCGACGGCGGTCTTTCCTGCCTCGTCGTGCAAAACCCCGATTTTTTTGGCCATTTGCGCGATCTGCGGCCACTCGCCGAAGCTTGCCGGGCCAAGGGAATCCTGCTCATCGCCGTGGTGACCGAAGTCCTGTCGCTGGGGCTGATCGAATCTCCCGGCGCCATGGGCGCCGATATTGTCGTCGGCGAGGGCCAATCGATCGGCAATGGCCTTAATTTCGGCGGCCCCTATCTTGGCCTTTTCGCCACGCGCGACAAATTCGTCCGGCAAATGCCCGGACGGCTGTGCGGCCGGACGGTGGATACGGAAGGGCGACGCGGCTACGTCCTGACGCTTTCCACGCGCGAGCAGCATATCCGCCGTGAAAAGGCGACCTCCAATATCTGCACCAATTCCGGCCTTTGCGCCCTCGCCTTTTCCATCCATCTCGCCCTTCTCGGCCAGACCGGGCTGAAACAATTGGCTTGGATCAATCACGCCAACGCCGTGGCCTTGGCCGAAGCCCTGGAGCGCGAGGGCTTTGAGGTCCTGAATGGCGCCTTTTTCAACGAATTCGCGCTGCGCGTAAAAGGCGACGCCGCCGAGATCGTGGAGAAAATGGCGGCGCGCGGCGTGCTTGGAGGCGTCCCCGTTTCGCGCCTCCTGCCCCATTCCGGTCTCGACGACCTGCTGCTCGTCGCTTCGACCGAGACCAACAGCGCCGAAGACCGCGCCGCCTTCGTCGCCGCGCTCAAGGAGGCCGCGCCATGAACCGCGAAGGCGGCCCGCCCCGCGCGCCCTTCGTCACCCAGGAGGTCCCGCAAACTTTTACCCGCAACCGGGCTCTCGAAATTGGCGAAAGCCTGATTTTCGAGCATGGCCGCGAGGATTTCACCGGCGTCGATCTCGACCCGCCGCCGCCCTTCAAGCCGCGCCTCGGCGGGCTGGAGCGCCAAAGCGAAATCGGCCTGCCGGGTCTGTCCGAACCGGAAGTCCTGCGCCATTACGTCCGCCTGTCGCGGAAAAATTACGCCATCGATCTCGGGCCCTACCCGCTCGGATCCTGCACGATGAAGCACAATCCGCGCCTCAACGAGAAAATGGCGCGGCTGCCGGGTTTTGGCGACATCCATCCGCTGCAGCCGCTTTCCACCGTCAAGGGCGCGCTGGAGCTGATGCAGGAACTGGCCCACTGGCTGCTGACGCTCACCAATATGCAGGCCGTGGCCCTGACGCCGCGCGCCGGCGCGCATGGCGAAATGTGCGGCATGATGACGATCAAGGCGGCGATCGCAGCCCGCGGCGAGGCGGAGACGCGCAAGGTGGTGCTGGCGCCGGAATCGGCGCATGGCACCAATCCGGCGACCGCCGCCGCCTTAGGCTTCTCCGTGCGCACGGTCCCGGCCGGGCAGGACGGGCTGGTTCACCCTGAAGCGGTGGCGGAGGCGCTCGGGCCGGACGTTGCTGCGATCATGCTGACCAATCCCAACACCTGCGGCCTGTTCGAGCGCGATATCGTCGAGATCGCGCGCCTCGTCCATGAGGCGGGAGCCTATTTCTACTGCGACGGGGCCAATTTCAACGCCATTGTCGGCAAGGTGCGGCCGGGCGATCTCGGCGTCGACGCCATGCACATCAATCTGCACAAGACCTTTTCGACTCCGCATGGCGGCGGCGGACCGGGCGCGGGACCGGTCGTCCTGTCCGAACGGCTCGCGCCTTTCGCGCCCGTCCCCTTCCTGCGGTGCGAGGGCGACGGCCTGAGCCTGGTCGAGCACGAGGAAGGAACACAAAGCTTTGGCCGCATGGCCGCCTTTCACGGCCAGATGGGCATGTTCGTGCGCGCGCTCGCCTATATTCTGTCGCATGGCGCCGACGGGCTGGCCAAAGCCTCGGAAGACGCGGTGCTCGCCGCCAATTTCATCCGCGTCGGCCTCTCCGACATCATGTCGGCGCCTTTCGGCGACCGCGTGTGCATGCACGAGGTCCTGTTCGACGAACACTGGCTCAAGGGGACCGGAATCACCACGCTCGATTTCGCCAAGGCGATGATCGACGAGGGTTTGCACCCCATGACCGTCTATTTCCCACTGGTCACGCACGGGGCCATGCTGATCGAGCCGACCGAATCGGAATCGCTCGCCTCCCTCGTGCTGTTTCTTGCAACCTTGCGCGATCTCGCCTTCCGCGCCTTGCGCGGCGAGAAGCAGCGTTTCACCGGCGCGCCCTATTTCGCCCCGCGCAAACGCCTCGACGAAACCAC
>CAYRNB010000130.1:0-6567 GCA_964425315.1 uncultured Rhodoblastus sp.
ATACCAAATCTCAGCCGACCGCGAATCTAGGAAAACCGTGACTCAGTAGAACTAGTGCGCTTTCAATGATCGAATGGCGACCAAGGCATCGTTTAGGGCGATGAACTCCCTTAGGCGACCGATAGCGGGGTGGGATGGGGAGGTCAGCCTCAGATCATCGAGTACTATAGCCAGACCGCTTCGTACCGCCCCCCAGTTCGCATTTCCTCGTTCGAGGGCGCCCTGATGAAGGCGGATGAGCTGGTCAACAGTTCGGTCGATGACGTCGTCGCTCATGCGGAGGATTATGAATCTTGGTGGCTTGGCTGACCCGTTATTTCCAAGTTTTGCCCCCTAATGCAAGTCGATCGTTTCTTTAAGCGCCCGTCTGGCGAGACGGAGCAGCAGGGCTGCGGTATTGCTGATGGTGCTTACTTCGGGGTCAATGTAGTCGAGAAGCGCTACAAGCGCATTGACTTCCGCATTAGAAATTTCATCTTCGCTCGGCGTGGGCGCAAATCCTGGAACAGGGGGGATGTTATTGCTCATTTATTATTTCCTTTGTTGTCAGCATATTTGCATAGTTGGATATGACCGAATTGCGCACCGCTCGCTCGACATCGCCCCAGATCTCCGGATTTCGAGGTAATATAGCGTCTGACGCCACGATGGTCGGCCGGCCGTTCAATGCGCAGTCGACTGCTGTGGGCAATATCGTCTGCTCGATTGAACCGCCGACGAGCACCAGAGCTGGCGCGCCTAGGTCGCCGTCGAGACTTTGAAAGTTGCGGTCACGCAAGAGTGAGCCGCAGGTTGTCGCAAAGAATAGATCGCCCGGTCTTGGCCGGCCGCCGCGGGCGGCGCCCACTAGGCAATCCCATCGCCATGTAACGCCGACGAAGGCTACAGGGCGCGACATTTGCTCCCAAACGCCAACCAGCCGATCGGCGTTGCGCTGCCCTTCCTCCGACCAACGAGCTTGGCTCTCGGCGTTGTCGGGGACAAAATACACAAGCATCGGCCGATGAGCCGGGGAGCGCAGAAGGCGGATTTGGTGTGATTTCCAAGGTTCCATTTCATCGACCTGCCGAAGGTTTCGCCACGACATTTTGGGTTGGTCGGCGCGTCGGCCGAACGCTAGACTGTTCCAGAACGCCGGGACGGTCCCAGTCTCCCTCAGGCCGCAAGATAATCATCGGACCGCTCGACAAATTGATCGCATCGAAAGCCGGCTCAATTTCCAGCACCATCTCCTTGTACGAATGGTCGGAGAAAACGAACGGTTGGGATCCTTCGACCAGCTTTCCGCCAAAACGCGCCCAAAAGGGCTCGAGGCCTTCTCGCGCATGGCCATAGACGCGGCGGAAGCCCTTTCGGCGAGCCATTTCGATTCCTTCTCGCACTATTTCGAAAGCAAGAGTCGACCTGCGAAAGGCCTTTCGAATCGCGAGCCTTTCCAGCTTGACAAAGTCATGGAAGAAGCGAACCCGCAGACATCCCGCCGGCTCCCCCTCGACAAAGCCCAGAAAATGGGTAGCGCAGTGATCGTTGCCGTCAAACTCTTCTGCGAACGGGCAATCTTGTTCGGCGATATAGACTGCTGACCGGATCGCATAAACCATCAGGAGGTCATCAAAGCCGCGCGCAATGCGGACGTCGGTCTTACGGTTCCCGCGACGAACCGGAAGGTCGTGCTGCCCTAGTCTTGGGCCTTGCTCGACAGGTTTCATCGTAAGCTTCCTTTTCAAGCGATGGCTTGAGCAGTTCGGCGCCGGTAAACCCAAATGGGCCGGTCGTTCAGCGATTGCGCCAGCTGCTCGAAACCCGTCTTTCGGATAAAGCGATCGCCATCAGTTGAACCGGCGCAGGCGTAAATGTCGGCATGAATGTAGGAAGGCTGGCGGAGCCAATTCATGAGATTGCCGACTGCTCCAACAACCGGCCCAGGAAGGCAAAGCGCCCAGGCGTAAATTGCGCTCGCGCGCTCGTCCGGCCGTGTGAGGCAGCTGAGGTCGGGGTCCGAGACGGAAAGCTGATCGCCAAGCAGTTGCTCCAACCCGCGCTCGTTCAGCGACAGCAGCGCGAAAGCGCCGACAAGTCTGCGGTGAGACAGTATCGCGAGGAGGCTTTGCGATTTTTGTTGAACAGCGCGCAGGGCGGATTTGGCCGCCTTAACAGCGGGCAGATAATTGGCCGTAAGTTGCACCAGCGCCGGAAATTCGTCCTCTCCAGCGATATGAACGTCAAAGCGCCGGCTAATCGGCATGAATTCTAGTTCGAATCGATGCGAATTTGCGTCACGGCGATAAGTGACCGGTTCGGCGGTCATTGCGTCGATCCTCCAAGTGTGCTGTTATCTAAGGGTAAAAAGACATTAACTAAAGTTTCTGGAATTCGCATGAGGGTAAAATCGCCTAGGGGAGATGCAAAATTGCAGCGGCGCCCTGCTTCCGCTGAAAATGCGATTTCGTGGGACGATTTGCGCATCTTTCTTGCGTGCAGCGAAAAGACGAGCTTTCGCGCGGCCTCAAAAGCACTTGGGCTGGATTCCGCGACAGTAGTTCGGCGGATCGATCGGCTGGAACAAGCAATTGGCGCGCGTCTGTTCTATCGCCTATCTGACGGCGTTCAGTTGACGGGCGAAGGCGAGCGCATCACCCATGACGCCACGATCATGCAGAACGCGTCTTTCAATATTGTCCGCCAAAGCCAGATCGGCGCGAATAGTGTGCGCGGCGTCGTCAGAATCGCTGTCACGGAAGGCATCGGGACGTACTGGTTATTGCCCCGCTTGCTAGGCTTCCAACAGGCGAACCGTCTTTTGACGATCGAAATGATCACCACGATGGCCCATGCCGATGTCGGGAAGCTAGAAACTGACATATCTATAAATTTCACACGCCCAGAAGCGCCCGACTTGATAGCCGTCCGCCTCGGCTATTTGCACATTTATGGCTTCGCTTCGGTCAATTACGTCAGGCAATTTGGCTCTCCACGCACTGTAAATGAGCTTTCGAGCCATCGCATTATCCAGCAGGCAGCGCCGCTGTTGGACGAAAAGGCTTATGCACGGCAAATTGGCGTCGAAAGCGTTGAAGGCATCGTGGGATTTCGTACGAACAGCAGCGCGGCCGTGCTTTATGCGATCGAACGTGGCGCCGGAATTGGCTTTCTGCCGACCTATGCGTCTGTACTTGCAAACAGGCTAGTCCCTGTCGACATTGGAGAAGCCAGGTATCGTCTCGAAATTTGGTTGACCTATCATCCGGATTTACGCGGTTCGGCGCGGCACATGACCGTTGTCGAATGGTTGAGGCGCGTTTTTGATTCGAGGCGCTTCCCCTGTTTCAGCGAAGAATTTATACATCCGTCCGATCTTGTCACGCGGATGGGCGCGACCATGAAGATAGGCAATGGCCAAGGTTACGCCGCAGCTTTCCCGTTTTCCGAGGAAATTGTCGCGGACTAAATGCGGGTCTCTTGATCTACAAATGTTCGACGGGAAAAGTCACATGCGAGCGATCTCAGCCGCGTTCATGCCTTGTTCGTTTGGTTAGGAAAGCGACCAGGGGACGAAGCAGTTCGCATAGCGAGCTTAATTCGGCCGGGCTGCGATCAACATATTGTGTCACTGGCACGCCCATGCGCGTTGGCCCCAATGGTGGCCTTCGGCGACCATTGGCATCGTGTCCGCTTCGCTGCCCAGAAGAGACAGTCGCAGCGCCAGGCGAAATGGCAGTTTGGGATCGGTCTCTGTCCATCGGACCTCGCGCGGGCGATCTCCATCGCGACAGAGATCGCCCGCGCGAAAGATGGGGACGGATTTCGCGCCGGCGCCAAGCGTTAGATTCTAACCAGTAGGAAGGCGGCGACGCCTTCCGCCTCCGAGATCGGATAAGATTTGGCCGCTCGCGACAGCGGCGGGGAAAAGAACCGTTTGACCAACCAGACGCTTGGGCAATCGGTCATGACGATCTAAGGATTGGCGTTCGCTTCTGCTTTGAGCACGCTTTCATAGGCGGCCATGGGCTATTTTGTCGCGCGTGCCGCAAAGGCGGCGCGGTCCGCGGCGTTGATTTTTGCGTCCATGTTGGCTAAGCAGGCCTCGCATTTCAGCGATTTCGCTTCGATCACGCAGTTAGAGGACTTCAAACCATGTACAAGCGGGTTTTGGTCACCGGGGGCGCAGGATTTCTTGGCTCGCATTTATGTGAACGTCTGCTCGAAGTCGGACACGATGTGCTCTGCGTCGACAATTTTTTCACCGGAACGCGGCGCAATGTCGCTCATCTCCTGGACCACAAAGCCTTCGAGCTGCTGCGTCACGACGTGACTTTTCCGCTCTACGTCGAAGTCGACGAGATCTACAATCTCGCCTGCCCAGCCTCGCCGATCCATTATCAGTTCGATCCGGTGCAGACGACCAAGACCAGCGTGATCGGCGCGATCAATATGCTCGGCCTGGCGAAACGCCTGAAAATCAAATTGCTCCAGGCCTCGACCTCCGAAATCTACGGCGACCCGACCATCCATCCGCAGGTCGAGGGCTATTGGGGCAATGTAAATCCGATCGGATCTCGCGCCTGTTATGACGAAGGCAAGAGATGCGCCGAGACCCTGGTCTTCGATTATGTGCGCCAGCACAAGCTCAATGCGAAAGTCGTGCGCATTTTCAACACCTATGGACCGCGCATGCTTCCGAGCGACGGGCGCGTCGTCTCCAATTTCATCGTTCAGGCGCTCAAGGGCAAGGACATCACCCTTTATGGCGACGGCAGCCAGACGCGATCCTTCTGCTATGTCGACGATCTGATCGAAGCGCAAATCCGCACGATGGCGACTGGCCCGGACGTGACGGGTCCCATCAATATCGGCAATCCGACGGAATTCACCATCAGGGAGCTGGCCGAGCTTGTGATCGACATCACCGGCGCGAAGTCGAAACTGACTTTTCAGCCGTTGCCGGACGACGACCCGAAACAGCGCCAGCCCGACATCACCAAGGCGAAAAAAATTCTCGATTGGCAGCCGAAAGTCGCCTTGCGCGACGGCCTGGTCAAGACGATCGCCTATTTCGAGGAGTTGCTGGGCAATCCCGACCCCGGTCACGCCATCGGCGCAATCCGATCGGCGTGAGTCGCGGCCGGCGGTCGCGGGCCGCTCCATCGAAGACTTCGGCGGCGGTTGCGCCGTCGCGCGGAAACGGCTGAGGTTCGGACGACCCCGACATTCGAGGCGTCTGCCGCGGCATTCCGGCTCAAACGGCCAGTCACGACCGACCCGTCTTTTCACGCTGATTGTTCCGGCTTTCGACCCCGCCGAGACGCTTGCCGCTCCTTGCGCCGGCGCCAGACGGGAGTCGGTCGCCTGGCGCGCCGCAGCGCGTCCGTCTGTTTGCGGAAAAGCGGCGTCTTCCCGCGATTGGAGCGCGTTCGGAAAAATCAGGGTTGAACGCGCCCGACCATTTTTCCCGCCGACGCATATTCTTGTCCCAAAAGTCGACCAACTTTTCGGGCCTAAGAGCCCATCCGGAGAGTTCTTGAATCATCGGAATCGTTTGTGATTCAAGAGAGGCGATCTGATTCTCGCGGAGATCGCCGATGTGGACGACAGAAAATCGCAGTCGTTACGACCGCAGCAAGTTGCGCTATCCCAGCGATCTGGCGGACGAGGAGTGGCGTCTCGTCGAACCGCTGATCCCGCCGGGCAAACGGGGCGGCGGCAAGCGCACGGTGGTGATGCGCGAGGTCGTCAACGGGCTCATGTACATCTTGAGCACAGGCTGCCAATGGGCCGCGCTTCCGAAGGACCTTCCGCCCAAGAGCACGGTGTACGATTATTTCGACCTCTGGAGCTGGGACCGCACGCTCGACCGCATCCACGAAGCGCTTTACGCGGCGTGTCGTGAGCAAGCCTCGCGTGAGGCCAGTCCGACCGCCGCCATCATCGACAGCCAGAGCGTCAAGAGCGCTGAAAAAGGGGGCCTCACGATCCGCCGGGGTACGACGCGGGAAAGAAGATCAAAGGCAAGAAGCGTCACATCCTCGTCGACACGCAAGGCCTGTTGATGCACGCTATCGTGCACGCTGCCGACATTCAGGATCGCGATGGCGGCGCGCTCGTCATGGCGACGCTGTTCGGCATGTTTCCATTCCTGCTGAAGCTCTATGCCGACGGCGGTTATCAGGGACCGATCTTCCGGCGCGCGTTGAAGAAGGTCATGTCGGGGATAAACGTCGAGATCGTCAAACGATCCGACACGGCCAAGAAATTCGTCGTCTTGCCGAAGCGCTGGATTGTCGAGCGCACCTTCGCGTGGCTCGGACGATGCCGCAGGCTCGCAAGGGATTGGGAAAACTTCAATCAGAAAGCGAACGCGTTCTTGCGTCTCGCCTCGATCAGGCTGATGCTGCGAAAGCTATGCAATCCCGCGTGAAGTCTCCGGATAGACTCTAAGCGCCAACAGATGACGGTTGGCCCTTTTTTTGAGCGCTACGCAAGACAAGGATCCGCGCGAGACGATCGGCTAAGCGCGCCCCACGCTGGAATAGGAAAATCCGAGCCGGCGCGCGTCTTCGGGGCGGTAGA
>CAYRNB010000131.1:0-6434 GCA_964425315.1 uncultured Rhodoblastus sp.
GAAATGCGGCATACGGGCAACCGTATCGGGGGTTCGAATCCCTCCCTCTCCGCCATACAGCATTACATTTGCTGCATTTTTTGCATGTATCGCATTGCTACCCACCATACAACCCATCAAAATGAAAACCCTATGTCGTGACGCTGTTCAGTACCGTCGCGCGCCAGTCGCCGCTCTGCCCATAGCCAGCCCGACCCCCCATTTTTTGTAAGGAAGTTCACAAAAGCTGCAAATCCGCCGCGCGCATCAAAACCGTGCGAGAGTCGACGCACCCCCAAAAAAGAATTCTTTTCCGGCTAGGAAGGGGGCGAGGGGGTTTTTGAATGGCGATTATGTAGTTTACGAACCACGAGCGAATCGTGGCCGACTCGGACCTGTTTTTTGCCGAGTGGCGTTTTCCCGGCCTACCCGCCTCCAAGGCTGACAAGACCGGAAAAGAAATGTCGCGACGACAGAGCCGCGGGGTTCGGGACCACGCCTATTTGACTCGCTACGGCGCGAGAATTCCCGTCGTTACGTCAATCAGTTGGGCGAATTTCTGCGGCCAGGAATCGGGCGGCAGGTGGCTGAGCATCGTCTCGCATTGGGCGCGCAGGGCGCTGCCGTCGAAAGATTTTTGGGCGAAGCGCGGCGCCTCGGCGCATTCCAGCGGCCAGAACAGGGCCTGCGCCCGATTGTTCAGCTCCATCACGACGAGCGCGCCTTTCTCGCCGCGCAATTCGATGAGAAAACCGCAATGATCGCTCAAATAAGTGTCGAGGCTGGAGCATGGGACTCCAATCCTGGCGGCGGCGGCTCGCGCTTTGCGCGCGCCGATCATCCGCGCTCTGTCGATATGGGGAAGATAGGCGCGCCAGAAATCGGCGCGCCGGCGCAAGACTGAATCGTCGTCGGTCTTGAGTTCCGCGACAATGCGAAACGAGTCGGAGAGCGTCCGCTCCACGAGCCATTTTTCCACCCGGGCGACAATTGCCTCCGGCATGTCGCGCCAGAAGGCCGTGTTTTCGCGCGGGTCGCCCGCCAGTCGGAAGGAGACGTCGAGGGCGCGATTGATCGTCTCTTTGGATCCGCGGCGCCCGGCCCAGCGGACGAGGCCGCGAACCATGGCCCGCCGCGCCGCGGCGCGCTGGCGCGCCGAGCCGCCGGCCTGTTCCAGCCCATGTGGCTCCAGCAGATCGACGAGGGCTTCGGCGGCCATGAATGCTTTGTTGTCGGTCCGGCGCTCCGAAAGAAGGGCGTAGGATTCGATCACCGCGACGACGAAGCCCGAACCGGACAGGAGACGGCGCGCGTGGACATTGCGGTCCAGCTGGTCAAGAAAATCCGTCCCGCCTTCAGCCAGGCTGGCGGCGATTTTTTCCGCCGCCGGCGCGCCTTCTGCGAGACGCCAGCGCCGGGCGAACACGCCGAAACGGCCCCACAGCCGCTCCTGCCGCGGCGCGAGCCAATCACAAATCGCCGAAGTCGCCGGATGGCGCGAATCGAAATGGCGCAGCATGGCGGCGCAAATGCGAGTTTCGGCGATCTGCGGCCGCCACTCCTTTTCGGCCCAAGCGAGCCATTCGCCGACATTGGCGCCGCGCGCCCGCGACTCGCGCCAAAACAGCTCCAGAACCGCCTTTCGTTCGCGCAGCGGCAAAGCGCCGAAACCGCTTTCCGACAGTCCGCGTTCGGCGGCTTCGACGATGCGGCGCGGCTGGCCGGGGCCGGCGCGGCCGGGACCGCGGCTTTCCTCCAACCGTAGGGCGAGCAGCGACAGCCGAGCCCCGCGCACGACAAGTCTCGGGGCGAGCGGCGCCTTATTTGTGTCCGGCGGCATCAAGCGCGTTCAGCCTTTGATTGAGCTCGCGGAGGGTTTTGGCCAACTGTTCGCGATTGACCGCCATGATGAGGCGGACCGCGATACGTCGATCCTTTTCCATCACGTTTTTGTCCATGCGCTGCTTGTCGGTCAGGCCCTCGACCGCCGGACGGGTGGCGGCATAGCCGGAGACGCCGAGCAAGGCTTCGCCTTCGGCGTTTTTCAGTCTAGGCGCGCGCGGATCCGAATCGCGAATGATGCGAAAGGCCGCGATGGCGCGCGCGGCGGAAAGGTCCCAGTTGTCGCGAAGACCGCCGCTCGCGTCGCGCAAAGGCGCTATATCGGTATGGCCCTCGATATAGACGGCGTTGAGCACGCTGTCGGGCGACAACGGCGGGCAGTCGGAGGGGCGCTCGCCGGGCAGGAAACAGGGCAGCACATCGACAAGCGTTGCTCCGAGAATGCGGATGACGTCGGCTCCGTGCGGCGTCGGCTGGGCCTGGGCGGAATCGAAGAGATCGCCGGACGGCAGGCGCAAAACCCCATTGCGGAAATCGGCTTCCACATTGACGCCTTTGGCCGCCAGCCTTTCCTTCAGCATTGCGAGGATTTTCGCGCGAGTCGCGTCTGCTTCCGCCAGGCGGTCGAGCAGCGGAATGACGCCTTCGTTTTTCGCATAAGCGACGAATTCTGCGAATTGCTCGACCCGCTTCTGCAAACCGTCGCGCTGAGCTTTGGTCTCCGCCAATTGGCGGGCGATCTGGTCATAGGCAGAACGCGGCACGGCGTCCTGCATCATCACCAGCGAGAGAGCCATGATCATGACGAGAAAGATGAAGACCACGCCCACCATCAGATCGGCGACGGGAGCGAAAATGTCCTTCTTTTCCTCTTCCTCGATTCGGTGGACCCGCGCGGAAAACATCAGCGCGCCTCTGCCGTACGCCTGGCCTGGCGCGCATCGACAATGTCGCCGATATCGATCAGAGCGGTTTCGAGGCTGCCGATCGAGCGGGCGATTTCATTGTCGTAGGTCTCGATGCAATGCGAGATTTCCTGGCCGAGCGCCTGAACGCCACAGGTCAGCTCCTGCAGCGTCTGGGCGACGGCGCGTTCGACCAAGCGGAAATTCTCGGCCTGGGCGCCAAACGTCTCCTGGGCGCTGGCGGCGGCCTTCCCGAAATTTTCCACCACAATCCGACCGGAATTTTCCAGCGCGCGAATTTGTTCGGCCGCGCCGGAAAAAGTCGTCATCGCGCCTCGCAGCGCCTGACTCGCGCCGGCCAGAGGCGTCGCCGCCACAGCCACCGTTCCGGCGGCGTCGGCAAGCGAGCGGGAGGCGCCCGAGACGAGCGCGCCGGCCGTTTCCATCCGCGCATTCTGGGCGTCGAGGCCGGCGACGGTCTCGCCCAGCCGCGCCGAGAGGCCGCGAACGGCCGCCGCGAAAGTCTCCACTGTCCGCGCCAGCAGGGCTGCGGAATTTTCCGCCGTATCGGCGACGATCTTGACCCCCGCCGCCACGCCTTCGGCGAGCGATTCCCGGCCGGCGCGCAAATGGTCGCCGGAGGAGTGGCTCGCCTCCTGCAGGCGCGCCGCCGCGGCGTCGAGCATGCGGGCGATATCCTCGACCCGCGCGCCGAAGAGATCGGCGCCATTGCGGCTCGCCGCTTCGGCCAACGCGGCGGTCTGGTCGAGGGTCTGGCGGATCTTCGCGCCGATCGCCTCCGCAGTGGATTCGGAGGCTGCCACCAGAGAGCTGGGAATCGATTCGATCCGGGACTCGAAAGCGCCCAGGGTCGCGGCGAGCGCCGATTGGCTGCGCTCGAAGCCCTCGCTCATCCGCAAGGCCGCCACGGTCAGATCCTGGGTGGAACGGCCGATCTCGCCGCCGAAACCCGACTCGACGGCGCGAATCTTTTCCGGCAGCGCGTCGAAAGCCGCGAGCGATTGATTCATTTGCGCGCCGAAAGCAGCGATATGGGCGGCGATGGCGTCGCCGGAAGTTGCGACCAGACCAATCTTGTCGGTCCCTTCGGCGAAACGGATCATGGCGTCGCGGAAGGCAAGCGTCGCGCCGGTCAGCGGGGCCGCGGCGCCTTCCAGCGCGCCCGCCGCCTGGGCGAGATCGTCGGAGGCGCGGGCGACGATTTCGCCGGCTTGGCTGAGGCGATTGTTCTGCCCTTCGAGCGTCTGTTCGGTCTGGTCGAGGCGCGAAGTCAGGCGGTTCACCGCAGCGGCGAAGGAATCCAGAATTTGCGTCAGGCGCGCGCCCGATTGTTCCGTCGCTTCGGAAATTTTGCGCGCTCCGTCCGCCATTTGGGCCTGCGAGTCGGCGCCCGCCCGATTCATGGTCGCGGCGGCGGTGGCAAGCGCGGCGGACATTTCCGCCGTGCGCGCGGCAAGCGTGTCCGCGCCGGCGCGCCCGGCTTCCTCGGCCCTTTGCGCCACTCCGTCGAGGACTTGCCGCATAGACGCGCCCATATCTTGAGTGGATTGCGCGGCGATCGCGGCGTATGTGGCGGGCAAGGCGGCGATCTTCTGGTCGAAGGCGGCGAGAGAACCGGCGAGGTTGGCCTGCCCCTGTTCGATGGCGGCGATCATCCGACGCGAAGAGGCGGTCAGTTCCTCGGCGCCGCGGCCGATTTCGCCGCCGAAATCCGATTCAGCCGAGCGGATCTTGCCTGACACGCCTTCGAGCGCCGCGAGAACTGAGCTCATTTGCACGCCGAATTTTTCCAGATGGCCGCCGGCGCCTTCGCGCCACAATGCGCCGAAGACCTCGCCGGCGCTTTCCGCCGTCTGTTTGTTGGCTTCGCCGACGCGCGCGCTCATGGCGGCTATATCGTCGCGCAAAGGCGCGAAAGCCTCAGCCGTCGCCGCTCCGACGTTTTCCGCCAAAGCGCACGGCAAAGCGGTGAGGGCGGCATCGAACCGGGCGGCGAGCGATTCGGCAAGCTCGCCGAACTGCTCTTTCTGCGTTTCGGCGAGGCGCAAATGCCGGCGCAGCAGCATTTCGGGCGCGACATAAGTGGAAAGCGCGCGAATTTCCGCCAAAAATTCTTCTTCGGCCTGGGCTTGGGTCGCCATCTGCTGGCGCGCGACCACAGTCCAGAAGATATAGGCGAGAATCCCGGCGATCGAGGTGATGAATTTAACCGAACTGACGGCGAGAATGCCTTGGACCGCGACTTTGAGCTGAGCGGGATCGAGCGCGCCATGCCCGTTGCCGCCCAATTGCAGCAAAGCGGCGGAAAGGCCAACGAAAGTGAAAAACAGGCCGACCGTCAGAAACACCCCCGCCAGCGTATTGGACCATTTCGGATAGGAATGGCCGGGCAGGTGCGGCAGGGCGAAGAAATCGGCTGGGTCAGCATAGCTCCAAGCCTCGCCATTTTCGAATTCGACGCCGGAACGGTAGCGCCGCCAGGCGGGCGCCAGATCAGAGCGCGCGAAGATCAGATCGATGTGTTCGAATCGCGCAGCCGCATCGCTTTCCACCTTGCCGGCGGCGCGAACCTCATGCGCAAGCCGGCGCAACCGCCCAATAAAACGTCTTTCGGTCGGCAGGAGAAAGAAGGCCCAAAGGCCCAAGGCGGCGGCGAGAATCGACAAAGCCAGCGTGACCGCCAAGGGTCGGCCGGAAAAGAGCGCGATCGGCGTCAGGACGATGTCTGCGAACCGGTCCATCGAGAATAGTCCCGTTCGTTGCCTTTGTCCGCGCCGCGCCCGCGCTCGCCGCTTTCGCAGGACCGCACAGAGCAAATAAAATTAAATTGTTATGATACGGTTGGCGACGGCGCCGGGCTTTTCGCCGGCGCCGCGCCAGATCGATCAAGCCGCCGGCTTGAGGACGTCGGCGAGCTGAGCCTTCAAAGGTTCGGCGGATTCCTTGGCGATCTTGCTCGCGAGGTCGGAAAGGTCCTTGCCTTGGGCTTTGAGGGCCTCGACCAACTTGGCCCCATGTTCTGTTTGCAAGCTATAAGCCTCGGAAAAGTTCTTGGCTTTGGCGAGAGCGCCACAAAACTCCAAGGTCAGATTGGAATTGGCCTGGAACGCCTCGAAAGCCTTGGCGTTGAATTCGCTTAGCCCCTTGGCGACGATGGTCGAGCTGGCTTCGAGCGAACCGGCGGCGTCTTTCGCGGCGGCATTGGCTTTCTCAAAGACGGCGCGAGCTTGGGCGACGCTTTTGATGGCGGTTTCGCGCAACTTTTCAGAATTTTGCGCGGCAATTCCCTTGGGATTGAAGATAGTGTCCGACATCCAACCGTCTCCTTCGTGATCCGTTCTCTTGGCCAGCGGCCAATTCACTCAGCGTCTTTACCCGCCAGATTAAAATCCTAAAGTGGATCGTACTGCGGCGCAATATAATTGTGCACCGCAATATAAAGGAGCCGATTTCTCTCGGTCAACGAATTTCCCTGCCCATGCGTCACCGCATTGTCTGTCTCCTGACGCGAGAAGGCGTCGACTGCCGTCCTGTAACGCCCTGGGCACGCGAAGAGCGCGCGAAAAGTCCGAAAACGGTCTCAGGTCAGCGGCTCAAATTCGACGTCTCGCGGCCCCGACACGGTGATGGCTCTTCCATCATGTTTGCCCTCGCTGTGTCGATCTGCGGACCGCGCGACGAAATGCG
>CAYRNB010000132.1:0-6430 GCA_964425315.1 uncultured Rhodoblastus sp.
ACAGCAGCGGCGTCACCAGCGTCTTGTAAGAGAGCGCCTCTTCGGCCGACGCCGATGCGGCCGGCAGGAGGACGAGCAGAGCAAGCAGTGCGATACGGAACATGAGTGGAGCCTCCCGGAGCAAGCACAGGAACCGATTGCGGCGGCCTCGCCGTTAATCGGACAAGGGCAATTTTTTGTCATTGCGCACAATATCCGCAACAGACGATCTTCGCTCCCAGCTTGTGTGCGCTCCGGATGGCCGTCGGGTTGTTGCGGCTATATTGGCTAATTCTGAATTAAGCCAAATTGACTATGTATCAATTTGTAAAACTCATCGTTTGAATGACATATAAGTAGCTTACCGGAAACCGTCCTTACGTTACATACAAAAGGTTTCGAATCTCGGCCCATATTATTCGCATATACAGTGCCGTCGTTGGCGTCAGTGACAAAAATGCTGGTCCATGTGATCTTGCCTTTCACAGCGACGGATTTAAATGCAGCGAAGCATTTATTTGAAGCGTCATCGTAGTGGTCGACGAAACTCGCGGTAGCATTGGCGGCCCACCCCTTCGACTCAAAGGCGGCGCGAGCCTGCGAGGCGCACAGGCCTTGAACTTTGAGACTCGCGCTCCGCGCGGAAAACGGCGCCATCGACAGCAGGAGAAACAGGATTGCATTTGCAAAGCGCAGATTCATGAGTCACCAAACCGTTTGCACTATGGGACGTCCTTATCGGAAGGCTTGCTTAGAGCCCTTCCAGCTTTAGTTTTAAATTCTTCTCGCGATAGATGCGCGCAAGAAGTCTGACGACCTGCGACACATATTGCTTCATATGATCAGCCGCCTGTTTGAATCGTTCAATCGTGGGGTTGGCGTTCAGCAAGGTGAACCTCCCTTCGCCAACACGTTCGTAGCGCAAAAAGTTCAAATTGGTGGTCGCCATTCCCATCCATTACCAGGCTCAGAAAGCCGTCCGTCATAAAATAACGAATGCTACCATACTGCAAAAGCTCTTCGCACAGGTAGTCCAATTCGGCCTTATAAATTTGTTAGGCGGGTCTCTCCACTAGGCGTCTCACCGGCCCAAGGCCCGGCCTAGAGCGACACCATCCGGGCGCATTGGGCAGAGCATGAAGTTGGGCGCTAAGTCTACGGCGACGACGTGGCCCCCGCTTGATGGGCGCGGCGAAAACGCGTTCCCAGACTGTGTTACAAACTCGGTGAGGGCTTAAATTAATTCTCGTAATATCAATCCGTTAGTCTGACGAAAGCGCAATCCTCTCCGGGGCGCCAATATCCACGGAAATCTTTCTCTTCAGGGTGTAGAGCCTTTTCAAAGCATCAGGCCAACACGACTCCGCTACAAGGCTCTCCGATTGGCCGGCCCGTTGTTGCGTTGCGGCTCATTCGCCGACCGCATTCTCGGCCTCTTTGATGGACGACTTCGGTCGCGTGGAGGGACGGAGACGCTCCCGCATTCCCTGAAAGACGACGTAAAGCGGCGGGATCGCGAAAATGCCGATGACGGAAGCGAGGATCATGCCGCCGAAAACCGGCGTGCCGACGTCCCTGCGCGCCAGTTGCGAAGCTCCGTGGGCGATGACCAGCGGATAGAGCCCGAGAATGAAGGCGAGCGAAGTCATCATCACCGGGCGGAAGCGCAAGCGCGCCCCCTCGGTCGCCGCTTCAAGCAAAGGAACCCCGCGCTCGCGCTGCTCCTTGGCGAACTCGACAATGAGGATGCCGTTCTTCGCCGCCAGACCGATGAGGACAACCATGCCGATCTGGCCATAGAGATCGAGAGTGAGGCCCGCCAGGTAAATTCCGAGGAATGAGCCGAAAACGCCGATGGCGACGGAAAGCAGGACAGGAACGGGAATGGTCCAGCTCTCGTAAAGGCCGACGAGGAACAGATAGGCGAAAAGAATAGCGAAGCCGAGGATCATCGCGGTCTTGCCTTCCGCCCGCTTTTCCTGAAAGGCGGTGTCGGTCCACTCGCCGCCGAAGCCGGTGGGCAGCGTCTTCGCGGCGACGGCCTCCATCGCCTTCAGCGCCTGGCCCGAAGATACGCCCGGCGCCGGGCTCCCCTGGATCGTGGCTGCGCCGCGATTGTTGTAGCGGATCAACGCTGGCGGTCCGACGATGACCTTCGCCTCCACCAGGCTGCGCAGCGGGATCATCTTGCCCTCTTTGGAGCGGACATTGATCCGATAAATATCGCTCACCTTGTTGCGGTCCGAGGCCTCGGCCTGGACCTGAACCTGCCAGGTGCGACCGAACATGTTCATATTGTTGACGAAATAGCCTCCGAGCGAAGCCTGCAGCGATTGAAAAAGGTTGCTCAGCGGCACGCCGAGAATCTGCGCCTTGTCGCGGTCTATATCGAGGTAGATCGACGGATTGGTCGCGGCATAGGTCGTAAAGACTCTGGCGAGCTTTGGATCCTGGTTCGCGGCTATGACCAAGCCGCGCACGACCTGAGCCAGCTCCTTGGGGTCGGCGCCCTTCAGATCCTTGACGACATAAGTAAATCCGCCGCCCGTGCCGAGGCCGATAATCGGCGGCGGCGCCAATGCGACGACCGTGCCGCCGGCAATGCCGGCGAATTTCTGGCGCAAGCTCGCGATGAGCGCCGACGCCGAAGCCGAATGCGCCTTGCGTTCCTCGAACGGTTTGAGGGTCACCACCACGAAGGCCGAATTGGGTTGCGAATAACTGTCTATGAAGTTCAGGCCGACGACGGAGGTGTAATCCTCGACCGCCTTTTCCTGCTTGAGGATCGTTTCGACCTGGCGCACCACATTATTGGTGCGGGCGAGCGAGGCGGCGCCGGGAAGCTGGACGACGACGAAAAACGCGCCCTGATCGTCCTCCGGGAGGAAACCCGTCGGCGTCTTGGCGGATAGACCCCAGACCCCGGCGCCGGCGACGGCGACCAGTACGAGGCCGATGACCGAAAATCTCACAATGCGCGCTACCGCGGCGCCGTAGAGGTCGCGCACCCAGTCGATCGAGCGCATCACCCAACCGACAAGCCCGCGGCGCGGGCCATGGGCGGGGCGCAAGAGCACGCCGCAAAGCGCAGGCGAAAGCGTGAGCGCGTTGATCGCCGACAGGAACATCGCCACAGAGACCGTCACCGCGAACTGGCGGAACAATTCGCCGGAAATACCCGGAATGAAGGCGACCGGAACAAAAACCGACAACAGGACGAGCGTGATCGCGATAATCGGCGCGGTGATTTCCGCCATGGCCTTTTTCGTTGCTTCGGCGGGAGAAAGTTCGGGATGCTCTTCCATCACGCGTTCGACGTTTTCGACCACCACGATGGCGTCGTCGACGACAATGCCGATGGAGAGAACCACCGCGAGCAGCGACACCGTATTGGCGGAATAACCGACCGCCTTCAGCACAATGAATGCGCCGATCAGGCTGACCGGCACGGCAAGCGTCGGAATCAACGTCGCGCGGAAACTGCCGAGGAACAGGAACACGACAAGAACAACAAGAACGAAGGCCTCGATCAGGGTCTTTTGCACTTCGTGGATCGTGTCGGTCACGAAGGTCGTCGGATCGTAAGTGACCTTCCAGGCGACATCTTCCGGGAAGGTTTTTCGCATCGCCTCGATCCGCTTTTTCACCGCGTCGAGCGTCGTCAGCGCATTCGCGCCTGGCGTCTGGTAAATCGCGATGGCTGCGGCGGGCGCGCCATTGAAGTAGGTGTCCCGGTCGAGATTGGCCGCGCCGAGTTCTACGCGCGCGACATCTTTCAGCCGCAGGATCGAACCGTCCTTGGAGGTGCGGATGATGATGTTCTCGAAATCCTTGACCGAGGTCAGACGGCCCTTGGTCTGTATGTTGAGCTGAAGTTGCTGGTCATTGCTGACGGGCCGGGCGCCGATGCGGCCAACGGCCGCCTGGACGTTCTGCGACTGGATGGCGTTGATGACATCGGCGGTGGTGAGGCCGAGCCCGGTCAAGCGGTCCGTATGGACCCAGACGCGCATCGCATAATCCTGCGGCCCCCAGAGCGTGGCGTCGCCGACGCCGGGCGTGCTCTTGATCTGGTCCAGAAGGTTGATCGTGACGAAATTCGACAAGAAGAGCGGATTGTGCGTTCGCTTGGGCGAATAGAAGGCGATCACGCCGAGCAGGGCGGAGGACTTCTTCTTGACCGTAATGCCCTGCTTCTGGACCTCGGGTGGAAGCTGCGCCAAGGCGATCTGCACACGGTTGTTGACATTGACCGCATTGATGTCCGGATTCGTGCCGAGTTCGAAAGAAACCGTAAGCGTGTAGCTGCCGTCGTCGCCGCTCACGCTTTTCATATAGATCGCCTTGTCCACGCCGACGACCTGCGCCTCGATCGGCTGCGCGACGGTGGCTTCCACGACCTTGGCGCTGGCGCCTGGATAGAAGGTCGTGACCGAAACCTGCGGCGGCACGATGTCGGGATATTGCGCAAGCGGAATCGACAGCAGGGCGAGCAGGCCCGCAATCGCCGTGACGATCGCGATGACGATCGCCAGACGAGGCCGGTCGACGAAGACGGAGGAAATCATGCCGTCAGCTCCGGCTTTGCGCGGCGGGCGAAGCTGTGACCGGCGCGCCGGGGCGGACATTCTGGAGGCCGTCGACAATGACCATCTCGCCGCCTGACAAGCCCTGCTCGATCACGGTGTCGGCGCCTTCTTCGCCGCCGGGCTTGACGTGGCGGACCACAGCCTTGCCGTTTTCGACGACAAAGACATAGACGCCGTCCTTGTCCGCGAGCAGAGCGGACTGCGGAACGACAATCTGGCCTTTCGGCTTTTCGCTCGCCAGCCGGACGCGCACAAGTTCGCCGTCCTTGAGCCGTTCCTGGGGATTGGGGAAGACCGCGCGCAGCGTCACCGTGTCCGTCGCGCGGTTGACCTTGACGTCGACGAAATTCACCTTGCCCGTCTTGTCATAGGTCGCGCCGTCCGGAAAAATGAGATTGACCCCGACATTTTCCAGTTTCGTTTTGACGTCGCCCTTGACCCGCAGGAAATCGCGCTCGCTGACAGGGAAGGTCACATAGATGGGGTCTTGGCTCACGATGGTCGCGAGCACGCCGCTGTCCGGACCGACGACATTGCCGACGGTCACATTGGTCAGGCCAATTCTTCCATTGATGGGCGACTTTATCGAAGTATAGCCGAGATTGATTTTCGCCGTGTCGAGATTGGCCTGGGCGCTCAGCACGGCGCCCGCGGCCTGCTGGTCGGCGGCCGCAGCCTCATCGCGGCGGACCGCGGTGCCGGCTTGTCTCGTGAGCAGTTCCGAGGCCCTTTTCAGTTGGATGGCGGCAAGCGTTTTTCCGGCTTTGGCGCGCTCGAGCGCGCCTTGCGCCTGCTCGACATCCGCCTTGAACAGATCGGGTTCGATCTCATAAAGCGGTTCGCCAACCTTGACGGCCTGGCCTTCGACGAACTTCACGGATTGCAGATAGCCCTTCACGCGGGCGCGGATATCGACCTTTTGCACGGCGTCGACGCGCCCGACGAAAACGGCGCCTTGAGTGATTTCCTTCTTTTCGGCTTTGACGACGCCGACGCGGACCGGCGCCTGGGCGAACGATCCCCCGGCCGAGGCCAGGACAATTGCGAGAGTCGCGAAAAAGAGCCAGGCGCGCGAGGCGGAGAAAAGATTCGGCGCGCTGCGAATTTCGTCCATCGATCAATTCCCCCCCGAAATTATTTGGAGAGACGCCCTGGACCGCTCCGCCGCGACGCGCGCTCAAACAGGCGTGCACATGAACTTGAAAGGTCGATCCTTCATTTCCGAAAACGCTTTGCCTGGGAATTACATAACGGCCGAACTCCGGCGGATGTCATTGACAAACATCATTGCGCCTAATGAGTAGCCGGAAGAGACTAAATAGCCAAGCCTGGCTCTTGGACGAGAGTCTTCGAAGGCTCGGTTCAAGCAGGGGAGACGCGGATATGTCGATCCTTTCCAAGTCGACGCTTGAAAGCGTGTCCGAAGACGACGTTTTCATGTCGGTCAAGGAGCTGAAGTCCTATGTCGCGGAAATCGAGATGGCGAAGGCGAAGAAATCGCTGGACGCCATGAATCGCGCCGACAAAGCCAAGCAGGAACTGCTGGAGCGGCTCAGATCCGAACAGCCAATCAGCCAGGAACGGATTCACGCCTTCCTCAATCGCGTCAAAGCGGCCGCAGAAGCCGGGCAGACCGAGCTTCTTATCGGCCGTTTCCCCTCCGAGCTCTGCACCGACCACGGCCGCGCTATCAATCAGGGCGAAAGCAATTGGCCCGAAACGCTGCAAGGGCTGCCGAGACAGGCCTACCTGCTCTGGAAGAAAAATCTTCAGCCGCGCGGCTATCAACTCACGGCGCTCATCGTCGATTGGCCGCACGGCGTGCCCGGCGACGTCGGCCTTTATCTGTCGTGGAAATGAAG
>CAYRNB010000133.1:0-6391 GCA_964425315.1 uncultured Rhodoblastus sp.
GGGGCCGTCATGGCCAATCTCCTGTTTGCAGTTCAAGGATCGACTTCGTTTCGCTTCGCGCCGTTCGGCGAGCGCCGCCGGCGCCAATGGCGCCAGCGCTGGCGGGCAAGGCGAGCGTAGGCGTTGAGACGTCGCGCCGCCTTTTCCGCGGCGGGAAAATCAATTGCGAGAACCGAAAGCCCCAGGGGAATCATCCAGATTCCCACGAGCGGCAGGAACCAGAACACGCCGCCAAGGACCAGCAGAACGCCGATCGGAATCCGCAGCCATCGCCATCGCGGTTCGCGAAGCCTTTCCAGAAACGCATTGGGCTTTTCGCGGCGCATGGGCCTCGACAACGATTTTTTCGAAAGACCAACGGGCGCCCCCGCGTCCCGGCTCTCCATTCCTCCGGCCATTATGGCGAGGCGAAACTGACAAGTCGCTGACATATGTCATCAGCCGCGCGTCATCGCCCCTGCGCCATAAGTCGCCATCGCCCGCGAACTTCATGCGGGTGTTCTTGGAAAGGGAAAATCATGCGCAAGACGATCATTCTCGCCAGCCTCGCGGCTTTTATCGGCGCAACCGGCCTCGCCCGCGCCGAGAGCCTCGGCCGGCCCTGTACGGCGAAGCCGGTGAAGGAATATCTCACGCTCGACGCCCTGAAAGCCAAAGTGGCGGACAAGGGCTATCAAATCCGCAGCGGCGGGATCAAAAAGGCCTGCGGCGAATTTTACGTGATCGACAAGGCGGGCAAGAAGGCCGAGCTTTTCGTAGATCCGACCTCCGGCGTCATCGTCGCCGGCGGCGATTCCGCCGGCAAGGTCAACAACTGATGTCGGCTCCGGTTGCGACCGAAACGGCCGGCGGCGCGACGCCGCCGGCTCTTGTCGCCGTTTGGGACCCCTTTGTGCGCGTCTTCCATTGGAGCCTCGTCGCGCTTTTCGTCCTGGCCTATGTCACAGGCGATGAAATCGCCTGGCTGCATCTGAGCGCCGGTTACGCCATCGCGGTCCTCGTGGTCCTGCGCGCCGTCTGGGGCTTCTTCGGACCGCGCAACGCGCGTTTCGCTTCCTTCCTGCGCCCGCCGCGCGAAATCGTCGCCTTCCTTCGCGACAGCCTGCGTTTGAAGGCGCCGCGCTTCCTCGGCCATAATCCCGCTGGCGGCCTGATGATCGTCGCCATGCTGGGCGCGCTTGGCTTTGTCTCGGTCACCGGCTTTCTCCTGACAACGGACGCCTTCTGGGGATCGCCGGCAATGAAGGCGGCGCACGAAACAGGCGTCAACGCCATGATCGGCCTGGTCGCGCTGCATGTCGCCGGTGTCGCGCTGGCCAGCGTGGAGCACGGCGAAAATCTCGTCCGCGCCATGATCACCGGCAGGAAGCGCGCCTGACCCGCGAGACGCCGGCGCACAAAAGCGGAAAAGCCCCGCCTTACGGGGCGCCGACGAGAGCCACGGCGAAACCGTCCCAGCCTTTGAAGCCCACGGTCTGAATCGCGGTGACGTCCAGGCGCGGTTCCGCCGCGGCCATTTCGTAAAAGCGCCTGATGCCTCGGATGTCGGGGTCCTCGCTGGCGGAATTAAGCACGGCGCCGGAGCGCACGACATTATCCACGACGATGACGGCGCCGGGCCGGGCCAATTTCAGCGCCCATTCGACATAGTCGGGAATGCCCGCCTTGTCGGCGTCGATGAAGAAAAGATCGAAGGGGCCGGCGCCCTCTTCGGCGAGAAGCGGCAGCGTTGCGAGCGCCGGTCCGACTCGAAGATCGATTCTTGAATCCAGGCCGAGGCGCGCGAAATTGGCGCGGGCGACGGCTGCATGCTTTTCGGAGAATTCCAGCGTGACCACCACGCCGTCCTCCGGCAGGGCGCGCGCGAACCAGATCGTCGAATAGCCGCCGAGCGTGCCGATTTCGAGCACCCGGCGCGCCCCGATCATGCGGGCGAAAAAAGCCAGGAGCTTGCCCTGCGGCGGCGAGACGTCGATCGCCGGCAGGCCGCCCGCCTTGTTGGCGGCGAGCGCCGCGTCGAAAGCTTCGTCCGGCGGAGCCAGCTTCTCGACGATATAGGCGTCCATTTCGTTCCAGCGCGACTGATCCATTCTGCTGCTCCCGACCCCGGCGCCCCCGCTTCTCTATAACCCATTCGGCCGCGCAAAGCGCTTGCGCGTCAGAACAGGCTCAATTGCGCAGCCTCCGCGAGCGGCCGGGTGAAAAGATCGGTCCGCAACCGGGTTCGGCTCTTGCCGAAGCCGATGCGCTCCGCCGCCAGTTCGAATCTGCGGCCGATCATCCAGGCGTAGGGGCCGGTTCCGGTCATCCGGCCGCCCCAGGCCGAATCGTAGATTTTTCCCTCGCGCGTCGAGCGCACCAGCGCCAGGACCCGGCGATATTTGTCGGGAAAATGCTCCAGCAGCCAGGCGGCGAAAATTTCCTGCGTCTCCAGCGGCAGGCGCAGCAGAATATAGCCGGCCTCGCGCGCGCCGAGCGCATGGGCGCGGGTCAAAATGGTCTCGATTTCGTGATCGGTGACGCCGGGGATGACCGGCGCGACCATGACCGCCGTCGGCACGCCCGCTTGCGCCAAAGCCTCGATGGCGTCGAGCCGGCGCTGCGGCGTCGCGGCGCGCGGCTCCATTTTCCGCGCCAGCGCCCGGTCGAGCGTGGTGATCGACAGGGCGACCTTGGCGAGGCCCTTGGCGGCCATGGGAGCGAGAAGGTCGAGATCGCGCAGGACCAGGGGCGATTTGGTGACGATGGCGACCGGATGGTTCATCTCCGCCAGAACCTCCAAAATCGCCCGCATGACGCGATGCTCGCGTTCGATCGGCTGATAGGGGTCGGTATTGGTTCCGATGGCGATGGTTTGCGGCCGGTACCCGGGCGCGGACAATTCGCGCCGCAATATGTCCGCCGCGCCATCCTTGACGGTCAGGCGGCTTTCGAAATCGAGTCCCGGCGACAGGCCGAGATAGGCGTGGGTCGGCCGAGCGAAACAATAGACGCAGCCGTGCTCGCAGCCGCGATAGGGATTGATCGAGCGATCGAAGGCGATGTCCGGCGATTCATTGCGCGTGATCAGCTTTTTCGGACGCTCATGAGCGATTTCGGTCTTGAACGGCGGCAGGCTTTCCAGCCCGCCCCAACCATCGTCGAACGCGACCCGCGCCAAAGGCTCGTAGCGGCCGCTGTTGTTGACCGTCGCGGCCCGGCCGCGCCGGCGCTCCGGCGCGATGGTTTCGCCGCTGTCGAGCGGAGCGGAGACGGAAAAAGACAAAGCGCGGGGGCAAGCCATGGCGTCGTCTCGATGGAACAGAACCTATACCAGAACAAATAATGAACATTAACCTTTTGTCAAGCCGCTTTGCTGCGGCGCGAGAAAAGGCTAAAGCAAGTCGATGATTTCAGTTCTCGTCGTCTCCCCCACGCTCCATGGCCAAAGCCAGGGCGTTCGCGCGCCGGAGGCGGTGGCGCGCAGCCTCGGCTCGCTGGTGCGGGCGATCGTCGAGGGCGTTTTGCGCGACGCCGCCATTATCGGGCCGGCCGGGGACAATCTGGGACCGATCGCGGAAGAAGCCGGCTGCGGCCTGATCGAGACCTCGTCGCTCGCCGAGGGCCTGGCGCAGGGATTGGCGCAAATGCGCGGCGACGTGGCTTTCGTGCTTCTCGGCGGCTATGCGCCGCCCGCCGCCTTCATCCAGGAAGCGGGCGATCTCCTGTTGGAGGGAGTGAACTTTCCCGGCGCGGTGCTGCGCTGCGCGCCGGACAGTCTGCTGACGCGGCTCGCGCCCGGACTGGCGCGGCCGGTCGGCGCCCTGGCCTTGCGCCGGACGGCGCAGGCGGCGGCGGCGAGCGATCTCACCGATCTGATTCGCGCCGCCAAAATTCGCCGCGCCTTGACCGTGCGGGCGCTGCGGCTGGCCCCGTTTGCTTGAAGAGAGCCGCGACGGCCGCGACAAAACTTGCCGGCGAAGGGAAAGGCGCCAAGATCTTGCCCAGGCCGTCAGCGGCGCGGATTGCGTTTCCTCTCTTCTATAAGATTATGGATCGCCGGCTGTGGAGAGGCGCATGATGCACGATTATTGGGGCTATGGATTCGGGGGCAATGGCATGTTTTTCGGCTTGGGGCCGCTGATTTTTTTGGGGGTGATCGCCGCCATCGTCTATCTGGTCTTTCGTGAACGGCCGCCGCGCGAGCGTGAGGACTCGGCGCTGGACATTATCAAGCGCCGCTATGCGCGCGGCGAGATCACCAAAGAGCAATTCGAACAGATGAAGCGGGATCTCGAGTGAAAACGCGGCCGGCTGCGCCCGTATCCCTCAAAAGCCGGAGGCCTTGTTGATCGATCTTCGCGTCGAGACCCTCTCCGCCCAGGACGTGTGCGAGGCGCTTGAACTCGAAGCGCATCCTGAAGGCGGGCATTTCCGCGAAATCTGGCGCGACCGGCCGGCCGGCGGCGGGCGCGGCGCGGCCACCAGCATTTTCTTCCTGCTGGCGGCGGGCGAAAGATCGCATTGGCATCGGGTCGATTCCGCCGAAATCTGGCTGTGGCAGGCCGGCGCGCCCCTGGCGCTGAGCATCGCCGGCGGCGATGGCGTGAAGGAGCTGCGGCTCGGTCCCGACCTCGGCCAGGGAGAAACGCTCCAGGCTGTCGTTCCCGCCCACGCGTGGCAGGCGGCGGCGAGCCTCGGCGCCTGGAGCCTTGTCGCCTGCGTCGTCGCGCCGGCCTTCGAATTTTCCGGTTTCGAACTGGCGCCGAAGGGATGGTCGCCGCCCGCCTTGTGACAACTCCTCCCCAACTGGCGCGGGCGAATGAGGGCCAGCGATCCGGCGGGTGAAGGATTGGCGGAACCTACGGCCAGCTTAGGAAAAAATAATTATAAATTTCAACACCGTCGTTTATCCGCCATGAAACTAAAGCAACCATTTTCGCGTTAAACGCGCAGATCGCTGCATAAGCGAGAAATTGGCGGACGGCGTTGCTGTCTGCTTCCAAATATACGGCGTGAATGTGACCTGCAAGTAGCCAGAACGTGGCAGACACACTTGCGAGACGGACGCCGTTTGCGGAGGAAAACATGAGAGCACTCGCAACATCCCTGCTTTCGGTAAGCCTGCTCGCTATAGCTATGCCAGCGAGCGCAAAGGACACGGACGTGACCTTGTCCCAGAACCCGAAGGATTGGGTCCTCCCAGCGGGAGACTACGCCAACAACCGCTATTCGAAGCTCGACCAGATCACCAACAGGAATGCCAGCAAGCTTGAGCCGGTCTGGAGCTTCTCGACCGGCGTCCTGCGCGGCCATGAGGGCGGACCGCTGGTGGTGGGCAATATCATGTATCTCGTCACGCCCTTCCCCAACAACGTCTATGCCCTCGACCTCAACCACGACGGCACGATTCTGTGGACATACAAACCCAAGCAGAATCCGGACGTCATTCCGGTCATGTGCTGCGACACGGTCAATCGCGGCTTGTCCTATGCCGACGGCAAGATCTTCCTGAATCAGGCCGACACGACTCTGGTGGCGCTCGACGCCAAGACCGGCAAGGTTCTGTGGAAAGCCGTGAACGGCGATCCGAAGAAGGGCGAAACCGCCACTTCGGCGCCAATGCCGGTCAAGAATGTGGTCCTCGTGGGCGATTCGGGCGGCGAGTTCGGCGTACGCTGCAAGATGACCGCCTATAATATGGACACCGGCAAGCTCGTCTGGCGCGCCTATTCGGAAGGCCCGGACGATTCCCTGTTGATGGACCCGGAAAAGACCACCGAACTTGGCAAGCCGATTGGCAAGAATTCCAGCCTGAAAACCTGGAAGGGGACCCAGTGGAAACAGGGGGGCGGCTGCACCTGGGGCTGGATTTCCTACGATCCGGAGCTGAACCTGATTTATTACGGCACCGGCAACCCCTCGACCTGGAACCCGAAGCAGCGCCCCGGGGACAACAAATGGTCGATGACCATCATGGCCCGCAATCCCGACACTGGCATGGCCAAATGGGTCTATCAGATGACCCCGCATGACCAGTGGGACTATGACGGCGTCAATGAAATGCAGCTCGTCGATCAGAAGTTCGACGGCAAGATGCGCAAGCTTCTGGTGCATTTCGACCGCAACGGCTTCGCCTATACGATGGATCGCGCCAATGGCGAACTGCTGCTGGCGAAGAAATACGATCCGGCCGTCAACTGGGCGACCAGGATCGACATGGACAAGAACTCGCCGAACTATGGCCGGCCGGAAGTGGTGAAGAAATATTCGACCGAAGCCGGCGGGGAGGACTTCAACACCAAGGGCATCTGCCCGGCGGCTCTCGGCACGAAAGACCAGCAGCCTTCCGCCTATTCGCCCAAGACCGGCCTGTTCTACGTGCCGACCAACCATGTCTGCATGGATTACG
>CAYRNB010000134.1:0-6383 GCA_964425315.1 uncultured Rhodoblastus sp.
AAAACCGTGACCGACATCGCATCGTAGTTTTTGGCGAACAGCTCCTCCATGGCGCGTCCCGCCGCCATGCCATTGCCGATCACCACAAGTTTCCGCTTTTGCCCGTTATCGCCTGCTTTCGCCATGTCGCACCCTTGTGATGCGACGATCCCAGTCAACGGTTCGGGCGAGAGGCAGAATGGGTCGGCAACCCCCAAAGCGCGCGTCCCAAAAAGGGGCGCACAATCGCCTCAAGCAAAAACCGTCTTTGGCTTTCGCGAACCGATGATCGGGGTCGTCATTGACCTGCCGCTGATGGTGCAAGAGCGGCGCCAGCTTCGGCGTTGCACACAGGTAATTGTTTTTACGCTTATTTCTGCTTATTTGCTTATTTCATACGCAGCCGGGTTTTGACGACGATTTCGGCAGTCGGCGCCCGAAAAAAGTAATTTCGGCCATTAAAACGGGCTTTGCTCGAACATTGAGCGGCGCGCAACCAAATAAAAAATCTTTCAGCGCAGCTTTTCCATCACCGCCCGCCATTGCGCCGGATCGAAAGGCGCGATGCCGAAAGCTTTCGCTTCCGGCATGGGTGGTTCGCCGTCGAGCGGCCAGAAGACGTCCTGGGTCAGCGCCGCATGCGCGTCAGATGCTTCCGTCTGGCCGGCGGCGGCGATCAGCGTATAAAGCCACAGCGCCTGCGCCGGGGACAAAGCCGTGGCGTCGGCGTCGAGACGCAGCCATCCGGCGTCGAGCGCCGCGGCGATCATGGCGGCCGTCGCGCCTGCATCAAGTTTCTCCGCGATCAGCCGGCACAATTCGTCACGATTTTCCCTTTGCGCGGCCCAGAGCGCGGCGCGGCGCACGACAGCAGCGGCGGCGCGCGCCGCCTCGGGCGCGGCCAGGGCGTCGTCGCGGCGAAAGGCCAGAACTTTTTCCGGACAATTCTGCGTCAGCGCCCGAGAGGGATGCAGGATTTTCGCCGCGCCCGAGTTCTGCGCCAAGGAATTCCATGGTTCGCCGACGCAAAAGCCGTCGACATAGCCGCCGGCAAGACTGGCCTGCATCAGCGGCGGCGGCGTCACCATCAGCCGCACCGAACCGGGATCGATTTTCGCGAGGCGCAGCCACAGGCGCAACTGATAATGGTGGACGGAATAAGGAAAGACATGGGCGAAGCGCAGCAGCGGCTTCCTGCTTCGCTTCCTTGCCGCGATCACCTCCGCCAAAGCCCGCGCCGTGGCGGCGGGATCGGCCGGATCGCCCTGCATTTTTTCGGCCAGAGCCGCGGCCAATGCCGGCGCGAGGGAAAGCGCATTGCCGTCGAGGCCGAGCGCGACGGCGCCGATCATGGGCGCGGGAAAACCGTCGAGACGAAGCGCGGAAGCCACCACGGCGGGGGCCAGCATATGGGCGGCGTCGTAAATGCCGACCGCCAGTTTGTCGCGCAGATTGGCCCAGGAAGTCTCCGCATGAAGCTCGAAGATCAGGCCCGCGTCGCGGTCGAATTTTTTCGCCGCGGCGACAAAAAGCAGGCCGGCGTCGGTAAGCGGCATATAGCCGATGCGCAGCACGCGGGTCATTTCAGCAGCTCCGCCGCGGTGATGATGGAGCGGGCGATATCGGCGATCTTCTTGCCCTCGTTCATGGCGACCTTCCGCATCATGGCGTAGGCCTGTTCCTCCGAAATGCCTTTCGCCTTCATCACCATTCCCTTGGCCTGATCGATCGCCTTGCGGTCTGCGAGCTGGCTCTGCGCCAGCTTAAGCTCCTCGCGCAAGCGGGCGAAGGCGTTGAATCGCGAAATGCTGAGATCGACGATCGCCTTGACCCGCTCCTTTTTGAGCCCGTCCACCACATAGGCGGAAACGCCGGCGTCGATCGCCGCATTGATCATGGCGGCGTCGGAGCTTTCGGCGAACATGGCGACCGGCCGCGCGCCGGCGCCGCTGATGCGGATCATCTGCTCCAGGACGTCGCGATTGGGATTTTCGAGATCGATCAGCACAATGTCGGCGGCGATTTCCCCGAGCCTTTGTTCGAGATCAAGCGCGGCGCCGATGACGGTCACGTCCTCGTGACCGGCCTCGCGCAAACCCTCGCGCAGAATCGCGGTTCGAAGGGGATTGGCGTCGACGATGACGATCCGAAGCGGCTTTTCCTTAGGCAAGGCGAACCTTTTGTTTGCCCGCCATTATAACGGGCGCGGCGGCGCGCGCCAGTCAACGCCCGATCGGCGAAACCCATTTATCGGCGACGATCCGCCGTAAGGCCGCTGTCTCGCGCAAAACTTCGTCGCAGCGCCGGCGCAAGACGGAGAAAATCTTGGCGTCGCTTTCCCCCGGCTCGACCGACGCCGCCGCGCCCGCCGGCGTCGCGCAAAGATCGAGTTGGGACAAGGCCGCCCGCCGCGTCGCGTCGAGGAGATGCGCGCCGGCGAGAGGATCGAGATAATCGGCTCTGTCGCGGATGAGCAGCCGCACATTGACGACCTGCGCCGCGGTCGTATAGGCGGCGGCGATGAGCGCGCCATATTCCGGCCAGAGGCTTTTTTGGGCCTCCGGCTCGCTTTTCATGCGCGCCGCGGATTCGGAAAGCGCCGCCATGGCCTCGATCAGGTTTTTCCGCGCCAGACGATAGTCCTGTTCCGGCGTCGCCCAGCGCAGGCATTGATCGGCGTAATGCGAAAGGTTGCGCAGGAGCCTTTTCGCGATGGCGGGCGCGCTCTGGCGCTCCCAATGCGGCAAGATGAAATTGAAGAGAAAGACGATAACGACGCCGATGAACGTGTCGATCAGCCGCGCGACGACCGGCGAGGCCTCGGTCGGATTGAGCAGATGCAGGGCGAGCAGGGCCATGACGCTCGCCGCCAGCGATGCGATTTTGTAATTGACGCGGGCGAAGGCGTGGAGCACGCCGACGGCGAAAAGCTGCGCGCCGACCAGAATTTTGGTCGAGCCGATCCACAGCAGCGCGCCGGCAAGCCCGCAACCGACGATCGAGCCGAACAGGCGATCGTCGCGGCGCTGTCGGGTGACGCCGTAATTGGCGCGCATGACCACGGCGATGGTGAGCAGGATCCAATTGCCGTGGCGAAGGCCGGGGACGAGAAGGATCAGGCCGTAGCCCGCGCCGAGCGCCAGGGCGAGCCGCAGGGCGTGGCGGAAGATCGGCGAGGACCAGCGCAATTCACGCCAAAGGGCGGCGAGGGACACGCGGAGCGGCGGCACGAATTTGCGCAAATCGACGCCGGCGAGAATTCGCTCGGCGGCGTCGCTGTTGGCGAGCGCATGGGGAAGACGGGCGAGATCGGCCGCGACCCCTGCGAAGCGCAGGCGGGTCATGCGCGCGACGCGCAACAGGCGCGGATCGACGCCGGGCTCCTTCTCCATGATCGCGATCTCGCGCGCAAAGGAATCGAGCGCCTCGCGACGGTCGCGAAAACCGAGCCTCCTGCGGCCTATGGCGAGATCCAGCGCCAGCCGGTCGAGATCGTCCGCCGACCTTTGCGCCAGCATTCTGATGCGCCAGGCGAGACTCTTGCGCGCTTCAGCGAGCAGCAAAGGCGCGTGGTCGGCATGGGCGGCAACGACGTTGTCGAACGCCTCCAGCAGCAGAGCGAGGGCGGCGGTCAGGCGCCGGCCTACCTCGCGGTCGCGGACGTCGACGATCAGGCTGCGCGCCGTCTGCAGATGATCGGCCAGCGCCGCCTGCTGCTCGACCACATCGAGATAGACCGCGCCCCAGTCGGCGTTGGCGCAATAGAATTGCGAGACGCTGCGCAGAAAGGCGGCGAATTGGCGCATGACTTCGGCGACGGTGAGGCGACGCCCCGACGCATCGAGCAGGCGCGTCAGCCCCAGGGCGAAGGGAATGTACAATCCGCCGCCCAGCGCGAAAAGCAGCGTGTAATGCAGCCGCGCCGCGAGATCGGGCGCCGGCGCGCCGAGCGCCAGGACCATGGCCAGCATGATCTGCACGCTCAGCGGAATGGCCCAGCGGCCCCAGGCGATCAGCAGGCCGGCGACAAAGCCGGTCAGCACGATCGCCGGCCCTTCCAGCCAGGGCGATCCGGCGGACAAGGCGGCGACCATCGAGGCCGCGACGGCGCACAGCCAGGCGAGCGGCAGAATGCGCGCCTTGGAAAAAAACGGCGCCGGCTGATCGCCGACGCTGACGCAGAGCGCGCCCAGGGCCGCCGCCATGGCGTGCGTGAATCCGAGCGACGCGCCGCAGGCCAAAGCGACGCAAAGAATGGAGAGCGAGGCGGCGAAGCCGTTGAGAATGTGCTGGCCGAACAGATATTTGATCCAGTTCGGCCGAGGCGTGACGCGCCGGGCGATCATCGCCCTCTTCGGTCGATCAGAGCAGCGAGGCGGCGCAGCGCCAATTCGTAGCCATCGACGCCGCATCCGGCGATGATTCCATCGGCGCGCCGGGAAACATACGAATGATGGCGGAATTCCTCGCGCTTGTGGATGTTGGAAATATGCACTTCGATCACCGGCCCCTCGAAGGCGCTGAGCGCATCGAGAATCGCGACCGACGTATGGGTGAATGCGGCGGGATTGATCACGATTCCGCCGGCCTTGCCGCGCGCCGTGTGAATCCACTCGATCAATTCATATTCGCGATTGCTCTGGTGAAAATGCAGTTCGAGCTTGAGTTCCGCGGCCAGGCGACGGCAGGCCCGCTCCACGTCGGCGAGAGTTTCCGCGCCGTAGATTTCCGGCTCGCGCTGGCCAAGCAGGTCGAGATTGGGGCCATTCAGCACATAGACCAGGCGGCTCATCGGCAAAGATCCTGCTTCGGCGCCGGCCTTAAGTCGGCGGCGCGCGCCAATTTATCGAACGTATTTGGGCTTGAATAGATCGCTTCGCGCTTGGCGCAGCGGTGGAAAGCAAACGCGCCGGCCGCTTTCCTTCGCGGCCGGCGGCGCCTCGCGATTCAGGCTTGCGCCGGCTCTCCCTCGAAAGCCCGCGCCCACATGGCGCATAGCCCGGAGCGCACAATGTCGTCGAGGGCGAATTCGATCACCGGCACCGGCAGTTCGTGTTCGCGGATCAGCTCGATCATGCGGCCGAGGCCGGAGGCCCCATGAATGTCGCACTGGCTGACGTCGCCGTTGACCACGCTGATGCAATTCTCGCCGACGCGGGTGAGGAAGGTCTTGATTTCGACGATGCTGGTGTTCTGCGCCTCGTCCAGCAGGATGAAGGCGTTTTTCCACGAGCGGCCGCGCATGACTTCGAAGGGCACCATTTCGATCTCGCCGCGCTTCAGCGCAATGTCGAAAACCCCCCCGCCGATACGCTCCTTGATCGCCTCGGCGATCGGAACGGCCCAGGGCGCGAATTTCTCCTGCAGCGAGCCGGGGAAGAAGCCAAGCGAGCGGCCGCAGGGAACATTGGGGCGGGTGAGGATGATTTTTTCTATGCGGCCCGCGCGATAGAGATCGGCGGCGTGGGTGGCGGCGATCCAGGTTTTGCCGGTGCCGGCCGGGCCGAGGACGACGATTTGCCGGCTGGAGCGCAAGGCGGCGAGGTAGTGCGCCTGGGTGGAATTAAGCGCCTTGATTGGCGGAAGGACTCGATCGTTTTGAAATTTCGTACCCTTGAATTCGATGATCTCGGCGTCTCCATATTGACGGGAATTGCGGCTCTTCTTGCGGTCCAGTTGCTTGCCCACGCTCGGACTCCTCGAGGATGAATCGATGGGCGCGCTCCCCGCTTCAAGGCGGACAGCACGGCGGAGGAATATGCGACACGACTGGAATAACAGCGGGAGAAGTTGCAGCGCTTCTGAATGAAAGCAATGGCATCGGCTTGCTCCTCGCTGTCGTTAGGATAGGCGATTCGCCGTCAATACAAAGTTAATATTTCGCTTAAGTCGGCATTCCTCGAAACTCTTTTTGGATTGTTGCGCCGCCGCCCCATCAGCGGCGGCGTCCGGAACCGCGCGGCGTCGCCAAGGCGACGACATTTTCAAGACGGCGGCGCGCCCGGCGCGCCAATTACGGTAAACAATTGGTTACCTTTTTCGCGGAGGATGGTTCGCGCAAGCTTCGGCCCTCACAATGGCGCGACGATCTCTTCAGGCCCGGACAGGACGCGCGATGACTCAAAGCTTTTCGCCCATGCCGCGGCGGGCGCCGCCTCAAGCGCGCTCTTTCCCCCTGGCTTCACTTTTTCATGCCGATTCGGGCGACGCCCTTCTCGCCATGACGCTGGCGAGCGGCGGCGACGAGCGCATTGCCCTCTCGCCGGACGGGCGCAATTCCTATGGCGCGCCGATCCGCCCGACGGAAGGCGAAATCTGGTTCGCCTCCTCCACCGCCTCGGCGATTTCGCCGCGCGGCTGGGCCGCCGCCGAAGCCGCCCTGCCCTTCGCCTTTTCGGCGGTCG
>CAYRNB010000135.1:0-6324 GCA_964425315.1 uncultured Rhodoblastus sp.
ATCCTCCCGCCCCAGCCAGGCTGAGGATCGGCGCGGGATTTCGACGCCGATCGGCGAAAATTGCTGATCCCGTATGGATTGGAGGGGTCTATTCGACGGGCCGACCACAGTCTATGGCAAGAAAGCCGCCCGGCTTTGCGATCCCGGCGTTGTGGACAACCAGATCGACGTCTCCGGCGGCGCGCGCCGCCGCGCTAACGTCCTCGTCGCCGTTGACGTCCAGTTTGAGCGGCGCGACGCCCTTCAGGTCGACTGCCTCGAAATTGCGCGCCCCGACATAAATTTCTTTCGCCCCCAGGGCCAAAAACGCCTTGGCGAAAGCGAGGCCGAGCCCGCAGTTGGCGAACGGCGGCATGAGCCCCGCGCAACACCGACCCAACGTTTTCCGCCGCTCTCTTTCGCCTGGACGACGACGTTGCTCAGGCCGGCAAACCAAATTGTTTACGCAGGCTCTTGTCGAACATCCCGGCAGGAACGAAGCGCCGTGCAAAGCTGACCTGTTTCGCGGCCTTTCCGGCGGGATACCGGCGTCTCGGCTGCGCGGCGGTCGCAGCCATGACCACAGTGTCGGCGACGACTTCAGGAGGATCTCCAATGGTCATCGCCTGCTGGACCAGCTTGTCCACGCCGGCCCGCGCCTCGTCGTAGTCTTTCAGTATGCCGTCCGGCTTCAGGGCGGCCTGATCGAAGGAGGTCTTGGTGAACGCAGGCTCGATCAGCGTCACGCGCACACCGAACGCTCGAGTCTCATGGTCGAGCGATTCCGAATATCCTTCGACCGCGTGCTTGGTCGCGCTGTAATGTGCGCCAAACGGCGCCGGCAAGAAGCCGAGAACCGAACTCATATTGATGATATGCCCGCCGCCGTTCTTCCGCATCGACGGCAAGACTGCATTGGTCACGCGCACGAGGCCGAAGAAGTTGACCTCGAACAGCGACTTTGCCTGCGCAAGCGACGATTCCTCGGCCCCGCCGAAAAGACCGAGGCCGGCGTTGTTCACCAGGAGATCAATACGGCCGGTCCGCGACAGCGCCTCCGAGACAAGTTGCCTGACCGAGCCGTCATCGGTCACGTCGCAAATCAGCATGGCGACCTGTTTCGGCCCGTTCTCAATTGCCCGACGGCTTGTCCCGAAGACGGTGAACCCCGCCTGCGCCAGCTTCTCTGCTGTGGCTTTGCCGATGCCCGAGGATGCCCCGGTGACGATTGCGACTTTTCCGGATTGTTCTGTCATCGCTTCACCTCCTGCGCCGGCCAGATCGCCGGCTCTGCGGTTTTCGCGCCGGTCAGGCGGCGGCTCCGATGCGGATGGAAGAGCCGGGCGCCGGGACGGTAGGCTTCATGCTCACGGGATCAGCCGCATTTATTCATGATGATTATCATGAAATTTATACATGACGATTATCATGTAAAATGTCAAGCGGAATTTGAGGAGGCGACAACGAGAGTGAGCCGAGGGCAGGTCGAGGAGAACAAGCGGACTGTTCTGGAGGCCGCCGGTCAGCTTTTCCGCGCACGCGGCTTTGGCTCTGTCACCGTGACGGACGTCATGAAATCAGCCGGGCTCACGCGCGGCGGGTTTTATGGCTATTTCAAGTCCAAGGATGACCTGGTCGCCCAGACTTTGGCTCAATTTCATGGGCAAGCCGAGCTAACGCCCCCCGATCTGGCGACCTTTGCGGCGCAATATCTGTCTTCGGAGCACCGAGACAATTTCGCGTACGGTTGTCCGGTCGCCGCGCTGGCGTCCGAGACAATTCGTCAGCCCGGCGGCGCCCGCGCCGAGACGAGGGCGGGACTCAAGCATCAGATCGAGCGCCTCAGTAAGATTGCCCCCGGCGCCGATAAGGCGCGAAGGCGCCGCGCGGCCATCGGCATCTGGCCCGCCATGGTCGGCGCCTTGATCCTAGCGCGTATGAGCGACGATTCAGAGTTATCGGACGAGGTCCTGAATGAAACACGAGCGTGGCTTGCCGCGCAGGAGCGGAGAGTCTGAATCGGCGCGCTATTATAACGCCGGCTTACACATCGTCGTCCTCGATCAGCCGAGAAAAGGGCCAGGGAGCTGGTTACGCGCCTTGAGCCTGCAGAAGCCTTTGGCCGCCTCCTTTGTGGCGGCGTCTTTCCAACGCAGCGCTGCGGCGCACGGCTGTTGCCCATGTTTCGACTTGAGCCTAACCTGCGACCGCTCGGGCGCCGAGCATAGGTTCTGTCGTTTCCTTGCGGCCGCGAGCGCCATCAAATCTGATTTAACGCCGCGGTATGGATGAAAAAGCAGACCCGGCTCGTCACGCATTCGCTGCGAACGGCTGCATCGGGTCATTACGGAAGCCGATCCATTTAAAGGGCGACGAAGAATGCGCCGCCTACGAAGCTACCGACGTAGGGGGAGCGCAAGATGGAGGAGAACGCTAATTCCCTGAGCGCCCCGGCGCCATGGCACGCGCTGACCGCGGAAGAGACCATTCAGCGACTCGGAGCCAAGGCCCAGGGACTGGGCGCCCAGGAAGCGGCCGACAGATTGGTGAAATTCGGGCCAAATCGGCTGCCGGAGGGTAAGAAGCAGGGGCCGCTCATCCGTTTTCTGGGCCAGTTCAACAATATTCTGGTCTATGTGCTGCTGGCGGCGGGCTTCACCAAGGCGATGCTGAGCCTTTGGGTGGATTCCAGCGTCATTTTCGCCGTGGTCATTCTCAACGCATTGCTCGGCTTCGTTCAGGAGGGCCGCGCCGAAAAGGCGCTCGATTCCATTCGCAACATGCTTTCGGTGGAAGCGCGCGCCTTGCGCGGCGGCGAAGCCCGCATGATCCCGGCCGAGCAGCTCGTTCCCGGCGACATCGTGCTGCTGGAATCCGGAGACCGCATCCCCGCCGACCTCCGCCTGATCGACGTGAAGAATTTGCGCACCGAGGAAGCGGCGCTCACCGGCGAGTCGCTGGCGGCGGAAAAATCCGTCGCCCCCGTTCACGTCAGGGCGACCGTCGGGGACCGCGAGAGCCTGGCCTTTTCGGGAACGATGGTGGTTTCGGGACGCGCAACCGGCGTCGTCGTGGCCACGGGCGGCGAAACCGAGCTTGGCCGCATCAACCAGCTGCTGGCCAGTGTTTCGGCGCTTGAGACGCCGCTGCTGCGCCAGATCAAGAAATTTGGCTACAAAATCACCGCGGCGATCGGCGTTCTGAGCGTGGTCATCTTCTCCTATGGCCATTGGCTCGGCCACATGACCTTCGTCGAGCTTTTCCAGGCGGTGGTCGGCGTGGCCGTGTCGCTCATCCCCGAAGGCTTGCCGGCGCTGATCACCATCACGCTCGCCATCGGCGTCCAGCGCATGGCGGCGCGAAACGCCATCATCCGCCGACTGCCGGCGGTCGAGACCCTGGGGTCCGTGTCGCGCATCTGCTCGGACAAGACCGGCACGCTGACCCTCATGGAAATGATGGTCACTTCGGCCGTCACGGCGGATTCAGCCTATGAAGTGACGGGCGACGGCTATGCGCCGGAAGGCGAAGTGCGCGAAAAGGGCCGAAAAATCGGCGAGGCCGCGCCGGCGCTGAAGCTGATGGGCCGCGTCTCCATGCTCTGCAACGACGCCGAACTGTTTCGCGACGGCGAGGCCTGGAAAGTCGAAGGCGATCCGACCGAGGGCGCGCTTTATCCTTTCGCGACCAAGCTCGGCGTGGCGCGAGAAGCGGAGCAGGCCGCTTTTCCGCGCATCGACGCCATCCACTTCGAATCCGAGCACAAATTCATGGCGACGCTCCATCGCGCGGCGGACGGACATGAAATCCTGCTGGTCAAGGGCGCGCCGGAGGTCATTCTCGAACATTGCGATCGCCAGCAGACGGCGGGCGGTCCCGCGCCCCTGGACCGCGAGCTTTTCGCCCGCGAGAGCGACCGGCTCGCAGCCCAGGGCGAGCGCGTGCTCGCCCTCGCCTGGCTGGAAAAACCGGGCCTCGCGGCGGGAAGCCTGAAGCCCTCCGACCTGCCGAAAAATCTGGTTCTGGTCGGTCTTGCCGGCATGCTCGACCCGCCGCGCAAGGAGGCGATCGAATCGATCAGGGAATGTCACGGCGGCGGCATCCGCGTCACCATGATCACCGGCGACCACAAGATCACCGCGGCGGCCATCGCCAAAATGCTTGGCGTCGGCGACGGCAAGACGGCGGTCTCCGGCGCCGAGATCGAGGCGATGAACGAGGCGGAACTGCAGGATTGCGTCCGCGACGTCGACGTCTTCGCCCGCGCCAGCCCCGAGCACAAATTGCGGCTGGTGAAGGCGATCCAGGCCAACGGGCAGATCGTCGCCATGACCGGCGACGGCGTGAACGACGCGCCGGCGCTGAAAAAGGCGGACATCGGCGTCGCCATGGGGATCAAGGGCACGGAAGTCACCAAAGAGGCCGCCGGCATGGTCCTCGCCGACGACAATTTCGCCTCGATCGGCGCGGCCGTGATGGAGGGACGCACGGTTTACAACAATATCGAAAAGGCGATGCTGTTCCTGCTGCCGACCAATGTCGCGCAGGCGCTGGTCATCGCGGTCGCGATCGTCCTGGGCCTCACGCTTCCGATCACCGCGCCGCAGATCCTGTGGGTCAATATGGTGACCTCGGTGGCGCTCGGCCTTGTGATCTCCTTCGAGCCGCACGAGGCCGACGTCATGACGCGGCGGCCGCGCGCGGTGGACCGGCCGATCGTGACCGGCTTCGGCCTGTGGCGCATCCTGTTCATCGGCGTGACGCTGCTGGCCTATACGCTGACGGCCTTCTTCGAAATGAAGGCCCGTGGCGCCTCGGACGGCCTTGCCCGCACCGTGGCGGTCAACGCGATCTCTTTAGGTCAAATCTTCTATCTGCTGAACAGCCGCTACCTGATCGATTCCTCGCTGTCGCTGAAGGCGCATATGGGCAATCGCTACCTGCCGTACGGCATAGGCGCCGTGGTGGTCCTGCAAATGCTTTTCACCTATGCGCCGCCGTTCCATGAGATGTTCGGCAATGAATCGGTCCCGCTCTGGGTCTGGCCGTGGCTGCTCGTCGGCGGCGCGATTTTCTTTGTCGCGGTCGAGGCGGAAAAGGCGATTATCCGCTCGTCGCCGGCCCTGCGGTCGATGGTCGTCTCGGCCGAGGCTGGCAAAGCGAAGCCGGCTTGAGGGCAAACTATTCGGCGCTCCATTCACGCGACGCGCTTCGCGACGGAGCCGGTCACGATTTCGCGGATCAAACGCGGCCTGAAAACAGAGCCGCGCAACCGACGATTTCGAACTCGACATCGAAGAAGCGGCGTTCGAGCGCCTCTCGCAGGGCCGCGGCGTCGTCATGCACGTTGGCGAAAACTCCTTTCCGGTTATAGAAACTCATGCGCCGACGCGCCGTCCATCCGCGCTCGACGCCGCCTTGAAGCAGCGTGGAGACGAACAGCGTCGTCCGTTCCTTCATTAGAGCTTTCAGGTGATCGAAGACGACCGCCTTTGCGGCGATATCGCCGGGCAGGCAATGGAGCAGATAGTTCACGCCGACCGACTGGAATTTCTCTCCGTCGAAAGCGATCGGCTCGAGCACGTTCCGCAGATAGGTCTCGGGGCGGTAGCGTGCGATCCGCTGTGCGGCATAGTCCAGCGCATTCTGGTTGAGATCCATCAACCCGACGCGAGGCGCCTCGGTGTGGAACCGGCAGCGATCGAGGAAGTAGCCCGTGCCGACGCCGACGTCGAGGTGGTTCGCGGAGAGATGCTGTTCACAAAGCGCGCGCAGCCGCGTGGTCGGACATCGCCAGATGAGGTGGTTCGAAACGCCAGGCACGACGAAGTCGTAGGCGTCCAAAACGCTTTTCGTGTAAATGGCTTGACCTGCAAGGACCTCTTCGGCGCTCGCCTGCGCTGGCTCCGACTCCGTAAGCGTAGTCTACCTTTCGCGTATCATGAAGGCGAGGAAGTCGCCATGGCCGGAGGGAAACTCCCAGATTGTGGGCAAGCGCATAAAGCTGAAGGCGCGCGGCCTCGGCGCGTCTAAAATAACCGCAATAATTCAGGGTGTTAGTGATAAATCTGCAAGGCCCGCTCCTGGCATGTCGGTTGCGCAGCCACGTCCGAATGCCTGTTCGAGACGCGTCATCGAGAATCAATTTCAGGCGCGACGGGCCGCGTTCGTTCTTGTGGTCCCGGCGCAATGGGCGCCGACAAAATACAAATAGGGCGGGGAAACGATGAATGCTCGGATCCTTCGCGCCGCATTGGCGGCGGGAGCCTTATCGCTTTGTGCGGCAACCGGGGTAGCGTCCACGGACGTGGTGGAGATTTTCTGATTGAAGCCGGCGGGCGGAGC
>CAYRNB010000136.1:0-6191 GCA_964425315.1 uncultured Rhodoblastus sp.
TGACAGAGGCCGGCCGAGCCCTCTGGATGTTCGTGGTGCAGCGAGAGGCGTGCGGACGACTTCCGCTTCCCGCCGACTTCTGCCGGTTCACGCGGATTTGCCAGAGGTCCAGTCATCGTCGAGCCGGATGTGCGTGACGATCATTTGCGCGAAGGGGTCCCTTCCGGCGGCGGCGCTTCATCTTCCCAGTCCACCCAGTCGACGGCATGGCTGTCCAGATAGGCGCTGACCGCGCCGCCGACGGTAGGAAAGAAATTTTTTGCGCCGAAAACGTCAAAAAGTCCGAAGCGCTTGAATTTGTCTTTGACTGGGTCTTTCAGTTCGGCGAAGCAGAGCGTGATTCCCGACGATTTCAGCGATTCATTCAGCTCGTCCAGCGCGTCGGCCGAGGTGACGTCGATGCTGGTAACGGGCTCGGCTGCGATAACCAGCCAGCGGGTCGGTGAAGGCGCTTGAGCAACCGCCGCCAGAGCGCGGTCTTTAAAAAATTCCGCATTGGCGAAAAAGAGGGGCGCATCCCAGCGAAAGAGCGCCAGTCCGGGTATCTGGCGCGCGCGAGGATATCGGCTCACGTCGTGATACCCCTTGACGCCTTTGACGCGCCCAAGGATTGCGGAATGAGGACGCCATCCGTCCCACAGAAATTCGATGACCGCGATGACGATCGCAATGCCGATGCCCGGTATTGCGCCGAAAACGGCGACGCCGGCGAAACATGTTATCGACAGCCAAAATTCCCAGCGCTGAATACGAAAAATGCGGATCAGGTCTTGGATCTCGAACAAACCGATAGCCGAAGCGATGACAACTGCCGCCAGCGCCGCATTCGGCAAATGTTTGAGCAGGTTTGGCGCGAAGAGAAGCAGGAGGGCGACGGCGAGCGCCCCGACCACTCCCGTCACTTGCGTTCGCGCGCCCGCCGCCTCGGCGACCGGGGTCCGCGACGAACTGCTGCTAATGGGAAAGCCTTGGAAGAAACCGGCGGCGAGATTGGCGACGCCCAGACCGATCATCTCTTGGTTCGGATCGACGCTGGCATGCATTCGCGCCGCATAAGCGCGGGAAAGAACGCTGGTGTCGGCGAAGGAGACGACGGCGACGGCGACGCCCCCGGTGAGCACAGGAAAAACGTCTTTGAGGCCGATCCAAGGAATGGCGAAGGCGGGAAGTCCCCGAGGCAAAGGACCTAGCTCCGTTACGCCTTCCCTGTTCGCTAGGTCGAACGCCCCGACGATCAGCGTCGCTGCGACCACCGCGATCAAAATGCCCGGAACGCGCTTGGCGTTCCTTAATACGAGAATGACGGCGAGGACGCCGGCGCCGACCGCGAACGCCGTCCAATTCGTCTTTCCCGAAATGACCGCGAGCACTGTCGCCCAGAATCTGCGCAAGGGCCCTTCGGCGCCGATCGAGAACCCGCAAAGCTTCGGCAGCTGGCTGAGCAATACCGTCAGGGCGATGCCGTTCATGTAGCCGTAACGGATCGGTTTGGAGAGGAGCTCGGTGATAAACCCCAGACGCGCCGCGCCGGCCAGGATACAGGTGAGTCCGGAAACGATCGCCATCATGCTCGCCAGCGTTACGGCGCGAGCCGGATTTCCGCTCGACAACGGAAGCACGACTCCCAAAATCAGGGTCGCGAGCGAAGAGTCCGGGCCAAGGACCAAAATTCGGCTTGGGCCCAACAAAGCATAGGCCAGCAATGGAACGATGGTGGCGTAAAGACCATAGATGCCCGGCAGGCCCGACGCGGCGGCATAGGCTATTCCGACCGGAACCAATATAGTCGTCAGAACCAGACCCGCGATGATATCATGGGCAAGCCACGCGGACCGATATTGACGAAGAGTCAGCAGGCCTGGCGGCCAACGGTCCCATGTGATCTTCTTCGGCATTTCAAGAGACTTTAGCCCGATGCCGCTGGCGACGGCGGCAAAGTTGAGCCGAATCGGTAAATTTTGCAAGCGGGCTTGAAGCGCTTGGCGGCGCTCGGGTTATACTGTCTGTCAACATATGAAATGGCACGGCTTGAATCCGTCACGAACGGAGGTTCTTACTCGTCTGGCTCATGTCAGGCGGTCTGCGCGTGATGCTGCAAGCGGTGGCTTTGGACAGTCTGGCTCTTGATCTTTTCTCGCTCGCGTAAAATGCCGTCGGCGCGGCCGAAATTCTCGAGAGCTGTTCGGATGCAAAGGGTTCAGACGAAAATTGTTGCGCTCAATGTCAGAAATGGCGGCGGCGCGCGAACTGCCGAAGTTTGCGCGTTCTTGGAAAGGATCGACGCTGAAGCCGTTGTCCTTTTGGAGTTCGGAACGCTGTATTCCGGCGTTAGCTCGGGCGATGACCGCCGGGGACGACGCTAAGACCAAGGTCAAATCTCGATCTGGCTTCCGAGTTCGACCACCTTTGCGGCTGGGATGCGGAAGAATTCCGTCGCCGGAAATGCATTGCGGTGCATGACCTTGAATACCTGCATTTTGAATCGATGCCACCGTGACGCTCTGGCGGGCGCTATATTCGTCCGGCCGACGAAAAAGGACGTATCCGTCATGTCGAAATTCAAGACGCCTTCGCCTTTTTTGTGGGTGAGGACGTAGGGAATGTTGGGCTGCTCCATGAAGCCGTAATGCGCGCTCATCGCGTGGAAATCGTCCGACAGATCGACGCTTCGCAGTCGATTCTTTGGATTCACGCGGGGCGCATGTTCCGTCGTGACGTTCAACAGGACGATGCGTCGGTGGATCACCTTGTTGTGCTCAAGATTGTGCAGGAGCGCCACGGGAACGAGATCGGTGCGGCCAACCAGATAAACGGCCGTGCCCGGCACGCGTGGCGCGCCGCGAAATTTGTCCATGAATTCGCCAAGGGGGAAGGTGGCGCGCTCAAGCGACGCGCGCATCGCCTCGTAGCCCTGACTCCAGGACATCATCAAAAAATAGAGGATGCTGGCGACGACGACCGGAATCCAGCCGCCTTCGAAAAACTTGACGAAATTGGCGGCGACGAAAGAGCCGTCCACGCAAATGAAAAGCCCGGCGATCGCAAGGCTAGAGCCAAGGCTCCAGCGCCAGACTTCGCGCATAGCGACAAACATCAGCAGGCTCGTCAGCAGCATAGTCAATGAGACGGCGACGCCGTAGGCGGCGGCGAGCTTGTCCGAAGACTCGAAGGTCGCCGTCAGCAGGAGCGTCAACGCCATCAGGGACCAGTTGACCACGCCGACATAAATCTGGCCGTAACTTTGCGCCGAAGTCTGCAAAATGCGTATGCGCGGCAGCAGGCCCAGTTGAATCGCTTGCCGCGTCATCGAAAAGGCGCTGGTGATGACGGCTTGGCTGGCGATGATGGTGGCGATGGTCGCCAGCGCCACGAGCGGCAGTTGCAGGGCCGAGGGACATAAGTCGTAAAAGGGATTGATTTCCTTGCCCGGCGGGGAGGCGATCAGCAGCGCCGTCTGGCCGGCGTAGCTGGCGACGAGGGCCGGAAAGGCCAGTCCATACCAGGCGAGGCGGATCGGCCTGGCGCCGAAATGGCCCATATCGGCGTAAAGCGCCTCGGCGCCGGTGGCGCAAAGGAAGACCGCGCCGAGCACCAGAAAGCCGGATAGCCCGTGGCCCAGCAGATAGTGAAGCCCGACATAGGGATTGAGCGCCAGGAGCACCTGCGGGCGCCGCACGATCGCCGCCAATCCCAGGGCGCCTATGGCGAGGAACCACAGGGCCATGACCGGGCCGAACAATTTCGAAATGCGTCCGGTGCCCTGCGGCTGCAAGCTGAAAAGGGCAATCAGGACAAGGATGGAGAGCGGCACCACATAGGGAGAAATCGCTGGCGCCGGACCTTTCAGCCCCTCGAGCGCGCTGAGCACGGAAATAGCGGGCGTGATCGCGCCGTCGCCAAACAGGAGGGCGGCGCCGAGCATGCCCATAGCTATGATGGCGGGCCGGCTCCCGCGCGTGCGGCCCAGCAGCGACATGAGCGCCAGGATGCCGCCTTCGCCGTCATTGTCGGCGCGCATGATGACGGCGACATATTTGACGGAAACGACAATCACCAGCGTCCAGACGAGCAGCGACAACATGCCGAGCGCCTCTTCCGCGCCGAAGGCGCCGCCGGACCAGCCCACGGCGGCTTTGATCGCATAGAGCGGACTCGTGCCAATGTCGCCGTAGATGACGCCTAACGCTCCAAGCGCCAGCATCCCGACATCGTCCTTGGAAGGGGCTTTGGTTTCGGCTGCCGCATCGGCGCTCATGAGCGTCTCCAGGAGCAATTAGACGTGATTCCGGCTCGGCGGCTGTAACGCAGCTAACAGGTCACAAGGTCCGTGTGGCCGAAGCCCTTGGCGTAGTCCAGAACCGAAATCACGATTGGCGTTACGCGGAAAATGCTGACGTCGGCGGCGGAAGGGATAGGCGGCGCTCCGATCTGTGGGGGATATTTGGCAAGGAGCAGGCGCCCCGCCTTCTCGATTTCGGCGGGGTCAGTCACCAATCTCGCGTGAGCCGCCATGGACAGGCCCTTGATCTGTATCACCTGAGGCGGATCGTCGTCGATCGTCAACGACACCCGGTCGTCCAGCGCCAGGTTCGCCGCCTTCTGACTGTCTTGACCGCAAAGGAAATAGAGGACCAGGCCGTCATTCGCGTAACCAACGGTCGTCGCCTGAGGCCAACCATCGGGCCTAAGGGTGGCCACGGTCATGATGCGGCGCTGATCCAGGATCGACAGGATCTCCCGCTTGATCGCTTCGTCCATGCGCGCTCTCCGTTCGTTCGGCCAGACCGCCGGGAATGACCTTCGCACAGGCGCGGAGGCCTAGCATTGATCGTTCGCACGGACATCGGGGTTCAAGCGCAAGCCGACCCATCATGAGTCCCGCGCCAGCCGAGCGGCGCTGTCCGTCCTGGATCGGGAATGACCGAGCGCGCTCTAGTTTTTATCCTCGGTTTCTTCGGCGCGCCGTCCAATAAATCGCACAGCCAACGGATAGCCAGGAGCGCTAGCGGCCATCGACGCCGAAAAGTCGAGCGGCGTACACTTCTTGACCGCTGCAATGATCGATTCGCGCACATCCTCGACGGAGACTCCCCCTCCAGCCTTGACGTAGGTGATGCGTGGCGACCCGATAACGTCCCCGCGGCTGTTGAAGGCGAACCTGATCGTGACTTCAACTGTTTCGCCTCGTTGCGGAACGGGCGGCGACCAGCAGGCGGCCAACTGATTAGCCGCCTGTTTCGGACGATCAATGATTAACGACGGCTTTGCGAAGCCATCGCGATGGTTTTCATGTAAATTTTTTCTTACGGTGATGGCCATGCCTTCCGGGAATAAGATGGTCGGAGAAGGCGATAGCGCCGGGTGGCTGGGCAACGGGGCTTGTGGAATCCCCTCCTCTGAAAATGGCGGCTGAAGGCCATAAAATTCGGGAAAGCCGTTATTGAAGAAGATCATTTCGCCTGGTGGCGGAAAAATGCAATTTCGAAAATGGCAATGAATTCGATGGCGCCAATGCCCGCCGTGCCGTCGGACGCTATGCCCCGCCGGCGAGGATACGGCCCCGAACGGCGTCGCTAACGTCGCTAGGACGATAACGGTCATTAATCGACTGGGAGTCACTGGTTCGCATCCGCAACATGGTAAGGAATAAGGCGCCGTTTTTCCGCGTCAATTGGCCGTCGGATATGCGTGTATCGACCAGAAAAGGCTCTTTTGTTGCATAAATGCGGTGCATAATGACTCCGTGATTCATGGCTACGGAAGAGTCTCGATGGACGGCCGAGGGCCGCCAGCGAGCGAAAGACCGGGGCGTCAGCATGGGCCGCAAGCCAAAATTGGCCGCCCACCAGAGGCGAGAAGCGATCCGGCGCCGCGAGGCCCGCGAGACAACGCGCGAGATCGCGCGCCGCTATAATGTTTCTCACAGCACGATTTCGAGGCTGGCTCCCTAAGGCTGTCGGTCGCCCCTACCCTGATCAGCGTGTCTCGTCGATCTCGCCCATGCGTTTGCGCAAAGCTTGGATAGATCGATCCGAAACCTCTCGATCCCGCATGTCGCCGCCGCCAAGCTTGGCATATTTGGCGATGAGGCGGCCGACGGTCGCTCCGTCGCCTGGCGTCATTTCACCCGCGGCGACTGCCTCAACGACGGCGGCATAGGCCTCTTGTCCCACTCGCGCTGACGCTGGACA
>CAYRNB010000137.1:0-6183 GCA_964425315.1 uncultured Rhodoblastus sp.
GTCAACAAGCCGAAGCCGACCCTGAGAGGGTGGTCACTGCTGAGCCGCGAATGGCTTCATTCTCCTCCTGAGCAGGCAATTTGACAATGAGCAGCCGGAAAATCTTTCGCGCGCGCGTCGTGGCGGGGCGCGACGGTCGAGCACACTGACGTCCAAATCAGGGTGCTCGCCACACTGGTTGATTTAACCGCGCGCGATGCCAGACGATTGAGCGACACGGGGTCAATGGCTGGCGCCCTTGGTAAAGTGATCTTGTTGTAGACATTTTGTGTGCCTCTGGGCTCGAACATCGGCGACCTTTTGACTTCCTGAAACGTGTCGGCGTCGTGGAGGATCAAGAGGCCGCTCTTTTCAGTCAAGCCGACCAGGGCATGTTTTCAGAAGCGGCCGAATTCGACATGGGCGCTCTTCTCGCCGCGTGCGGGCCTCCGCATCCTGATCGCACGTAGCCTCTGTTTGTCGACGATTTCGATTGCGCGTCCCGCACCAGCACCCCGTTGTAGCGAACGCATTTGTCGAAGAAGATCGTCTTGGCGCGGTTGAACTCGTCCGCCGCCATGGTCACACACCCGGCCAGACGCGGCCTAGGGCGACCGCTATGTCGACTCAAAGGCCAGGGCCTTGATTTTGGCTGGCTGTCGTCGTGTCCACGCTTTACCCGACAACGCGCCGATAGATCGCCGGCAAGGCGGCGGCGAGCTTTTCGGGTTTGGACAGGACGCAAAATCCGGCCGGGCCGAAGAGGTGCGGCAGATGCGCGCGCGTATGCGCGTCGATAGCGACGCAGAAAACGGACTGGCCGGAGAGCCGCGCCTCCTGCGCCGCGCGCCGCGTGTCTTCTATGCCGAAGCGGCCCTCGTAATGATCGAGATCGTTGGGCTTGCCGTCGGTGATGATGAGCAGCAGCTTGCGGGCGTTGGGCCGCTCGCCGAGCCGGAAGGAGGCGTGGCGGATGGCGGCGCCGAGCCGAGTGTAAAATCCCGGCTTGAGCGCGGCGATGCGCGCATCGACCTTGGCGCCGAAGGGCTCGTCGAAGGTCTTGCAGACGTCGACGAAGACGCGGGTCTTGCGCAAGGAGGAAAAGGCGTAGAGCGCGACGCTGTCGCCGCAGGCGTTGAGACCATGCGCCAGACCGATCAGCGCTTCGCGCGCCACCGCGATGACGGGCAGGCCGGTGACGGCGCTTTCGGTGGAGCGCGAGCAATCGAACAGGACGGCGACCGCCAGATCGCGTTCCTCGTTGCGCGCGTCGCGGTAAAGCCTGTCGCCGCCGTCGCCGCAAGCGAGCCTGTCGGCGGCGGCGCGGGTATATTCGTCGAGGTCGATTTCGGCCCCGTCATATTGGCGCGACAGCATTTTGCGCCGCGGCCGCAAGGCCTCGAACTGTCTGCGCACCGCGTCGATGCGGCGAAGGGCCGCGGCGTCGAGTTTTAAACCGTCGGGCGCTTCCGGCGCTATATTTTCCAGCACGCGCGCCTGGTCGGCGACGAGAACCTTCTTTTTCCAGTCCCATTCCGGATAGACGAAACGTCCCGCCAGTTTCTCGCGGTCTTCGTCCTCCGGCGCGAGATCGAGGTCGAATTTGAGCCGCGTCTTCGGCTTTTTGTCATGTTGTGCGAGGCCGATCTTTTCGGAATCCGACGCGGCCTTGCGCGCCGATTCCTCGTCGTCGTCGGTCACGTCGCGATTGAGGTTGAGGAAATCGGCGAAGGAGAAGATCGATTCGAAGCGATGCAGAATGAGGCTGTCGCGCCGCGCCGCCTGGTCGCTCTTGCGCCGCTCCGCCTTCAGCGTCTTTTCTTCGCTGGAGGCGCTGTCGCCGCCGGGCTCCGGCGCCGCGTCGTCGCGGCTGACGCCGTTTGACGCTGGTGGCGCGACCCGCTCGCCCCAGAGCAGCACAGGCCGATAGGTCTTGTACGAGGCAGGCGCGGCGAGTTTTTGCAACGCCCTGTCATCGCCGGCGAGCGCGCGTCCGATCAAGCTTTGTCGGTTCGGCTTTTCGCCCGCGAGACGCGCGCGAATGAAATTCTCGATTTCGATTTCGAGCGGCGGCGCCGTGAGCGGGGGACGATCCGCCAGAACCCGCGCCGCGATCGCTGTGCGGATCGGCGCAAGGCCGGGAAATTTTGCGATCGCGTGATCGCAATCGGCGGCGATCCGCCGCAGGCGAAGAATGTCGCGGCGCAGGGGGTCGGAGACATCGCCTTTCCCAGGCTCGGAGACGACCGCCAGCGCCGCGAGCCAGAGATAAAGCTTTTCGTTGAGATCGGTCTTGGCGAAAGCGTCGATCTTCGCGGGAAGAAAAAGACTGGAGCCGTCGAAGCGCGCCGTCTCGAACCTTTCGTCGGCGTGAGCGAGGCGTCGGCGCCAATTGCGGCGATGACGCGCGATTTCCCCGCCGCCCGCCTTGATCTCGACGCCGCCTTCGCCGCCGAGGCCGCGAAACAACACGCCCAGCCGACCCTTGATCGCGGAAAGCTCCACCGCGGCCTCGGGATAGCAGGGCGTTTCGTCCAACCGACCGGCATAACGATCCCACAAGGTCCCGATCGCCTCCTCCGGCTCCCAGAACTTGGTCTTGAGGATCGCGCCGATGAGCGACATGTGAAACTCAGCCGAGCGTGACTTTGACGAGATCGACGAGTCCGGCTTTCACCTCGGGGTCGTCGCTGAGCGGTTCGATCAGGGCCGCTTCGATCGCCTGGTCGCGCTTGACGCCGTCGGCGATGAGATTGGCGCAGGCGACGAGCAGGCGCGTTGAGGCGCCCTCTTCGAGGTCCTGGCCTTTCAGCGCGCGCAGGCGGCCGGCGAGGCGCACCAGGGCGCGGCAGGTTTCAAGATCGAGGCCGCTTTCGCGCGCGACAATGGCGGCTTCCGCCTCCGGCTTGGGATAGTCGAAGGAAAGGGCGACGAAGCGCTGCCGCGTCGAAGGTTTTAATGACTTCAGCACCGACTGGTAGCCGGGGTTGTATGAGATCACCAGCATGAAATCGTCCGGTGCGCGCAAGATCTCGCCGGTGCGATCGAGCGGCAGGATGCGGCGGTCGTCGGTGAGCGGATGCAGCACGACGGTCACGTCCTTGCGCGCCTCCACCACTTCGTCGAGATAGCACAGCCCGCCGCGCCGCACGGCGCGCGTCAGCGGGCCGTCGGTCCAGACCGTTTCATTGTTCTTGATGAGATGGCGGCCGGTAAGGTCGGCCGCCGTCAGATCGTCGTGACAGGCGATCGTGTCGAGCGAGAGCTTCAGCCGCGCCGCCATATGGGCGACGAAACGGGTCTTGCCGCAGCCGGTCGGTCCTTTGAGCAGCACCGGGAGGCGGCGCCGGAACGCCGCCTCGAACAAGGCGCATTCGTCGCCTTGCGGCTGATAGAAGGGGAGAGACGTCTCCCCTTCTTTTTTCGCGGCGACGGCCGCTAGGCTCATGGCGTCCTCCCTCATTCCGCGGCGGCGCGCGCCGCGACTGCGCCGGGTTCAAGCACCTCATGCGCGCGCGGGACGAGCAGCGAATAAATGAACAGCGCCGCGCCCACGGCCGTCACGCCGCCCGCGCCGAGCCGCATCCAATAGAACAGGCCAAGCTGAGCCTGGGCGTCCATGAAGTTCATGCCCATGACATGGGTGAGATGGGCTTGCAGCACGCCGGCGAACGTCAGCACGACGGTCATGAACACCACGCCGCTGGACATGACCCAAAAGCTGATCATGTTCAGCACCTGATTATAAGGCGCGCGGTTCTTGAGAAGCGGGAAGGCGTAGGTCATCATCGCAAAATTGATGCAGGCATAGGCGCCGTAGAAGGCGAGATGGCCATGCGCCGCCGTCACCTGCGTGCCGTGGGAGTAGAAATTGATCCAGGGCAGCGTGTGCAGCAGGCCCCAGACGCCGGCGCCGAAGAACGACAGAACCGCGCAGCCGAGCGACCACACGAGCGCCGCCTTGTTGGGATGATCGCGGCGGCCCTTCCAAACCATGTTGAAGGTGAAGAAGACCATGAGGAAGAACGGCACGACTTCCAGCGTCGAGAAGATCGCGCCGATCCACTGCCAGTAGCTCGGCGTGCCGATCCAGTAATAGTGATGGCCTGTGCCGAGAATGCCGGTGAAGAGCGACGTGGCGACGATGACGTAGAGCCATTTCTCGATCACCTCCCGATCGACGCCGGTCAGTTTGAGCATCAGGAAGGCGAGGATCGACGCCATGACCAGTTCCCACACGCCTTCGACCCAGAGATGGACGACATACCACCAGAACAACTTGTCTACCGACAGATTGGCCGGATCGTAGAAGGCGAAGAGGAAAAGCAGGGCCAGGCCCCACAGGCCGATCAGCAGCACATTGCTGATCGCCGTCTTGCGGCCCTGCAGCACCGTCATGGAAATGTTGAACAGGAAGATCAGCGCCGCCACGACAATGGCGACCTTCACCCACAGCGGCTGCTCGAGATAAGAGCGCGCCTCGGCCGCATAGTCGTGGAAGAGATAACCCACCACCGCCGCCAGGGCGGCAAAGAAGAATATGACGAACTGGAGATAGGCGAGCTTGGGCGAGTAGATTTCACGTTCCGCCTCTTCCGGGATCAGGTAATAGGCCGCACCGAAGAAGCCCAGCAGCAGCCAGACGATCAGGCAGTTGACGTGAATCATGCGCACTTCGTTGAAGGGCATGATATTGACCGGAATCAGATTGGGCAGGACATAGATCGTGGCGCCGACGAGCCCGAAGACGAGTTGCACGCCGAAGATCAGCAAGGCTGCGTACCAATAGATCTTGGCGATGTTCTGGGTCTGGTATTGCATCGAAACCTCCGCGAGGAAATCAGTTGACTTTGCGGGGCGGCCAGCCCTGGGTGTTGGTGCGGCTGGCCCACGCGAGGAAATTGGCGAGATCGTTGAGTTGCGCGTCGGTCAGATGGAAATTGGGCATCTGCCGGCGGCCCTGGATGCCAGTCGGCTGCGCCTTCATCCAGGCTATGATCGCCTCCTTCGCGCCGGCGGGGTCCTTTTCGCCGCCCCAGCGCTTAAAGACGTCGCCGAGTTCCGGCGCGAAGCGCGCGCCTTCGCCATAGATCGTATGGCAGTCGAAACAGGCGTGGTGCTCGAAGATGCGCTTGCCGCGCGCGACCGAAGCCGTGAGGTGTGCTTCGTCGGTCGATTTCGTCAGCATGTAATGCCGGCTCTGCGCCGTCAGCGCGAGAAAGATGACGAGGAAGAAAAGCGACCCACCGTAGAAAATATTGCGGGCCGCGGATTTGGTCAGGATTTCGCTCATTCGACTGCTCCTGCGGCGATTGTTGAAAATTTTGCTTGCGCCGTCGGCGCGCCTTCCGTGCTTTCGTCTTGACGAAGATGGTCATTAACGCGCATTCAATGCGGCGCCCGCGGCGCGCAAACTTTGTCCCGGCGCAAGCAAAGCGCAGAATGTCGCGCTCGATCAGGGCAATGGGACCTTCGGCGCCGCTTCGCTCGCTATCAATGATTTCGGAGCCGGGGAAGGATGGACCAATAAGGACCAATATCCTCGGCAATTGGTCGACGTGAACGGCGACGGCCAGCCGGATATCGTCGGCTTCGGCTCGAACGGAGTTTATGCCGCGCTCAACCAGGGCAATGGGACCTTCGCTCCCGCCCAACTGTACCTCAACAATTTCGGCACGTCGCAAGGATGGAGCGACTTCAGCGCCTATGGTGTTCGTCGCCCATGAGCAACTGCAGGGTATGGTCGCCCGCCGGAAGAATGACCTCACCTTTCGTCTGGCCATGGCCGAAATGGAGGTGATTGGCGTCATTCGGAATGGGAATGTCGGGCGGGGGAAGCGGACTGTCGATAATGATGTGATAATGCCCCGAATTGGGTCTTGGCTCGTTCGCCGGGGCCACCTCGATATTGTCGGCGGCGAAATGATATGTGAAGCGCGAGGGGACGGTCGCGCCGTCGACCACATTGGTGAAATAGATCTTGGCGCCAGGCGGCGCGGGCTTGCGCGGAAAAACCTCCGCCGCCGCGGTTGGAACGACCAACCCGAACTATCCGAGCAGGGCCGCCGCCATGAACATAGAGAACGCGCGAGTTCCAGACATCGCTATTCTCCTGCCGTCGATGACAATTCAACTGCAAACCCGGCGTCGAATCAAGAGCTGCGGCCTCCGCCACTAGCCCGCATTTCTCACACGAGGCCGGCC
>CAYRNB010000138.1:0-6084 GCA_964425315.1 uncultured Rhodoblastus sp.
CCCGGATCTTCGTTGATCGCCACGAAGGGGATGTGGTTGAGGTCGAAAGTGGCGGCATAGCTGAACACCAGCAGCTGGATCAGCGGCGGACCGATCAGCACCATCCGGCTCGCCCTGTCGCGCAAGAGGGCGAGGAACTCCTTCTTGATCAGGGCGAGCAGGCGAGCCATGTCAATCGAGCCGTTTTTGCGAGCGCCACAGCGTGACGCCAAGGAAGAAGGCCGCCATGAGCGCCAGCACCGCCGCATCTGGCAGGATGACCGACCAGACGTCGCCGGCGAGGAACGCTGTCTGCAGGATCGAGACGAAATAGCGCGCGGGGAGAATATGCGTGATCGCCTGGATGACCGGCGGCATCGAGCGAATGTCGAAGATAAAACCGGACAGGATGAACGCTGGCAGGAAGGTGACGACGATGGCGATCTGGCCGGCGACGAACTGGTTGCGGGCGAGCGAGGAAATCAGCAGGCCCATGCCGAGCGCCACCAGCAGGAACAGGGCCGAGGCGGCGGTCAAGGTGAGAAGGTCGCCGCGCAGCGGCACGGCGAACAGGGTCACCGCCAACGCGACGGACAGGAGCATCCCGCCCATGCCCAGCACGAAATATGGCAGCAGCTTGCCGACCAGGATTTCCGCCATGGTGACCGGCGAGGCCATCAGGGCCTCCATCGTGCCGCGTTCCCATTCGCGCGCCACCACCAGCGCGGTCAGAAGCGCGCCGATCAGCGTCATGATCACCGCGATCAATCCCGGCACGAGATAGTCGCGGCTGCGGAGCGCCGGGTTGAACCAGATGCGCGCCTGCAAGGCCACAGGAAAGACAGGGGCGTCGCCCGCCCCCCGTTCCTGCTGAAGCTGGGTCAGCCAGATCTGCCAGGACTGCGTGAGATACCCCTGAACCAGCCGCGCCGTATTGGCGTCGACGCCGTTCAGCACGACACCGATCGTCGCCGGCTGGTTAACGAGCGTCTGGCGGGCGAAGTCGTTGCGCAGCCAAAGGAAACCATCAATCTCCCGCCGCGCCATTTCCGAACGCGCCGCGGCCAGGCTCGGGAGGATATGGACATCGAAATAGCGCGAATGCTGCATCGAGCCGATAAAGGAGGCGGTCTGGGGGTTCGGATGCTCCGCCACGACGCCGATCGGCACATGCTCGGCGTTGAGCGAAACCCCGTAGCCGAAAAGCAACAGGAGGAACAACGGCAGCACGAAAGCGATCGCCAGCGCGGAAGGGTCGCGGACGATCTGAAGAGTCTCCTTGCGGATAAGTCCGCCGAGCCGCATGAAGTTCATGCCGACCTCCGCAGATCGGCCTCGGCCGCTGTGATCAGCCGCACGAACGCATCTTCCATGGTAGGGTTGGGCGTTTCGGGACTCGCCACGCTTTGCCGGATTTCGGCGGGGGCGCCGGCCGCGAGCACCCGCCCCTGCGACATCAGGACGAGCCGGTCGCAATATTCCGCCTCGTCCATGAAATGCGTCGTTACAAGGACGGTCACGCCCTCGCTGGCGTAATGGTTGATCCGCTGCCAGAACTCCGACCGCGCCAAGGGATCGACCCCCGAGGTCGGCTCGTCGAGAAACAGGATGGGCGGCTCGTGCAGAAGCGCGCAGGCGAGCGCCAAGCGCTGCTTGTAACCGAGCGGGATGAGCCCGGCGTTCATAGTCAAGAACGACCCCAGTTCGAATTCCTCCGCGGCCCAATCGAGGCGCTCGCGCAGTCGGCGACCTTTCAGGCCGTAGGCGGCGGCGAAGAAGGCGAGATTCTGCGCCACGCTCAGATTGCCATAGAGCGCGAAGCGTTGCGCCACATAGCCGATTTGCCGGCGCGCTTCCGCCGGCGCCGTCATCAAATCCTCCCCGGCGACGCGCAAGGTTCCAGAAGAAGCCGGCAGCAGGCCGCACAGCATGCGGAATGTGGTGGTCTTGCCGGCGCCATTGGCCCCCAGCAGGCCAAAAACCTCGCCGCGCGCGACATCGAAGCTGATGTCTTGCACGGCGTGGAAGGCGCCGAAATAACGGTTGAGGCCCGCGACATGCAGCATCACGCCATCATGCTTCTGCGCCGGCGGCGCGGCCGTCGTCGCGACGGGGCGGCGAGCGCGCGAGTTCAGGCGGCCGATGAACACATCGGCGAATTCGGGCGTCGCCTTTTTCCACGACGCGCCCTCCAGCACCGGAATTGCCGCGCCCGTGGCGAGGAGCGCCCTGACCCCCGTTCCTTCGAGGCGCGCATCGACGACACCGGGAAGCGCCAGCAGAAGTTTCTGCAGGATCCGCCGGTCGTGAGCAGTATGTTCTACCGTGAAACAACGTCCCGCGAGTTCGCTCGCAAGCGCCCGCGGCGATCCCTGGACAAGCAGGACGCCTTTATCGAGCAGCGTCACTTCGTCGCAAAGTTCTGCTTCGTCGAGGTAGGAGGTGGAGACCAGCACGCTGACGCCGCGCTCGCGGAGCCTAGCGATGATCGCCCACAGCTCGCGCCGCGACACCGGATCGACACCGACCGTCGGCTCGTCGAGGATCAACAGCTCCGGGATGCGCAACAGCGCGCAGGCAAGCCCCAGCTTTTGTTTCATTCCACCCGAAAGTTTGCCCGACCGCCGTCCGCCGAACGGCCCGAGCGCCGTCAATTTGAGAAGTTCGGCATAGCGTCCCGGGCGCTCAGCGGTCGAAAGTCCTTGCAGCTGCGCATAAAGTTCGAGGTTTTCGTGAACCGTCAGGTCTTCGTAAAGACCGAAGCGCTGCGGCATATAGCCGATGCGGCTCTGAATGTGCTCAGCGCCGGTCACGACGTCCTCTCCAAGTACCTCCAGCCGCCCCGCATCAGCCCGCAGTAGGCAGGCTGCGAGCCGCAGCAATGTCGTCTTGCCGGCCCCGTCAGGGCCGAGCAGGCCGGTGACCCGTCCCGGGCTCACGGCGAGATCGAGGCCGCGCAACGCCGTCACCACCCGCCCGCCGCTGCGGAACGATTTCGTCACGCCGCTGAAGCGCAGCGCCGCCGCGCCCAGGCGATCACTCACAGGGGTGCTCCCCGCTTGACTTGGGCGCATTGTCTTTGAGCGGCACGACCACTGTCACTGGCGCGCCCATGCGCAACCGGCCCTCCGGATTGCAGGCGTATACATGCATCCGATAAACCAGCTCGGTGCGCACGTCCGTCGTTTCGACGGTCTTCGGCGTAAATTCGGCGGTGGTGGAGATGAAGCCGACCCAGGCCGGGAATTTCTTGCCGGGGAAGGCGTCGGTCTCGATATAGGCCCGCATGCCCGGGACCACGCGACCGAGCTGCGGCTCCGGCAAATAGGCGCGGGCATAGACCGGGTTGGTCAGATCCAGGGTCAAGGCTGGCCGGTCGGGACTGGCCATGTCGCCCGGCTCCAGAATGCGATCCTCGATGACGCCGTCGGCGGGCGCATAGAGGCGCGCGTCGGCGAGCTGCTTGCGCGCCAAGGCAAGCGCCGCCTCGGCGGAGCGCAGCTGCGCCTCGGCTGCCTTGACGTCCTCCCAACGGGGTCCCTCGACCGCCAGCTTGAGCGCCTGCTCCGCCGACTCGCGCGTCGCCGTCGCCACTTTCAACGCCTGTTCGGCATCGTCGCGGTTCTTCCTGGTCGCTACGTCGATACCCGCCAATTTTTCCAGGCGGTTGAAATTGACCCGATCGTTCGCCTCGGTGGCCTGTGCTGCCGCGAGCGTCGCCCGCGCTTGGGCGATTTCCTCTGGCCGGCTGCCGTTTTTCAGACGCGTGAGCGTATAGCGGGCCGCGTCGGCGTCCGCAGCGGCCTTGTCGGCGTTCGCTCTGAGCCGCGCCGTGTCGAGTTCGGCAAGCAACTGGCCTTTTTTGACGCGGTCGCCCTCCTGCACGAGGATGCGGGCGATCCGATCATTGTCGTTGAAGGCGAGCTGCACTTGACGCACGTCGATCGCGCCATAGGCGAGCACGGTCGTCGCTGCGACAGGCGCCGGCGCGAGTTGTCGCCAGGCGATCCATCCGCCCGCCAACAGGACGAGCAAGCCCACGGCGATCTTGGGACGAAGCGAGCGCGGGCGAGCCGTCGTGGGGGCGGGCGCAAGCCCGCCGGGCGGCGCTGTGTCTCGGCGCAATGTGGTATGTTCCGTCATCCCGGTTCAACTCCCGCGGCGGACGCGCTTTTCATCCCGGTCGACGGGATGAAAAGAGCGATGGCGAACCCGCCCGCCGACGCCGGCTTTGGCGCCCCTCAAGCCGCCAGCCATTTCACCACGTCCTCGACCTTGGGCAAGCCGCCGGCGTGCACGACTTTGCCATCGACCACCAGCCCCGGCGTCGAAACGATCCCGTAGCTTGCGATTTGCGCATAATCGGTCACTTTTTCGAGTTCGATGGCGACGCCGAGCCTGTCCGCCTCGGCGCGCACCAGATCGGCGGTCGCCTGGCAGCGCTTGCAGCCGGAGCCAAGCACTTTGACGTTTTTCATTTCTTGCGCCTTTCTCAGGAAAACAATGCGTTGAACAGATAGCCGACCGCGAGAATCCCCATTGCGACCACGCCGATGAAGACGGCGATCAGGCGGAACGTCATGACCTTGCGCAGGATGACCCATTCTGGAAAGGACAGAGCCACGACGCTCATCATGAAGGCGAGCGTGGTTCCGAGCGCCGCGCCTTTACCTAAAAGCGCCTCGACGACGGGCACAATGCCGGCGGCGTTCGAATAGATGGGCACGCCGATCAGCACCACTGCGGGGACCGACCACCAAGCGCCTTTGCCCATGATCGACGCCAACAGGTCGGTCGGCGCATAGCCGTGGATTGCGGCGCCGGCGCCGATGCCGATGATGATCCACAGCCAGACCCGGCCAACGATGTCGCGCACAGCTTCCAGGCCCGCCTTGATGCGATCGACGATAGTGAGCCCGTCTCGGGCGAGCGCGGCTTCGCCGGCGCGCAAGTCGCGCACCCATGGCTCCAGCCAGTTTTCCAATCGCAGTTTTCCAATCGTCCAACCGGAGACGATGGCGACCGACATGCCGAAGATGAGATAGACGAGCGCCACTTTCCAGCCGACCAGCGCGAAGAGAAGGCCGAGCGCGACCTCGTTGACCATGGGGGCGGAGACGAGAAAGGAGAGGGTCACGCCGAGCGGCACGCCAGCCGAGACAAATCCGACGAACAACGGCACGGCGGAACACGAGCAGAAGGGCGTGAAAACGCCGAGCGTCGCCGCCGCGACATTGCCCAAGCCTTCGCGCCGACCGGCGAGAAGCGCGCGGGTGCGCTCCGGCGAAAAGAAGCTGCGCACGATCCCCATGCCGAACACGACCAGGGTCAGCAGCAGCATCACTTTCGGCGTGTCGAAGGCGAAGAAACGCGCCGCCTGTTCGACGTGACTTCCTGGCGTCAGCGGCAGCTGCGCGACGATCCAGCCAGAAAAAATTTCGAGGCGCCAATAGAGCGCGAACCAGAGGGCGATGGCGGCAGCTGTCGCAGCCAGCCACAGGATCGGACCGCCACCCGGATGGGGGCGGGTCGAAACGTCGGCGCTCATGCGGCTTGCCTGTCGGATAGAGGCAGCGCCGCCATGACCGCGTCGACGATTGCGACGATTTCCGACGAAAGGGCGGGATTGCGGCGATAACGCACCCATTGTGCGTCGCGCCGGTCGACCACCAGGCCGGACGCTTTCAGCGTCGCCATATGGCGCGACATGCGAGATTGGCTGGCGTCGATTTTCTTCATCAGTTCGCACACACAATGCTCTTCGCCATCCCAAAGAAGGCGAATTGCTGCGAGGCGGGTTGGTTCGGCGAGGGCGGACAGGATTGAGACGATGTCGTGCATAGGCGTCGTGTATCAAAAAATTCGCATATGCGCATTGACGCAAATCAACTCGACTAGGCCGCGAGTTTTTGGGTGAGCGCAAAAGCTTGGAGCAGCGCCGAGCGGCGGCGGAGGCGGCTCAAGTCAGCCAGCGGACATACCTGTGCAGTGGATTGACTGCTTTCAGGGCTTGACCAGACGGTCATGCGCACGGGTCGGAGGTCTCAACTGGGTCGACACGAGGCGCCCGCAGGCGACGCCGGGAATGTCTCTTCAGAGCCGATT
>CAYRNB010000139.1:0-6030 GCA_964425315.1 uncultured Rhodoblastus sp.
CTTGCGCGCTTTCGTGTCCGCCTGGCCCTTTTCGTCGAAGGCCATCACGACGGCGGCGGCGCCGTGGCGGCGCACGATCTTCGCCTGTTCGAGGAATTTTTCCTCGCCCTCCTTGAGCGAGATGGAATTGACCACGGCCTTGCCCTGCAGACATTTCAGGCCGGCTTCGATCACTTCGAATTTCGAGGAATCGACCATCACCGGCACACGCGCGATGTCGGGCTCGGCGGCGACGAGATTGAGGAATTCCACCATGACCTTTTGCGAATCCAAAAGGCCCTCGTCCATATTGACGTCGATAATCTGCGCGCCATTGGCGACCTGGTCGCGCGCCACGTCGAGCGCGGCGGCGTAATCGCGCGCGGTGATGAGCTTGCGGAATTTAGCCGAGCCGGTGACATTGGCGCGCTCGCCGATATTGACGAATCTGATGTCGGGCGTAAGCGTGAAGGGTTCGAGACCCGAGAGGCGCAGCAAAGGCTCGATGGTCGGGATTTTCCGCGGCTCGACGCCGCTCACGCGCTTGGCGATCGCGGCGATATGTTCCGGCGTCGTGCCGCAACAGCCGCCGACGATATTGACGAGACCAGAGTCGGCGAATTCGCCGACGAGATTGGCCATGGCTTCGGGGCTCTCGTCGTAAAGGCCGAATTCATTGGGCAGGCCGGCATTGGGATAGGCGCAGATGAGCGTGTCGGCGATGCGCGACAATTCGGCGATATGGGCGCGCATCTCGCGCGCGCCGAGCGCGCAATTGAGGCCGAACGAAAAAGGTTTCGCGTGACGCAATGAATGCCAGAAGGCCGCTGGCGTCTGGCCGGAAAGCGTGCGGCCCGAAAGATCGGTGATCGTGCCGGAAATCATCACCGGCAATTTTCTTTCCGCCTCCTCGAAGGCCTCGTCCACGCCAAACAGGGCCGCCTTGGCGTTGAGCGTGTCGAAGATCGTCTCCAGCAGGAGAAGATCTGCGCCGCCTTCGATCAGCCCGCTCGCCGCCTCTTTGTAGGCGAGGCGCAATTCGTCGAAAGTCACGGCGCGAAAGCCGGGATTGGATACGTCGGGCGAGATCGAGGCGGTGCGATTGGTCGGCCCAAGCGCCCCGGCGACGAAGCGTTTTTTTCCGTCGCGTCTTTCCGCTTCTTCCGCCGCTTCGCGCGCCAATCGCGCGCCTGCGACATTCAGTTCGCGCGCGACGGATTCCATGCCGTAATCGGCCTGGGCGATCGTGGTGGAGGAGAAGGTGTTGGTTTCGGCGATGTCGGCGCCGGCCTCGAAATAGGCGAGATGAATTTCGCGGATGGCGTCAGGCTGGGTGAGGAGCAGCAGGTCGTTATTGCCGCGCAGGTCGCGCGGCCAGTCCGCGAAGCGCGTCCCGCGAAAATCCTCTTCGGAAAATTTGCGCTGCTGAATCATCGTGCCCATGGCGCCGTCAAGCACCAGGATTCTTTCGCGCGCCGCATCGGCGAGGGCCTCAAGAGCTTTGGCGCTATCGAATTTATTTTTGGTCGACGTCATCTGTTCATCCTGATTTGAACCGACGCGAATGTCGCATCGCTCAATTCGTTTCTTTATCCCAGCGCCCGCGGGCGTTCCCTTCTCCCCTCGCGGGAGAAGGGTTTCCGCCGTCAGCTTGTCGCCTTTTCCTCGGGCGCGCTCGACGTCGCCCTTACTCCCAGAAGATGACAAACCGCATAGACGAGATCGGCGCGATTCATCGTGTAGAAGTGGAACTGATCGACGCCACGGTCGAAGAGATCAAAGACCTGTTCCGCCGCTACCGCCGCCGCGATCAGGCGGCGCGTTGAGGGATCGTCGTCGAGACCCTCGAAGCGCTCCGCCAGCCAGTCGGGAACGCTGGCGCCGGCGCGGCGGGCGAAATTGGCCGTCTGCTTGAAGTTCTGCACAGCCGTCACGCCCGGCACGATGGGGATGGCGATTCCGGCGGCGCGCACGCGGTCGAGAAAGCGGAAATAGAAATCGTTCTCGAAGAAGAACTGGGTGATGGCCCGCGTCGCGCCGGCGTCGATCTTGGCTTTCAGCGCGTCGATATCCTGCTCGAAAGAGGCGCTTTCGGGATGTTTCTCCGGATAGGCCGAGACCGAGATTTCAAAATCGCCGATGGCGCGCAGCCCCCGCACCAGTTCGGTGGAATTGGCGTAGCCGCCGGGAGTCGGGACATAGGCGGTTCCAAGCCCGCCGGGAGGATCGCCGCGCAAGGCGACGATATGGCGCACGCCGACCGCCCAATAGCCGCGCGCGACTTCATCAACCTCCTCGCGCGTCGCGCCGACGCAGGTGAGATGCGCCGCCGGCTTCACTTGCGTTTCGCGCAGAATGCGCGCGACGGTGGCGTGCGTGCGCTCGCGCGTCGAGCCGCCGGCGCCGTAAGTGACCGAAACGAATTTCGGCCGCAAGGGCGCGAGCCTTTCGATCGATTCCCACAGGGCCAGATCCATTTCCGGCGTTCTCGGCGGAAAAAATTCGAACGACACGTCGATCGGCTTGTGATGGCGGCGGCTGCGCCTCGGCTCCTGCATGTTTCCTCGATTCTAGTCGGTCAGGCGGCGCGCATGTCGCGCGCCAGCCACAGGGATACGGTGAGCTTTTCTTCCGTCTCGTCGCCGCCCGGCGCGAGATCGCGATGGAGCATGAGGTCGAGCCCCGCCTCGCGCAAATATTCAGCGATTTCTTCCGCTGAAAAGCCGAGCCGGCGATGCTCGTGTTTTTCGCGCAAAATCTCGCAGCGATGCGGGGCGAAATCGACCACGATCAGCCGTCCGCCCGGCGCCAGCGCCCGCGCCGCCTCGCGCAGGGCGCGGGCGGGATCGTCGAGATAATGGAGCACCTGATGCACGATGGCGAGATCGACCGAATCGCGCTCGACCGGCAAGGCGAAAATGTCGCCCTGGCGCAATTGCACATGGCGCAGGCCCGCCCGCTCCATCTGCGCCCGCGCCACGCCGAGCATGGCGGCGGAAAGATCGACGCCTATGGCGTGTTCGGCTTCCGGCGCCAGAAGCTCCAGCATGCGCCCCGCGCCGCAGCCGACGTCGAGCAGGCGACGGACGGGTAGGGCCTTTGGCGATCTCCCCTCGCCCGCCGCGGCGAGAATGGCGGCTTCGACTTCGGCCTCGGGCGCGTGGAGACGGCGCGTCTCGTTCCAGATCGGCGCATGTTCGGCGAAATATTTCTGCGCCTGCGCCACACGGGCGGCGCGCACTTCGGAAAGCCGGGCGCGATCGCCGGCAAGAACGGCGTCGGCGGCGTCGAGCCGCGCCAGAACGCCGCGCGCCAGAGCGGCGGCCGGGCTTCTTGCTTCGGCGGCGCGAAAGAAGGCCCAGGCGCCCTCGCGCCGGCGCTCCACCAGGCCCGCTTCGAGCAGGAGCCTTAAATGACGCGAGACGCGCGGCTGCGACTGGCCGAGAATGGCCACCAATTCGTTCACCGCCAGTTCGGCCTCGGCCAGCAGGGCATAGACGCGCAGGCGCGTCTCCTCGCCAATGGCGGCGAGGCTGGCCAAAGCTTGCGGCAGGGCGGCGGCTTTTCTATCGTTCATATCGGCCCGAATGAGATATAAAGATATCTTTATACCTCATTCGCGCGTGAAGCAATGGCCGGCGGCCAATTGCGAAAATGCGTTAAGGTGCGGGAATGACGGAAGAAGACATGCGGCCCGAGAATTCGCTCCCCGTCGCGCTGATCCTCGCCGGAGGCCTGAGCCGCCGCATGGGCGGCGCGCCCAAGGCTTTGGCGGCGATCGGCGGCGCGACGTTGCTCGATCTCGTCCTCGCCAAAGCGCGAAAACAGTTCGATTGCGTCGCGATCAATTATGACCGGGCCGACAGGCAAGCCGAGACGGCCTTCGCCCGTTTCGGCCTGCCGCTCGTCGCCGACGCCCTGTCGGGCCATGCCGGGCCGCTCGCCGGCGTGCTGGCCGGCATGGATTACGCCGCGGGCCTCGGCCGCTCCCATCTCCTCACCCTGCCCTGCGATTCCCCCTTCCTGCCCGATGATCTCGCCGCGCGTTTCGCCGCCGCGGCGCGCGAAAAGCCGGATGGAATCTTTTGCGCCGCCTCGGGCGGACAATGGCATCCGGTCGTGGCGCTCTGGCCGGTCGGCCTCAGCGAAAATCTGCGCCGCGCCATGGTCGAAGAAGACATCCGCAAGGTCCGCATCTTCCAAGAGAATCACGGCTGCGCCGTTCTCGAATGGCCGGACGCGCCGCGCGATCCTTTTTTCAATGTCAATACGCCGGGCGATTTGCGACTGGCGCGTACGTTACTAGCGGAGAGGGACGAGGCGTGAGGCGATGAAAAAACTCGATCTGCGCGGCTTGAAATGCCCCCTGCCCGTGCTCAAGACGCGCAAATTTCTCGCCTCCATGGCGCCGGGCGAAAGGGTGGAGGTGAGTTGCACCGATCCGCTTTCGGCCATCGACCTGCCGAACCTGGTGCGCGAAACCGGCGACGCGCTGGAAGAAAGCGGCGAGGCCTCAGGGGCTTTGCTTTTTGTGATTCGCAAGGCTTGACCGCGACGGGCCGCTGCCCCGCCCCCGCGCGCGTATTATTCAACTATTTGCAACAACTATGCTTTTTTATTTTCTTCGCCGCTATCCCAACATTGCAGCAAAAATCTGACGGAAACATAGATATTCAAATAATTTCGCGCGAGACAAAAGCAACAATCAAGGATAGCATCGCCGCGGCGGCGCGTTCCAGGCGGAATCAGGCGACGCCCCCGTGAACGGGTTCCCTATTGAGAGAAATGCAATGAAACTGACCAAAGCCATCGTGCTCGCTTCGATGCTCGCTTTTTCCGGCGCCGCCTTTGCGCAGGGCGCCTCTCCCGCGCAGACCGCCCCGGCTGCGGCCCCCGCCACGCCGGCCAAGCCGGCCAAGGCCATGAAGAAGCCCCGTAGCGCCAAGTCGCTCGAATGTTCGAAGAAAGCCAACGAGCAGAAGCTTCACGGCAAGGCGCGCAAACATTTCATGAGCAAGTGCAAGAAGAGCTGACCGCTCTTTCCGCGCTGAAATCGAAGCCGTGAGCGGAAGCCTCCGCCCACGGTTTTTTTGTGTGCGCGAGGATCAGATTCGTCCCGGCCTCTCGACCGTGTCGTCAACGGAATGGGAAAGCGCGAAGGCGACTTCCTCCGCCAGGCACCGATAGCCGCGATCATTCATATGCAGCCGGTCCGGGCCGATCATATCCTCGCGGCCAGTCGCCTGGGCAAGGCGCCGCATGGCGTCGTAGCGCGACACCAGAGTCACGCTTTCGCGCCGTGCGATCCGCTCGGTCGCGGCGCGCACCGCGCGATAAGCGGGATTGGCGCCGAATCTCCGGGTCCATTGCATGCCGACCAGGATGACGTCGAGCCGCCGCGCCTTGAGGAATTTCAGGGCGCCGCGCACCGTCGCCTCATAATCCTTCAATGGCACGCCCTTGAGCGCGTCATTGGTCCCGACCTGCCACACGATGAGATCGGGCGCGAGCGGCGGAATGTCCTGCCTTATGCGTTTCACTGTCTGGCGCGCGATTTCGCCCCCGATTCCGAGGTTGATCACCTCGAATCTTTCGCGCGGCAGGGATTCCTGCAAAAGGGCGTGCAACTGCGCCGGATAGGCAGCGTTGGGCGAGCTTGCGCCGATCCCCTCCGTCGACGACGAGCCTATGGCGACAATGCGCACCACGCCATCGCCCGCGAGCGCGCGCGAAAATCGGGGCAGCGCCGAAGCCCGCCCTTCCAGGGCCGTCTTGACGCCGCAGGCCCGGCTCGATGCGATATGGAGCGCGCGCGTGTGGGTCTCCCCCGGGATAGCACGGGGAAGCGCCAGACAAGCCGTGGCGGCGACAGCGAAAAAGAGCAGGAATTTCATGGGTCGAACAGCGTGAGCCTGCGCAAGTTCAGAATAAGCTTGCCGTATCGACGCCGCTTGAGTCAAGGAATTATTAACTCAAGCTAAAAAACGCTTAACAAGGCTAAGAAGTATCAGCCTTTTTATCTATCCATCATGTCGCCACGCCAAATCTAGC
>CAYRNB010000140.1:0-5989 GCA_964425315.1 uncultured Rhodoblastus sp.
CCAATATTAATACGACAAAAGGTTTAAAAAATCCTTCTTTTTGGAGAAAAAAGTTGCAAGATGCAAGGTGCAAGTGCGGAGAATCTGCCATAATGATAAAGAGATTAAAACTAACAATGTTTACTTATAAATGGGGAAAATGTGTAAAATCTGTGGGAAAATAACTTCTTGAAAGCCTTGTAAAATAAGGGTTTCAAGAGAATAATGCGAGGATTGCTTCTACGAGCAAATTTTGCCTTAACTGATACTTTACCCCTCAAAAATGGCACTTTTTTAACTAAAATTCCATCATCTCAAAATCTGAAAGTGGCTATTTATAAGGATTTTAGGATTTCGTCGAGGTAAAAATAGGTCAAAAATGGGGGTCATAATTGCTGATTTTTCTAAATTTGAAGTGCATTTAAAGGCACTCTCCGTGCGTTTTTAGGGAATTCCTGAAGGGGGTCTGAAACCCTTACAATTAAAGAGTTTTATAGGAAGTAAATAGGAACGGAGAACCGTCCCCTGTTCTTTTAGTATACTTTTTTTAACTATAGACCCAATTGACTCTTTTTCTTGATACCATCAATTTCCTTGAAATATTTATGTTGAATTTTAGAGTAAAAAGTAGAATCAACATATCTAACATACGCTAAATAACCAAGCAAGGAAGAATAATCATCATTTTTTAGGATACCTTTTTTGTATGAATCATAATCATCATTTTTCAGGGTGCCTTTTTTGTATAAGGACAAGAGGAGTCTGATATGATCTTTCTGCTTTTTATGTATGGTTATATGGCCATCATTTGCAATTCTTAAACCAGTAACAATAGCACTGCCGGCAGTTGAACTACAAATCTTAGTTTTGCATTCATTGATTTCTATTTTTGGACTTTTTACGTCTTTGATAATTCTACGTAACTCTTTGAGAAAATTGCGACACTCGCCTTTCTTATTCGTTGAAAAAATCAAATCATCTGCATACCTCGTATAAAGCATTTTGCCATATTTTTCCTCTTTTATTTCCTCTTTTATTGCCAAGTCAACTGGATACATTACAGCATTACTAATCGAGGGTGAACTAGGATATCCAATAGGCAGGAATCCTTTTTCGTCAAAACATACTTTTTTTAATATGTTCTCTGAATTTCTGTCAAGTTCCCATATAGGTTGATTTTTTTTATACCAATCACGAACAATTTCTATAAAGTCATCAAATGATATAGAAGGAAAAAAATCTTTTAAATCAACTTTTAAGAAATATTTATTTGATGTGTGAAAGAAGGCATTATCAAGAATTGATACTCCATCTCTATATGCGTAAGCAGAATTGTCAACTGGCAAATAATTACAAATATTTCTTATTACCCAGTATTGAATCGTTTTCAACTTTGCTGATGGTTGACAGATAACCCGATAGCCACCCTTTCGTTTAGGTATACGAAATTTTTTTATATATTTATGAGCATTAGAAATTGCTTCATTAAGAAGGGAAATGGGAATTTTAATATCAGTAGAAATTTTATCCTTAATATTCATAATATTCATAAATACGATCCTGATGATATTTTTGAGAAATATTTCTGAAGATAGAAATTATTTTATTTAAGTCAAATTGATATTTAAGATAACATTCATTCAACTTACTCCGATATAGCTGATTCTTATTTCTTTCTATTGCCTCAAATGCAATTAACATAGCAAGTTGCTCGCTCAGATATTTAAAATCATGCTTTCCAAATATTTGTAATAATAGTTCTATTAATTCTTCATGGTTAATAGGTCCGGCAATATAGACAAGGTCGTGAACAAACATGATAGAATCTTTATTAAATAATAAAGCAGGGTTACATAAAGAAGGTCGCATTACCATTGATTTAGAAGTAAGAGGTTCTTTCAGAAGTTCAAATAGAGGATTAAAAACATCCCCAATTGCATCTCTTACCTGAACTCCATTCTCTTTCATCTTGTAACTTATAATATATTCTTTACTTTTAGCATCTTCGATAGCCTTTATAGGTCCCAAGTTAACAAATGAATTTGATTTTTCATATTTCTTATCATTAATAATAATTAATTTGTCTCTTAATTTTTTATGTGAAAATGCACCTAATTCGGTAAAAGCACTTTCACTTTCTAAAACAATCAATACTACATCTGCTAATCTGGAAATATCGTCTTCAATATCTAAGATATTTCTTTTATAGTTTTCATGTTTAAGTTCTGAAAAAATACGTTCTGCAAGAAAAAATTGAACATTGGGGAGATGTTCTTTAGAAAACGCCATCAATGCTTTTCTTCTTTCCGACATAGAGTTTTCATCTTTATTTGCACCGCAAAGAAAAACAAACTTCGAAACATGCTTTAGGCGAATAATACTCCCACTTTCAAGCTTTTTTCGAAAAAATGCAACTCTTCCTTTAATTAAGCGCTTTCTTCTTAAAAGTTGTAGCAATTTTCTCTCTTTCATAGACCTTATTGCCTACTTGAAGCGCGTTACTTCAGATTTTCCGAAAAACGCTGACTAGTGTTTTTCAGAAAATCTGAAGTAACACTAGAGAGCTAAAAATTTCAGGCGGAATATGACTCATATTCCGTGTGGGCATTCACCCACATTAGCTAGGCAATAATTGTTAGTCTGCTTCTTCCACTTTAAAAATATTCAGATATAAAATTTAGATTATGGCTCACACCTTTTTTCAGTATGTAACGTATAAACATTAACGAACTTTATTGTTTTAGTATATAACATAAGTTTTAATAAGTCCAAACTATATTTTATAATCTAAAATCGCTTCATATAACATTCAAATTAAAACCATAATCGACAACATTTTTTCTATTTTTCAGATATAATTCTTTATTGTCTATCTGAACTTCTTTTTTAACAATAAATAGAATAATAGGGACAGTGTAGATTCAAGTTGCTATTGTCAACTTTCTTCTTAGGTCTTTTTTTAGGAAATCTATCTAAAGTAATACCTAAAGTCGCCCCGTCTAATCAAGAACCCCCCCCTCAGATCATAGATGTTATGAAAAATAAGTGTCTTTCCCTATTTCACCAATACTTAATTACTGAGCATTAACAACCGCCCCCTGTTTTATCCATATTCTAATTTTCATTTTTTACAAAATTAACAATACTTTTAGTAAGCTTAATCATTTCTTCTGACTTACAATTCTCATCCCATGCAATCTTAAGAGTGCGGGCAATTGCTAAAGGATTTTTATTAAGCCCACCAGGGTTCCCATAGTATTGGCAAGATCGAGTCTTAAAATCATCCCACTTATTATTAAAGTCACTCTTTACAATCTCTGTGAGATTTGTTTTCCACATAGTTAAATTATGCTCATAAATTGTAGCACCTGGCCATTCACTTAATGTATCATAATCAAGTAAAGAAAGAATAGACTTATTTTCTTTTTTGTGCTCACTAACTTCGGACTTTCTTTTTTCTTTATCTTCAATACTATCTTTATTTGTGTCTGCATCACAAATAACATAGACTGGTATATTTAAAAGTTTTGCCATTGCTAGTGGTTTAATAATTTCACTTTTCCCTCCGACTGGAACAATATGTCCACCATATCTTCTAAAATCTTTCATGCTATCTGTTAACAACAAATAAGTCGATATATAAGCGACGTCCTCAATCCCTTCGGTTAAAACTAATTTATTACAAAAAAACATTTCATTAATTATTGGATTTAATGATGGATAGAGTTTTGCCAACATACCTTCTTCTTTTAAAGCTTTTTGCCCTGAGTGCTCAAGCTCTTTTGATAGATCTGAATAATGTAGTTGTGAAATATATGATTCACTCGGAGAACCTTTTTCTCTCACAAGTCTTATAGATTCAAAGCTATCACCAGGAATAAATAAGGGATTATGAGAGCAAATCATTATCTGTGAATTCTTTTTTGACAATTCAAATAAAGTTTCAGCAAGATGCCTTGCCTGAGGGGGATGCTGATAAATTTCAGGTTCTTCGATGCCCATAATCAATGTAGGGGTAACTTCATCTGAAATTGTTGTTAGTTCCTGTAGTAGTGCTAGCATATATGAACGCTGAAGACCATGACCAAAACGAGCTAGTTCTCCCTCAAATCCCCTTTCACCAATCTTAATATATGCCCAGGGCTCCTCTACTTTTACAGATTTATCTGTATCTTGTTTCCATAGTATCTTAGCATTAATACCCGGATGAGCCCAAGATTCTAATTTACTTCTTAGACTAATTGATATTTCATTGAGTGCCGACTGTTCGCCTTCTAAAATCTTTTCATATTTTTCCTGTGTCCATTTTTTTAGATCCCCTACTTTTTTTGAGAAATTTACTTTAGACCGCACTGTCCTTGCTAATAACTGACCCAGAGCAGATGTTTTAGATTCTTCGCTTTCTTCTGTTGCATCTTTGGTGGCAGGAACAAAAACCCATTGAATGTGTGGCGCAAGTTTATTTGTTCCTTTGCTAACACCGTAAAATTGGTCTTCGCTTTGGATTAAAACACAACCATCTTCATGGTTAGCTTCGTAATCTCTTAATGATTGCGCCATTAGCGCTTTCGTATTTGCCTTTGGTAAATCGACATACTGTCTTTGTAACTCGGAATAAATCTTTTTTAAATCATCTACCTTAATACTATTCTTGTCAGCCTCGAAGTATTGTCGAAACTCTTCAAATCCTAACCGGCTCCCATATTGCCGAACCTCGGCTATGTTTGTGGTTGGGTCATATTTTGCTACAGAAGATATAATAAGCTTGTTTTGCCTGACATAATCCGATAAATCTTCCTTAGCTTCGTCAGAAAGATCAATAAATGTTAATGTTATTTTGATGGGGCCATCGGTATTTTTATGATGAAAATCTTCTATTGATAATTTATTTAAATCCGTCATGCAATCTTTATTTTGTCTAAAAAAAATATTTAGAGCATTTAAAACCGTAGACTTCCCACAACCGTTCGCCCCAACAAAGCAGATATAATCATCAAAATATATAGTTTCGTCTTTAAAGCTTCTAAAGTTTTCTATTCTAATTGATTCAATTTTCATATCTCACCTCGCCCCTTAATTTCTTAATTAATTAAATGATTCTATGTTAAATGTTATTTTTTCAACTATAGATACACTATTCTCTTCTTTTTATTTATATGTTAAGCATGGACAACCTCCCATTATTTTTATTGTAATAATTTAGTTCATAAGAATTATTTTAAAATTTCAATTATTTATCTTTTACTGTTACTGTAAAACTTCTTCCTATTTTCAATAGAATTTTATTTATCATAATAAAATATTGAGCCATCTTCATTAAAAATAATTTTAAGTATTTTTTTAAAGTAATGATTTAGCCACATTATTTTAATTTCCATATTATTATCCTTAAATATTTTCTTCTATTTTTTCCTTAATTTTAGATATTTATTTTTATATTTTTGTGTAAAGAAATAGGATCAGACTTCACAAGTTCACAAAATCATTTTAAGTTAATTTATTTGACATTAAAAAAAAGACAGAGTGTAATGCTCCCTATTAAGCGCAGAGAAATAAAGGGGTCAGGTCTCAACATTGGACATATCTAACCCTAAAAATCAAAACCATTATTTTCTATGCTTTTCTAAAATATTTTGTAAAAATAAAAAGGACAGAGTAAAAAAATAATAATATTACTTTCTTACTCTGTCCTTTTGCCTGAAAGATTCTTCCTAATATATTTAGAAATAACTCTTTTAGTACACTCTGTATCGGTTTTCCTAAAACTTAGGAATTGCCCCTTCGGTGCTTTTTGGTATAAAGCTCTCCAGAGTTCTGTCCGGTAACGGTCTTTTTGCCTGAAAGTTTAAATACTTTTGATATCTTACCTCTTCGGCTCCCTTTCTCTTTTTTTGAAAAGAAAAGGTCTCTCCTGTTACCTTCATACAGGTTACGATATTTAGTTTATACATTATATATACTACACTTATTCTAAAAGTCCTTCTTTTTAAGGAAAGTTTTATTTTGTAGG